>DIVX01000141.1:0-72740 GCA_002422505.1 Desulfovibrio sp. UBA6121
CCAGGCTCTGGCCCTCGGCCACGGCTATGTCCGCGCCCATTTCCCCGGGGGATTTCAACACCGCCTGCAGCACCGGGTACACCGAAATGAGGCTGACCACGCCAGCGGCGCGGGCCGCGGCGAAGAGCGCGCTGAAATCGGCGATGGTGCCGAAGAAGTTGGGATTCTGCACCACCACGGCGGCGGTGTCGGCGTCGAGCGCGCTGGTGAGCGCCGCAAGGTCGCACGCGCCGTTCTTGTGGGGAACGGTCACCAGCTCCAGGTGCAGGTTGGAGGTGTAGGAGCCGAGCATCACGCGGTAGATGGGGCTCACGGCCTCGCACACGATCAGCTTGCGGCGGCCCGTGTGGCGCACGGCCATCATGGCGCCCTCGAACAGGGCGGAGCCGCCGTCGTACACGCTGGCGTTGGCGTAGGCCAGGCCGGTCAGCCGCGTTACGGCGGTCTGGTACTCGAAGATGGCCTNNGATGGCCTGCAGCGTGCCCTGGCTGGCTTCGGGCTGGTACGGGGTATAGGCCGTGTAGAACTCGCTGCGCATGGAAAGCGCGTCGACTGCGGCCGGGATGTGGTGGTCGTAGAACCCGGCGCCCAGGAAGCTTACCTGGCCGCTGACGTTCTTGGCGGCCAGGGCCTCCAGGTGGGCCAACACGTCCATTTCGCTCTTGCCTGCGGGCAGGTCGAAGCTTTTGGGACGCAGGGCGGCCGGGATTTCGTCAAAGAGCGACGCCACGCTGGGCGCGCCGATGACGCCCAGCATCCGCCGGATGTCCTCCGGGGTATGGGGAACGTAGGGCATGACTTCTCCTTGTGGGAATAGCCTTAGTGGGCTTCGGCGGCGCAAACGTCGGCGTAGGCGGCCGCGTCGAGCAGGTCCGCCGGGGCGGAAGACAGCTTCACCTTGAGCATCCAGCCTGCGGCGTAGGGGTCCTGGTTCACGGCCTCGGGCGCGTTCTCCAGGGCGGCGTTGACCTCGATGACCTGGCCGCTGACCGGCGAGTACAATTCGCTTGCGGCCTTGACCGACTCCACCGAGCCCATTTCGGACCCGGCGGCGAGGGTGGCGCCCACCTTGGGCAGGTCCACAAAGGTCAGGTCTCCCAGCTGCTCCTGGGCGAAATGGGTGATGCCAACGGTGGCGACGTCGCCCTCGATCTTGGCCCACTCGTGACTCTTGGCATACTTGAGATCGTTCGGAATCATCAGAATATCCTCCGTTCAGGAAGGTTGTTTACGGGGTGAAGCTCAATAGCATTACCTTGCGCGAATGAAAACCCTGAAGTGGAACGTGCGCTTCGACGAAAATTCTTTCGCGCCTTTGGGGCGTTAGGTCAAGTTCCGCTGAAACGTCAGAATATCATTCTGCAATTTCGAGGGGCACTTGACAGAACCGCCCCAAATGCCCACATCTGCGCAGAGTGTGAAAACCAGGCGCGGGCGGCAACGCCCGCCCACAGCATTGTGAGAGGAAGCTCGATGAAACCCCTGGCCATAATCGGCATCATCCTGGCTGGCGTCATCATTTTGGGGGGCACGTCCCTCGTGTCCACTTCAAACGGCATTATCACCCAAGACGCCATTGTTGAACAGATGGTGGGCCAGGTGAACAGCGCCCTGCAGCGCAGGCTCGACCTCATCCCCAATCTGGTGGAGACCGTGAAGGGCTATGCCGCGCACGAGAACCAGACCCTGACGGCGGTCATCGCCGCGCGCGCCTCGGCCACGCAGATCAAGCTCGACGCCAGCACCTTGTCCGACCCGGCCAAGTTGAAGGAGTTCAACATGGCCCAGGGCCAGCTCTCCGCAGCTCTCGGCAAGCTCATGGTGGTTTCCGAGCAGTACCCCAACCTCAAGGCCGACAAGAACTTTCAGGACCTTATGGCCCAGCTTGAGGGCACCGAGAACCGCATCAAGATCGAGCGTGACAACTACAACGCCGCCGTCACCGCGCTCAACGTGCGCATTCGCACCTTCCCCGGCAGCCTGGTCAATGCGCTCATGTCCCACGTGAAGGAGCGGCAGGTGTTCCAGGCCGAGGAAGCCGCCGCCGCCGCGCCCAAGGTGAGCTTTGGCGCGACTGCGCCCGCCGCGCCTGCTCCTGCGGCCGCCGCTGGTGGTGAGGCGAAGTGAGGCGTTTCGCCTTCTGCATAGCGCTGCTTTTTCTGGCGCTTGCGGCGGCGTTCACGCTGCCCGGGGGGCTTGCCCTGGGGGTTGGCAGCGCGCAGGCGCTGGAGATTCCCGCCAACGGCGGGCAGTGGGTGGTCGATGGCGCCCGCCTGCTGCCCCCGGCGGAGAAGGACAAGCTCGGCGCGGAGCTGCGGCGCTACGCCGAGGCCACCGGCAATCAGATCGTCATCCTCACCGTGCCCTCCCTGAAGGGCGAGAGCATTTCCGGCTACGCCAACAAGGTGGCCCGCGCCTGGGGCGTGGGGGCCAAAAGCGGCAACACCGGGGTGCTCATCCTGGTGGCCAAGGCCGAGGCGCGCGTGCGTTTCGAGGTGGGCCGGGGCCTTGAGGACCGCCTGCCGGACGTGCTGGCCAAGCGCATTCAGCGCGACGTGACAGTGCCGCACTTCAAGGCCGGGCGCTTCGGTCAGGGGTTGGCCGAAAGCGTGGCCGCAATCGAGACCGCGCTAACCCCGCCCGGAGCCGAGGGCGCGGCGAACCAGACCGCCGCCGCACCCCTGGCCGCGCCCGCCAAGAAGCCGCAGTCGGGCGGGTTCTCCTGGCTGACGCTGGGGCTTTTGGTGCTGGCCGTGGTGCTGGTGTTCGCCCTGTTCCACCGGCGCGCCGGGCAGGCTGGGCCCTATGGACCGGACGGCCCTGACGGCCCTGGCGGTTTTGGCGGGGGCGATGGCCGTGGCGGCTCGTTTCTTATCGGCATGCTGCTGGGGCTTTTGTCCAGCCGCTGGCGCGGACCGGGCGGCGGGCCCGGCGGCGGCTTTGGCGGGGGCGATGGCGGCTTTACCGGCGGCGGCGGCGACTTCGGCGGCGGCGGCGGCGATTCCGGCTTCGGCGGCGGCGACGACAATTCCTAGCCTTTTCGCTTTGCAGGCGCGCGCCAGCGCACGGCTCCAAAGCGGCCTTGTACTGGTGCCCGGCGGACATTTCCGCTCCGCAGGCGCGCACCAGCGCACGGCAGGGCCAAAGCGTGCTGCGTATCGTGGCACGAATCGTTGACTGAAGCCGCAGATTGAGTATATTCCCAGACAGGAGCCGAAAGCCCGGCATGACAGCACGCACCGTTTCCCCAGCGCCCCAGGCCGGTTTTGTGGAGGCCGAGGTGGCGGGCCGCCTGTGGCGGCTTTCGCGCCCGGCGGACCTGGAGAGCCTGTGGGCGGCCATGGGCGAGGGCGTGCCCGGCTGGGGCGAGGACGAGCGCCTGCCCTACTGGGTGGAGCTTTGGCCCGCCGCAGTGCTCCTGGCCCGGTTCATCGCCCGCAACCCGCAGGCCGTGGCCGGGCGCGCCTGCCTTGATGCCGGCTGCGGCCTGGGGCTGCCCGCCCTGGTGGCTGCTGCGGCCGGGGCGCGGGTGCTGGCGTTTGACTACGAGCCCGAGGCCCTGGTGTTCGCCCGGCGCAACGCGGGGCTCAACCTGCGCGCGGGCGAGGCCCACCCCGTGTTCGCGGTGATGGACTGGCGGCGGCCCGCCGTGCGCAAGGGCGGGGCGGAGGTCATCCTCGGCGCGGACATTTTGTACGAACGCCGGTTTTTCGAGCCCGTGGCCGCGTTTTTGGAACACGCCCTGGCTCCCGGCGGCGCAATCTTCATAGCCGACCCGGAGCGGAGCGTTTCCGCCGGGGTGGCTGAGCGCCTGCAAGCCAAGGGCTGGCGCGTGGCCGTGGCCTTTACGGACCGGGTGGCCCAGAGCGGCCAGAACATGACCGTGCGCCTGCTGGAGATAACCCGCAGCGACGATAATCACGCAAATAAGGAAGGCTGACCATGGGAGAGACCATCCGTTTCGGCGTCTCGCTGGACTCCGATCTGCTCGACAAGTTCGACGTGCTTTGCAAGGAAAAGAGCTACCAGACCCGCTCCGAGGCCATCCGCGACCTCATTCGCAGCATGCTGGTGCAGCGCCAGTGGGAGGACTCCGACGGCGAGGTGGCGGGCACCCTGACCCTTGTGTACGACCACCACGCCAGCGGCCTGGCGCAGAAGCTTACCGAACTGCAGCACGACAGCCACGAGGTCATTCTTTCCACCATGCACGTGCACCTGGATCACCACAACTGCCTGGAAGTGCTGGTGCTCAAAGGCTCCGCCGAAATCATCAAGGCCCTGGGGCAAAAGCTCATCTCCACCAAGGGCGTGAAGCACGGGCACCTTGTGCTCACCACCACCGGCCAGGAGATCGATTAGTGTCCGCGATTCAGGAATCCGCACAGGCCCAGGAGGCCATGGCCGACGTTCAGAAGCATCCCGCCTCGGTGCACATGCCCATCGACCGCGTGGGCGTGAAGGACCTGCACCTGCCCCTGGTGGTGCGCGACCGCCAGTCCGGCACGCAGCACACGGTGGCCCGCGTGGACTTGGCCGTGGACCTGCCCGCAGCCTTCAAGGGCACGCACATGAGCCGCTTTGTGGAGGCCCTGGAGAATTGGGAGGAGGAACTCTCGCGTTCGTCGCTGGAAAAGCTCCTGTCCGACATCTCCGTGCGGCTGGAAGCCCGGCGCGCCTATGCCCGCTTTGATTTCCCCTACTTCCTGCGCCAGTCCTCGCCCAAGAGCGGGGCCAAAGGTCTCATGGGCTACCCCTGTTCGGTCATCGGCGCGTACGAGGACGGCCGCCTGGACTTCACCCTGGCCGTGGACGTGCCGGTGATGACCGTGTGCCCCTGCTCCAAGGCCATCAGCGACGAGGGCGCGCACAGCCAGCGCACCAGCGTGCGCATTCAGGCGAAGTTCAAGGGCTTTCTGTGGCTGGAGGACCTGATCGAGATCGCCGAGCGCTCTGGCTCTTCCCCGGTGTATACCCTGCTCAAGCGCGAGGACGAGAAGTTCGTCACCGAGGCCGCCTTCGCCAACCCGGCCTTTGTGGAGGATGTTGTCCGCGCGGCGGCCAAGGGCTTGTCCGAGCACCAACGCATCACCTGGTTCAAGGTGGAGGTGGAGAGCTTCGAGTCCATCCACGGGCATTCCGCCCAGGCGGCTATTGAAAGCGCGGCGAAACCGGCGTAGGTTCGTATCGTCCACCCCGATACGGGGCGGCGGGGAACTGCCATGAGCATCGATTCCAACTGGAACGCGCTGGGCGTTACGCCCCTCGATCTCTCGGCCATGTCGGCCTCGGAGAGCATCGTCAACGCCAGCCAGGACACCCAGCGCGAGCAGCCGCGCGAGCGGGCCGACCATTTGGGCGGCGCCGCGCCGCCGCTTCTGGACATCGTGGAGCTGAGCACCAACACCACGGTTTCCGACGGCCCCGGCTTTCCCCTGACGGTTTCCGGCAGCCCCACGGATTACGATTCCGGCATGATGTTCCCCGTGGCCGCCACCATTACGGGCACCCCGCAGGAACAGCTCGCGCAATCGCAAATGCTGAACCAGCTGGACCAGTCCTTTGCGTCCAACCTGGCCGCGCACGACTACACGGAAGCATACCTTGGACGCATTGTGGACTACACGGCCTAGCGGTTCGGGAGGCAGGGCATGGTGATCGACGGCTCTTCCAGCGCGCAGGCGCTCTCGGCCTTCGGGGTTTCCCTGAACGCCACGGCGCACAACGTGGCCAACGTGTCCACCGAGGGCTACCAGCCCCAGCAGGTGGCGCTGGCCGATGGCCCCGGCGGCCAGGGCGTGCAGGTGGCGGCCGTCACCACCGCTCAGGGCGGGGAATTGGGAGCTGGCTCCGTGGAGGCGGGCGGGCAGATGAGCAGCCTCACGGGCAGTCTGGCCGCAGGCGCGCTCAATGGGGTGGATGTGACCCGCGAAATGGTGGGGCTGATGCAGACGGAGCGTGCTTTTTCCGCTAATGCGACCATGCTGCGCACTGTGGAGCAGACCACCGGGCACGTGCTCGACCTCATCGCCTAGCCCATCGCCTGGGCCGACGCCTAGCCCTGCGCCTGAACCCTACGCCTGAACCCTACGCCTGAACCCACGGCCTGAGCCGACGCCTCGGGTCTCGCCTGGCGCGCTGCTCGCCCTGCGCATCGTGCTCAAGTCTGCCCGGCGGCTATTCGTCGTCGTCCTCCATCATGGCGAAGCAGTCCTGGTCGGACTTGCACTTGGGGCAGGTCCACTCCGGGGGCAGGTCGCTGGCCTCGGTGCCGGGGGCTATGCCGCGCTCCGGGTCGCCGGTTTCGGGAACATAGATGAAGCCGCAATTGAGGCAGGCGCAACGCATGGGCATCTCCAAAATGTTTACCGGCGCAGGGCCGGGTGGTGCTGGCGGCAGGGCCGGGCGGGCCGGGCTTGCACGGGCGGCGGGGCGCTCCCGCCTGCATCCGCATGGCGCAAGCTACCCAGGCCCGGGGGGAGGCGTCAACCGCTTTTCGCGGCCTGCTTGGCCCCAGCGCAAAAGCGCCGCCTATGACAGCGCGCCCGTCCCCTGCGCAAGCTCGCATCGGCGCGGGGCGTTCCGACCCAGCCCCGCACCCGTGAACTTGCCGCGCCTGCGTTGGCGGATGTTTTTCCCGCCTTGTGCGCCCCACGCACCCCAGGTCTTGACATGCCCGCAAAAGAGGTTGACCATCCGGTCAGGTTGACCAAACGGTCAAAGACGGGGGAAGGGCATGGACAATCGCCGCGCCTTGCTGGACGCCGCAAAGCGCCTTGTGGCCGCAAAGGGCGTAAAGGCCACCACCACAGCGGAAATTGCCGCCGCAGCGGGCGTGGCCAAGGGCCTTTTGTTCTATTACTTCAAGGACAAGGAAAGCGTTGTTCGCGCCATTGCCGAGGAACTGGACGCCCTGTACATGGCCGGACTGCCGCCTGCGCCCATGCCTGCTGCGTCCGGCTGCGCCCTGAAGACCCTGCACGCCCTCATCGTCCATCATTTCCGCTTTCTGGAAGATACGCCCCAGAATGCCCAGTTTCTGTACCAAAGCGTTGGCGCGTGCGAGCCTGCCGCAGGTTTCTACGAGCATCTGCATGCGCGGGTTCTGGAAATTTTGCGCTGCGGCGCGCGCAACGGCGAATTTGTCGCCCTGGATATGGAGGAGCTGGCCTACATGCTGTTGGGCTCGCTGCATGGCGTGGGGCGCTTGAAATTGTTCGAGTTCAAGAGGGAGTACGACGCGGCCCGGCACCTTGCCGCCTTTTACGACAAGATCCTGCTGCGCCAGAACATCGCGTAAGGTTGCGATTTTACGCGAAGGCGTCGGCCTGATTTCTGGCTGGCGCAATCCTGGTGGACGACACATGCCGCCTGCCTGAAACACCGGGCTCTGCCCGTGGAGGCCATCATGTCGCTTACAGATTTTGGCGCAATCGCTGGATTGCTGGTTGTGTTGGGGGCCATAGGCTTTTTCATGTATACCCGCGTCATAAAGCATTAAGCTCCAGGCCCCTGCGGAGCCTTCGCCCTGGGGCCGCAACGTTTCGAAACGCCTTGGCCACAGCCCCCTGCGTCTGCGGGGGGCTTTTTTGCGCGCCTTATCCGGCTGATTTGGCACGCTGTCCCGGCTTATGGCTCCGGCGGGGTAATCCGCCAGCCCGGACTGCCGATAAGCTGTGAGGAAAGGGTTGGAAGCTGCAAAGGGCTGCCGTGCGCGGTCCAGGGGCTCCCTTTGTCCGCAATCCGCACTACAGGGTGGTGATGACGCGTGATGTATGACGATCCCGGAGGGATGACGCACCCGGAGGCCCCGCAGCCCCAGGTGTCCATCGTCATCCCCAGCCACAACTACGCCCGCTTTCTGCCTGGGTGTCTCGGCTCCATTGCGCGGCAGCGCATGAACCTTGGGCGTGTGGAAGTGTTGCTGGTGGATGACGCGAGCAGCGACGGCTCGCCGGAACTGGCGCGCGAACTGCTTGCCGCCATGCCCCTGGCCGCCAGCCGGGTGCTGGTGCTGCCCCACACAGGCAGGCCCGGCCCTGTGCGCAATGCCGGGCTGCGGCTGGCCCGTGGGCAGGCCCTGCTGACCCTGGACCCGGACGACGAGCTGCTGCCAGACTTTCTGCCCCGCTGCCTGGAGGTTTTGGCCACCGGGGCCGATGTGGCGTATACGGACTACTTTCTGGAGGAGGCCGACGGACGGCACGAGGTGCGCCTGCCCGTGTACCACAAGTTCCTGCTGGCCAACCAGAACATCCTGCCGTGCACGGCCTTGTTCAAGCGCAGGCTGTGGGACCTGGGGGTGCGCTTCCGCAGCGAAACAGGCTACGAGGACTGGGATTTCTGGGTTCAGCTAGCGCTCAAGCGGGCCCGCTTCGGTCACGTCGCCATGCCGCTCTTCAGCTACCGCATGCACGGAGGCAATTACTCCGTCCACGCCCGTAGCGACGATGCCCGGTCCAAGGCCAGGATCGTGGCGGACAATGCCGCCTTTTTCCCCTCCTGGACGCAGGCCTGGGCGCAAGGGGTGCTGGCGGGGGAGGCGGGCGCGAACCCAATGGAGCGCGGCATCATCCCCATCTTGCCGGAGCACGCCGCGCGCAGCCGTCTTGTCTCGGCCGGGTGGGGGCTTGCGGGCGGGGCCTAGCGCTTTCCCCGTCGGCTCATCAGTGCCCGGAGCGTATGACCACGCGCTCGTCCACGGACGTGACGCCCTGGACCGCGCGGGCAAGCTCCACGGCGCGGCGCACCTGCTCGCGTTCCTGGGCGTAGCCGCCAAGAATCACCACGCCGTCAACGGCCTTCACCTCGATGCGGCAGTTGTTGAGGGGGTACTCCTGGGCCAGGGCCGCAGTCATGGCCTTGCTTATGGCGATGTCCTCCGCCCGGCGCGCGGGCCGCGTGAGGCCGACGCCCACGGCCAGCGCAACCAGCGCCAGGAAAATGATGAAGGCAGTCTGAGCGCTCATGCCGACCTCCTGAACTATTCAAATTCCGCTTCGCCCGGGCTGCGGGCCTAGCGCGTGGCCTTGGAGGCCATGTCCTCCCGGGCGTTTTTTTCCAGGTCGCGCAGGGTTTGGGCGCAGCTTTCCAGCACCTTGGTCTTGCGCTCCAGCGAGAGCGCCAGGGAGCGCACATTGGTGTTCTGGCGCGAAAGGCCGACAATCTCGCCTGTGAAGGCCCAGTATTGTTCATAAATTGCTAAGGCCTTGACCCCGGCCTGCTGCTTGCCCAGGGCCGCCAGAGCCTCCCGTGCGGCCTTGTCCGAGGCGGCCATGCGCTGCTCCAGGGCGTCCATGCGCTGGTCGGTCTTTTCCATGATGTGCGGGGCGTGCAGGGCTTGGATGCGCAGGGCTTCGGACAGGACGCGCAGCGCCTGCCGGGCCTGGCTGTCGCTTGCTCCGTTCTGCAGGGGCCGCAGGGCCTGCTCCAGCTCGCCCAGAACCAGGGCGGCCTTGCCGAAGGACAGGGCCAAGGCCTTGATGTTGGTGTTCTGCACCGCCAATCCCAGCACGTCCTGGTCCGCCTTGAGATACTCGGCGAAGGCCGCCTCGAAGCGGCTCAAAAGTTCGGTTTGCTGCGGGCTTTGCTGCGGCAGTTGCTTCAGCTCGGCCAGCAGTGCGCCGACCGTGTTCGTAGCGCTGCGGGCGTTGCCTGCGAAGCGGCGCGAATCCTCGTCCGTTTCGGCCATGACGGCCTGCTTTTCCGCCTGGGCTGCGGCGTTCAGGGCGTCGTCCATTTGCTGCACCAGCTGTGCTGTGTGCACGGCCTGCCTGTAGGCGGTCTGTCCGCCGTGATCGCGTCCGAAGAGCCAAAGCCCGCCGAGCACCGCCGCAAGCAGCACGAGGGTGGCCAGCACCGTGCGGGTCGATTTGTTGTCTTTAGGCGTCATGCGCTCTCCTTGTGCCGAGGCCGGGAATCCTTGCCCGTGTTTGATCCGGGATCGGGTGCGTGTTGCCGCGCACGTTTCTGCGCTTTGCCCGGCGTTCGGGGCATGGTAGCAGGCACGTGGCCCTTCGTCCATGTTTCGCTGGGCGGAGCGCTTCCGTGCCTGTGGTGCGGCGGGCGGCGGCTATACATACCCTGCGCGAAATGGCCTGTGTCTCTGGCGGGTTCCATCTGAAGCTTCGGCCAGAGGCTCACGCCTCAGTCTTCTCGCGCAGGTCCTGATCCCGGCGATGTCTTGTTGCTTGAACTTGCGGATTCGCAACGTGCGCAATGCTGGAACTCATGACCGTATCCGATGGGGATGGTGTTCGCTGTCAAAAGGCGTATTGCCCTCGCTTTGTTTCAAATGTATACGTAGAATCGCTTGTGGTTGGGTTGGGCAGGAGCAATGCGAGGTTTTTTGCGACGTTGCCCCTATTGGCTTGGCCTTTCGCCAAGCTTGGGATATATGTTACGCCATATGCGGGCCTTGCCTCCAGCGGATGTTCAGGACGGAAGAGCATGTGGCCGCATATGGCAAGGGCGGCTCAAGGCTCAACCTTTTTGCCCGGCAGAGGGCTGGGAAAGCCGCTTTCAGCCAACATTTATGCATACCCTTGAAAGTTCGACAGGGATATTCGCGTTACATACTGGAGCGTTCCTTGAGTAAGACAGGTGCCGCCTATTTGTTTACAGGGTTATCTGGCGCAGGAAAGACAACAATAAGCAGCAGCGTGGCGCAGCTTTTGCGCCAAGCGAATGTGCCCTGCCTGTTGCTTGACGGCGACCAGCTCCGTAGTGGGTTGTGCTCTGATCTTGGGTATTCCAAGGAAGACCGCTTTGAGAATATCCGCAGAGTATCGGAGGTGGCCCGCTTGTTTGTGGATCAGGGCTTTGTGTGCCTGTGCGCATTCATCTGCCCATATCAGGCCATGCGCGACATCATGCACCAGAGGCTTGACCCAACTTTTTTTGAAATTTTTGTCGATTGTTCGCTTGATGAGTGCCAACGCCGTGATCCCAAGACGTATTACAAGCGAGCACAACGTGGTGAGCTTGCAGGCTTCACGGGCGTCGGGGCGCCGTATGAAATGCCCTGCTCGCCAGACTTGCGCATAAATACTGTTGAATCCAGCATTGCGCTGGCGGCCGAAGCTGCCTTGGATTTCATATTCAAAACGCGGCAGCGGTAATTCTGCCGGGCATTGCGCTGTGGCCGCCCGGCAGGCCTGGACTGTTCCGTCTTTGCCTGACGCCCAAGCCAAACTCTGTGCGACTGAGACAAAAATGGCGCCTGCTCGCCGCCCTGGTGAAAGAACTCTGTGTTGCCGCGCTGCACGCTGAAGTGAGGGAATGTCGAAGGCATGGTCGCAAAGAACGAAGAAGCCCTGACGACTGCAACCGCAAGGTGCAGGCAGTTGAGGATGTACGCCGTTCTAGTGTCGTGCGACGTCCTTGCCGTCGCCCTCGTTTTTGCTGCGGTTGTATACGCCAGATATCTGCTCGGTGGTGCCTTCCGGCTTGAGGACTACTGGGCCCATTGGCCGATACTGATCATATACGTCCTCTCCGTGGCCAGCTTCGGCGGCTACGATGTCCTGCTTTCGCCACCACAGGAGATTCGTTCTTGCAGCCTGGCGACTCTTATCATCCTCGCCGTGCTCTCCTCCGCTTCCTTCTGGGTGCGCTTCCCTTTTTCCTTCTCGCGGTCTGTCATCATCGTATCCAGCATTTTTCTCCTTGCACTTCTTCCGGCAACGCACTTTGGGGTCAAGGCATATTTTTCGAGGTTTTCGTGGTGGGGTTTTCCAACGGTATTCTACCTGTTCGAAAAAAGGGAAGCCCATTATGTAAATCTTGTGGTGAAGCGTCTGCATGCCTCCCTCAAGCCTGTGCTGCTTTTGTGCCACCGGCAAGACCTCTTGGCCGGCAAGATGCGCAAGAATATTCCTGTGGTCGACGGCCCGGAGTTCTTCAGCAAACCTGGCGTTCCGTCGAACGCCATCTTCATTTTTCTGGGGTTCCCACAAATCGGCTCCGGCGCACGAGGCATTCTGCAAAAAGCGGAGCAACGGTTCTCAAGAATCATCATCCTGCACGAGAGCCTGAACTTCGGCAACCAGTGGGCCAAACCGGTGGATATGGGCCTGCACCTTGGGCTGGAGACGATGCAGCGGTTGCTGGACCCAACACGCCTCAGGGCCAAGCGTTGCGTCGATCTGCTCTTCTCGTCGTTTCTGCTCCTTGTGCTTGCCCCGCTGTTTCTGCTCATGGCGCTGCTCATCGTGCTCAACAGCCCTGGCCCTGTTTTTTATAAGCAGATTCGCCTTGGCCGTGGCGGTCGTCCTTTCTGCGCCTGGAAGTTCCGGTCCATGGTGCCAAACGCCGCTACGGCGCTCAAGGACGTGCTGGACGAGGACCCGAACCTGCGCAAAAGCTGGGAGGAACGCCACAAGTTGCCAAAGGATCCTCGCGTCACCGCCGTGGGGCGTTTTTTGCGGCTCACCAGCCTGGACGAGTTGCCGCAGCTCTTCAATGTCGTGTTGGGCGACATGAGCCTCATCGGGCCGCGCCCCATCGTCCGGGCGGAAATTAAGCGGTACGGGGCGCGTTATGAAATGGTCTCCAAGGTGCGCCCCGGCATGACAGGCCTGTGGCAGGTTTCCGGTCGCAGCCGCCTGACGTACGCGGAGCGGGTGGAGCTTGATTCCTATTACATCAAGAACTGGTCTTTCTGGCTTGACCTGTACATCATGCTGAAAACGCCCTTGGCCGTGCTGCGCTTTAGCGATGCGCAGTAAGTGCGGGCCGGAGGTGCGCTGTCATGGATTCCAGCGGCAAGGCGGGAGCGGCTGTGAGTGACCTGCAGGTGCGTAGCGTCCGCACTGCTGCGGAGCTTGACGCCTTCATCCAGGTTGCCTGGAGCGTACAAGGGGCCGACCCCAATTGGGTGCCCCCGCTGCGCAAGGAAGTGAAGAGGTTGCTTGGGCCAAGCCACCCGTTCTGGGCCAGAGCCGAACGCGAGTTGTTCTTGGCCGAGCGCGGCGGCTGCGCTGTGGGTCGCATTTGCGCCATCAAGGACACGGCCTTCATCGAGCACCAGGGCGAGCAGGCCGGGGCCTGGGGCTTTTTTGAGTGCCAGCACGACCAGGAAGCCGCGCAGGCGCTTTTTGACGCCGCCGCCCAGTGGTGCCGCGCCAGGGGCCTCGCGCTTATGCGCGGACCTTTCAACCCCTCCACCAACTACGAAATAGGCATGCTGGTGGAGGGCTTCGATGTTCCGCCCGCCATCATGATGACCTACAATCCGCCCTGGTACCCCGCTCTTGTGGAGGGCTGCGGCCTCACCAAAGAGAAGGATCTTTACGCCTACCTGTTTTTGCAGGGGCACCAGACGCCGGAGCGGCTGCTCAAGGCCATCAAGCGCCTGCGCCGCAATGCCGAGATTTCGGTGCGCCACACCACCAGAAAAACCCTGCGGGCGGATGTGGAGCTCATGTGCCGCCTGTTTGAGGAGTCCTGGAAGGATAATTGGGGCTTCACCCCCATGAATCCGGCCGAGATCGATCTCATGGCCGAGAGCCTGCTGCCCATTCTCGATGAAGACCTGGCCTTTGTCATCAACTACTCCGGGGAGCCTGTGGCCATCGCCCTGCTGCTGCCCGACGTGAACCCGCTGCTCAAACGGCTGAATGGCTCCCTGGGCCTTCGCGGCGTCCTCAAGTATCTGCTGCACCGGCGCGAGATACGGGGCACGCGGGTGACGTTGTTCGGCATCAGGCCGGAGTTCCGCAAGCGCGGCCTGCCCTTGGTGCTGCTCGACTATCTGATTGAGCACGTTGGCGGGAACCCCAAGTACGACTATCTTGAAGCGGGCTGGACCCTTGAGGATAACGATGCCATCAACTCGCTGTTGGAGCAGTTCGGGGGCAGGCGGCACAAGCGCTACCGCATCTACCGGCAGGACCTGTAGGCGGGGCGGGCCATGCACATCGTCCTCACCGGGGCCACGGGCTTCATCGGCGGTCGTCTGGCCGCCCGGCTGCTGGCAGAAGGGCACGCCGTACGCGCCCTGGTGCGGCGCGTTCAAGCGCCCCTGCCGCCGGGGGCCGAACGCCTGGTGGGTGCGTTGGACGATCAGGACTTTCTGCGCGGGGCCTTGGCCGGAGCGGACGCCGTGCTGCATCTTGCCGGGCGGACCAAGGCTTTCACTTCCCGTGGCTTTTTCCGCGTCAACGAGGAACTGACCGCAGCCCTGGCCGAGGGCGTGCGCCGCCATGCGCCGGAGCATGCGCCGTTGCTGTATGTTTCCAGCCAGGCTGCGGCCGGGCCGGGAAACGCCGCGCCCGGCGTGGGCGAGGCCGACCAGAGCGCGCCCGTATCGCAGTATGGGCTCTCCAAGCTGCTGGGGGAGCGCGCCGTGCAGGCTTTGGCCGCAGCCCGGCCGGTGGCCGTGGCTCGTCCGGCCATGGTGTATGGCCCGGGCGACACGGCTTTTGTGCCGCTGTACCGCTGCATGCGTACGGGGTTCCTGCCCGCCTCCGGCCCGGTGGGGCAGCGTTTCAGCATCGTGCACGTGGACGACCTGGTGGACGGCCTGTGCTTGGCGCTTGCCTGGCTGGCCGCTGGCAAGACCGCTGCCGCAGATGGTGGGAGCGTGCTGCATTTCGCCGGACCGCAGAGCTTTGTGTGGGAGGACTACGCCGCGGCCTTCGGCCTGGCGTTGGGGCGGCGTGTGCGTGTGCTGCGCGCGCCCTCCTGGGCGCTGCTGGCCGCTGCCCTGGGCAATACCCTCTGCGCGGGGCTGGGGCTGCCCACCTCCCACCTTACCCTGGACAAGCGCCGCGAGGCCCTGGCTGAGGGCTGGCTTCTGGACTGCGCCCGCACGCGCGCCGTGTTGGGCTGGACGCCGAGCCGTGGCTTGGAGCAGGGCGCGAGCGAGACTTTGACCTGGTGCCGGGAAAAGGGGCTGCTGTCGGAATAGACCGCCCTTGCGCGGCTGAACGATGCGTGGCGCGTGCTTACGCAGCCAAAGTTGCAGCACCAGCAGGGTCCACAGGGGGCGGCGGTGGTCCGCCCGACCGGAAAGATGCTCTGCAACCAGTCTGCCCACGGCCTGGGGGGGGGGCGAAGAGTCTTTGGGGCGCTTCCTTGGAGAGGGTGTCCCTCCACAGCGCAGGCCGCAGGACCTGTTACGACCGCAACGTCAATTTCAGCAAGACTTATGGAGCCAGTGGTATGGCGCCAGATTCTTCAGGACTGGCCCCTGTGCGATCTTCCGTTATTCCCCTGCCCTTTGTCCAGACTGGCGCGTGGCCAGCAATTCAAAAAACTTCTTGGCATAGCGCTCCGGCGCAAACATAACGCGCGCCTTGTCTCGGCCGCGCGCAGCCATGGCCACCGCTGCTTCCCGGTCGTCCGCAAGGCGTAAAATGGCCTGCGCAATGGCCTTGGCGTCGCCCTCTGGCGTCAGCAGGCCTGTAACGCCGTCCTCAACCAAATCGGGAATGCCGGCCAGTGCGGAGGCCACCACTGGCACACGGTGCAGCAGCGCCTCGATGATCACTGTGGGCAGGCCGTCGGATTTCCCGTTGGGTTTGCGGATGCTCGGCATGGCCAGAATGTCTGAGTTGAGCAGCAGCGCGGGCACCTGGCTGTGGGGCAGGAAGCCGACGAAACGCACGGCATCACCCAGATTCAGACGTTCAGTCAGCGCCTTTAGGGGCCGCATCCAGGCGCCGTCTCCGGCCAGGGTCACCTGGGCTTCCACCCCATGCGCCCGCACAAGGGCCAAGGCTTCGATGAGGTGCTGGAAGCCTTTGGTCTCAATGAATCGACCAATGGCGCAGATTCTGATCGGCTGGCGCATGGGCACTTCTGCTTGCGCGGCCGGAGGCAGGGTCAAAACGTCGTAGAGCAGGTGGACTTTTTCGGGCGTGTCCGGAATGTATTTTCGCAGGTGCGGCACGAGGAAGGAGGACTCGCACAGTGCGAAGGAGGTTTGGCGCAGCTTGAAGCCGAGCAGGCCCTCCGGCGGATGCACGTCTCCAGCACGGGATGAGAAGCTGAAGGTGATGCCCAGAAGCTGGGCGGCGCACCAGGCCGCAGTGGCCGAGCCGTTGGCCCAGGCCGCGTGCACGTGCTCCACGCCAAGCTCTTTGAACCGCCGCGCCAGGCAGACGCCGCAGAAAAAGGCCAGCAGGTTCTCGCCGTATTTTTCCAGCCCGCCGCCGGGAGAGGCCAGCACTCGCGCAAGCATGGACAGGGTGGTGATTGGCCGGGTGCACAGGCTGGCGAAAAAGGCCAGGGCGATGCGCGGGGCGGCGGCGAGGCCCAGTCGCTCCACCGGGAGCCCCTCCGGCTGCATGGCCAGCCCGGCCTTGAGGGGGCCGTAGAGGCTGTGCACGGTGAGTGGCAGGCCTGCGGCGTGCAGCGTTTGGGCCTCGCTGACCACGAAAGTTTCCGAGGGCTTAGGGAACCAGAGCGAAATATATGCGGTGCGCGGCAGGTTCATGAGCGAATCTCCTGGAACTGTGGCAGCAGGCCAGCAAGGGTTGTTCCGTGCAGCCCGCCAAGTGGTTTTGCGTGGTTCCGTAGCCAGAGGATAAAGGAGCGGATGCGCCGCTCGACGTGGGCCACGGCCGCTTCGTCCGGAACATGGGGCGAGGCTCCGGGCATGAGTTCTGAGGAATGGATGAAAAGGTGAATGACGCGGCCTCCGCGTGCAAGGTGCAGCCGCGCACCCAGTTTCATGGAAGGCAACGGGTACCATACCGGGATGGTTCCCGCCGCAGCCACGGTCTTAAAACGCCGCAGCAGCCACCCGCCAGCGCCGGGACCAAGCAGCCCGGCGCTGCGCCAGGCTGCTTTGCGCAGGCCGGGCAGCAACGGGACCAGGGTGATGGGCGCTTCCAAAAGCCGCGTTTGCCCCGCCTCGTCGGTGAGCAACGGGTAGGGGTCTGCGGGGGCAAGGAAGCTCTGCGGCAAGGCCGGCGACCAGCGGGTCGGCACGATGCTCGAATCCACCTGCAAGCCGTGGTTGGGCAAAAGGTCGCGCACCTTCGGTCCCAGGTCGAAGCGCCCCATGCGAAAGGACACCGGCGCACGGCCTGTGGCCTCGCGGTACATGCGCACCAGTTCAGCGAGCTTGGCGTCCAGCAGCGTCGCGTCCATTGTCTCGGAGGGAGTCCAGGCCTGCCCCGCTTCGCCCGAAAGCGGCGGGGTGTTCCAAGGGTGCAGGTGTGCGCCGATTTCGGCCCCGAAAGTATCGCGCCAATGGCGCAGAAGCTCACGGCAACCGCAGTCGTTCAGCACCGGCCAGGTGCACAAAAGCGTCAGCGGCACGCCGAACTCCTGTGTCACGAACTCCAGGCGGCGCAAGAATTCCACATTGCGCACACCGACGGCAACCGGCGCGTAGCGACCGGAGAACAGCCCTTCCTCCTCCACGTCCACGCTGAACACGACCCGTATTCCGCTCATGGCCGCCTCCGCTGCGTCCAGGCCGCCAGCAGCACCGCCTCCGTGGCGCGCAGCATGGCCTCGGGCGAGTGTGCGCGCACGGCCTTGTCTCGTCCGGCCGCGCCCAGAGACGTGCACAGTTCTCGGTCGGTCAAGAGGCGGGCAAGCGCCTTGGACAGCCCAACCGGGTTGGCGGGCTCGGTCAAAAATCCTGTGCGCTCGTGCTCCACCAGATCGGGGATGCCCCCGGTTCGTGAGGCCACCACGGGCAGGCCCGAGGCCATGGCCTCCAGAATGGCGTTAGGCGAGCCCTCGCGCCGGGAGGCCAGGGCGAAGACGTCTGCCTGGGCCAGATGGGGGCGCACCTCGCCGCAGCCGGTGATGATATCCACGGCGTGCCCCAGGCCCAGAGCGGCAAGCCGCGCCTCCACCTGGGGGCGTAAAGGGCCGTCGCCCACCAGGGTCAAGCGGGCTTTGGGAACCTCGCGCAGCACTAGAGCAAAAGCCTCCACCAGGTTCATAGGGTCCTTGTCATCCACCAACCGCGACACGCTGACGAGGCGCGGCGGGCCTTCCGGGTGGGGCTTTGCGGGGCGGAAGCGCTCCGTGTCTACGCAGTTGGGCACTACGGCCACGCGTTCCGGCGGAACGCCTAACTCCTGTACGGCCCGCGTACGCAGCATCTCTGCGTTGCAAATGAGCCGGTTGGTGCAGCGCCAGAGCAGCGGCTCCCACTGCTTGGGCCGAAGTGTGCGAAAGCCCGCCACGATGACCGGAACGCCCAGCGCCCGACCGAACATGCGGCCCCAGATGTTCGGCACCACGGTGAGGGTGTACAGGACATCTGGCCTGGAGCGGGCTATGCGCGTGAAAAGCGGCGGCAGGGCCAGCGGGCTGCCCGGCGGGCGGCGGCTGATGCGCACAAGCGGAACACCCGTGGCCAGCGCCTCGTCCAGGAGGTCCTCGCCCGTGTTGAGCACCCAGAGTTCCGGGGTGAAGAGGGTGCGGTCAAGCCCGCGCAACAGCTGCAAGGCGTAGCGCTGGGTGCCGCCGAACTCCAAGTCCTGCAGCAGCACGGCCAGCCGCAACGGGCGGCCTGCTGCGGCTGGGGCGGAAATGGGGCTGGCCAGTTGCGTCATTCAGGCACCAAGGGCTGATGGTCCCGGCGGCCCGTGCGGGCAGCGCCATGCTTGGGCGCGGCGGGGGCAACCGCCGGAAAATAAAAGGCCGCCGCGCGTGTTCAAGTAGCATCGGCCAAAGCGCCGAAGCAAGACAAATGACTTCCGGGCCCTCACCCTTGTGCGCGGTGCAGAATGGCGGCCACGGTGCCGTCCAGCCGGGCGCGGTAGGCAATGCCGCGCCAGCGCAGGGTGTTGGTGAGCCAGGTTGCCAGGAAACAGGGAATGGTGAGGATTTGCATGAGCGCAAAGCCAAGGCCCGCGCGCCAAGCGGGCAGCCTGCGCTGGCCTAGGCCGCCGTACAGCACGCCGAGGGCGCACAGCGCGCCAAGATAGAGCCAGCCCACGAACCCGCCGGAGAGCGCGTCGCGCAGGGTGTGCCACAGCAACGCCGCGCCCGCCATGGGGGCCAGGGTGGCGGCCAGCCAGGTGCCGGGCATGCAGAACTTGAGGTACAGCAATTGCCGGAACCACCAACCCCACCAGCCGCCCAGGCTTTGCCGGTTTAGCCGGGTAAGCAGCGCCGCCTGCGGCACCGCCGCCGCGCGCACGCCCCGGCGCTGCAGATAGGGCCCCATGGTGAAGTCGTCCACCACGCCCCTGGCCCAGATGGCGTCGATGCCGTGGCGCAGGAAGGTTTCGCGCCGGATGGCCGTTGCACCGCCCCAAGGCAGGCAGAACCAGGGCAGGTTTTGCAGCAGGTGGATGAACTGGGCGGAAAAGAAATGGAACAGGCTTGGCAGGGTGGGCTCGTCCGGCAGCACGCGGTGGTAGCTGGTGGCCAGCACGGCCTCGCCCCGAACCAGGGGCGCGCTGAGCCGGGTGAGGAAGTCTGGCCTGGCCTCGTGGGTGCTGTCGCAGAAGACGAGAATCTCCGGCCAGTCCCCAGCGGCCTTGATGCCCGCCAGCAGGCTGTGGTTCTTCTGGCAGCAGCGCGTGGCCTCTCCGGCGATGACCAGCCGGACATGCGGGAAACGCTGAACGAGCTCCCGCACCAGGGCGGACGCCGGGTCCGCTTCATTGCGCACCACAAGCTGGGCCTGGAAATTCACGCCGGGCTGGTGCAGCAGGGAAGCGAGGCTTTGGCGCATGGTTGGGCTGTCGCCCGTGAGGGGGATGATGAGGGCCAGCGGCGGCTGCTTTTGGAATGCGGGCAAGGGGGCGTTTTCCAGCCAGGTCCTGCGCCCGGCGCGGATTGCGGGAGCGCCGACGCAGTAAAGCAGCACCAGGGCCAGCAGGTGCAGAATCATGCCCAGATGGAAGACTCCGTCCGGCATCAGGCCTCCCGCGCGGCAGCGCCGCCTGTGCCGTTTGCGCCGATGCCGCGCCACGTGCGCCACAGGTGGGCCAGCAGCAGGGCCAGGGCCAGAAGCTGCCCGGCCAAGGCTTGCCCGCTCCAAACACCGCCCAAAACCAGCGCTGCGGCCCCGGCCATGGCTAGCGCAAGCGGCAGCAGGCCGCCCCAGGTGAAGAGCCCGATGAAGCGCTGGCACGCGCCAAGGGTCAGCACAGCCACAAAGGCCTTGGTGAGCACAATGGCCGCCACGGCTCCATCCAGCGGCGCGCCGGGGATGAGCAGCATGCACAGGGCTGCGTTGACGGCCAGCCCGGCGCTGAAGAACCAGAGCACCAGCTTTTGCCGCCCCATGCACAGCAGCAGGTAGTAGGCCAGGTTGTGCAGAAAGGAGATGAACAGGCATAGGGACAGCCAGGGCTGGATGCGCACGGCCTCGGCGTACTGGTTGCCGTAGGCCAGGGGGATGATGACGCCGCTGCCCGCCATGAAGACGAACATGATCGGCAGCGCCAAGGCCGCCATGGAGCGGGCCTGCTCGCGCGCCTTGGTCGTAAAGGCGCTGGGCGAGCTGACCCAGAGTTTGGCGAACAGCGGGAAAAGCACCCGTCCGAGCAGGATGTTCGAGGCCAGGGCCGCCACGCCGTCCACCAGTTGCCAGGTGGCGCTGTATTGGGCCACCGCCCAGGCTCCGCCGTGGCGCTGCAGAAAGAAGATGTTGATCTTGTTGTACAGAATGGCCGCCAGGGCCATGAGGGTGAAAATTCTCGTGTCGTTCCAGATGTCGCGGATGGTGCGCCATAGCGGCAGGTCCGAGGCGCGCCAGCAGCGGCGGAGCAGTTTGAGCGACACGGCAAGGCCCACCAGCGTCTGCACCGGCTTGAACAGCGCCGCCACCAGCGGCGGCGCGCCGGCCAACAGCGCCACCAGGCCGAACCCGTAGCCGCACAGGGCCGCAGCGCCACGCAGGCGCCCTTCCATGTCCTGTCGCCCCAGGGATTGGCAGACGACGTAGTAGGAGTTCACCAAGGCATCGAGCCCGAAGGACAGACCGATGATGAGCACCAGGGCCGTAAGCTCCCCGGCGTAACCCTGCCACAGGCAGAACCCGGCCATGCACAGGCTGCCCAGGATAAGCAACGCCCCTTTGAGCAGGGTAATTTGCCGGTACACCGTGCTTGGCGTGGCCACGCGCTTGACCAAAAGCAGAATGAAATGCTGGTTGATGCCGAATTCGGAGCAGAAGAGCAGGATCTGGCCCATGTTCATGGCCAGCATGAAGTTGCCGTAGGCGTCCACGGCGCTGCGGGCCAAAAGCAGCAGAAACACGGCCTGCAGGCCGTCGCCCAGCCATTGCGCGGCCAGCAGCGTGGCCACGCGGCGCAGTATGCCTTGGCTCAGGGGTGAACTCATCCCGCTGCTCTCTGCCCGGACGCGGCCAGGAGTCGGTCTGCGGCGGCCAGCACGGCCTCCACCGTGATATCCGCCATACAGCCGCCATGCTCGCAGCCGTACTCGAAGCCCAGGTGCAGGCAGGGGGCGCAGCCGCGCGGCGATTGCAGGGCCTCGCCGCGGCCCGGCTGCGTCACCGCGCCCCAGCGCGCAACGGAAACCGGACCGTTGAGGGAGATCAGGGGCGTTCCCATAGCCGCAGCCAAATGCATAATGCCCGTGTTCACCGACACGACCAGCGCCGCGTGGGCGAGCAGGAGTGCGGTGGGTTCCACCCGTACGCCGGAAAGGTTCGTCGCGTTTGCTCCATTGGCCTTGATCAGATTGACCAAACGCTGATTGCCTTCGGTGTCGGCTGGGGCGCCGGAAATAAGCACGGCCAAGCCGCAGGCGCACAGCCCGGCCGCCACTTCGGCCCAGTGCTCCAGAGGCCATTGCTTCATGTGCGAGCGGTAGCCGCCGGGGAAGGGGTGAAGCACCGCATAGGGTTGGTCGGGGAGCGCCTTGCCGGGAAGCCCGGCCAGAGCGCCCGGCAATGGAGAGAGTTTAGGAAGCGCCCGCTCTTGCGTGCCCAGCAGCGCGACCAGGGCGCGGAAGTTCTCCAACTCGTGGCGTGTGCGCAAATGGGGCACTGCTGCATCATACACATAGTGGCGGTGCTGGCCGGGGCTCTTGAAGCCCGCCTTGAAGCTTGCCCGCGCCGCGAAGCTCAGCAGCGCGTTGAGCCGGGGCCACTGGCCGGAGTCCAGCCAGGCATCGAACAGGCCGCAGGCCCGCACCAGGCGGACCGCCTCCCAGGGGCGCTTCACCGGCAGCACCACAACCTGCGCCACACCTGGAATCATGCGCGCTATTTCCTGGTTCGGGCGGCTGCAGAACACGGTCAGCTGCGGCTGCGGCCGCAGGGCGAGAAGCTCCGCCAGCGGTCCGCTCAACAGCACCAGGTCGCCGATGCAGCCCAGGCACAAAACGCCCACGCGGCGCAGGGCGGCGGGCGGCGCTTGGCGCTTGCGGCGCGCCAGCCCGGCCAGCAGCACAAGCGGCACGCCCGCCCATCTGTCGAGCAGGCGCAGGACCGTATTGCCGCGCTCCCCGGCCATGGCGCTAAACGTTCCCGGCGGCGCGGCGGGCGCGCCCTTCCTTCAGGGGGGCGAAGAGCGGGCTTTGGCATAGGCCCGTGCGCTGCAGGAAAAGCGCGGTGGAAACCCCCAGCACGCCCAGGCCGTAGCGCACGGAGTTGCGGAAGCTGATGGAGGAGGAGTCGTCGGCGTAGCGGGTGGGGCAGGTTATTTCGCCTACGCGGAAGCCCGCGTAAAGGATTTGAGCCAGGAACTGGTTGTCGAAGATGAAGTTGTCGCTGTTGTTCTGGAAGTCGATGGCGCTGAGGACCTGACGCGAATAAGCCCTGTAGCCGGTATGATACTCGGAGAGTTTGTGCCCGCCCAGCAGGTTCTGCAGCAGGGTGAGGGCGCGGTTGCTGGCATATTTGTACAGGGGCATGCCGCCAAGAAGCGCGCCGTTGGACAGGATGCGCGAGCCGAGCATGCAGTCGAACACGCCGCGCGCAATGGGCGAAACCATGGCCTCCACCAGTCGCGGAGTATACTGGTAGTCGGGGTGCAGCATGATGATGATGTCTGCGCCGAGGTCCAGCGCAGCGCTGTAGCAGGTCTTCTGGTTGCCGCCGTAGCCGGTGTTGCGCTCATGGGCAATGGTGCGGATGCCGAGTTCCTGCGCTACGGCCACGGTGTCGTCCGGGCTGGCGTCATCCACCAGCAGCACCTCGTCCACAATGTTGTGTGGAATCTCTGCGTAGGTCTTGCTCACGGTTTTTGCCGCGTTGTACGCGGGCATGACGAGCACTATTTTCTTGTCGTCAATCACTCAAGGCCTCCAGGCGTGGTGCGGTGCAATGGGCCCATGGGCAGGCAGCCGTGCACGCGGCCGAAGATATACACGGAGGAGACTTTGAAGGCCAGCATTTATAGACCTTCCGCCCCGGCTTGCGTAAGGCCGGGCACAAAGAAGCGCGTATTGAGCTCGAAGCGCGAAACCTGGCGGCCAGGGTTGTTCAGGCTCAGGCCGTCCTCCGGCCCAAGGGGGCGCAGGGTGCGGCCATCTGCCGCAAGCACGAAGGCTTCAAGGGTCTGTCGTCCGGCAGGCAGGGCGTTCTCCGGCACAAACAGCTCGAAGCGTTCATCCGGCCCGATGAGCCCCATGGCCCGCGCCTTGCCTGCGGCCAGCACCAGCAGCGGGGCCCCAGCGTTGCCCGGCGCGGTTCCGCGCAGCAGAAAGCCCGGCACCCGGCCGGAAAGCAGCGTGTTGGACGCGGCGGTAAACGCTCCGGGCGTGCGCGTTCCTGGCGCGTAGTCCTCCGCCGGGGGCAGGCGGCGGTAGATTCCGGCGCGCTGCTCCAGGAACAGCGGCATGTTGGCGATGACAAAGGCCGGGTCCGGGAAGACCTCGCGCAGGTTCTGCGGTTGGGTAAGGCGGTAGAGCTCCTGCCGGGCCAGTTCCAGGCGCGGTGCGCGGTTGTGCAGCACCACGGCGGCCAGCACCGTGGATACGGCGAAAAGCGCAGCGCACAGGACGAAGCCCCGGGAGAGCCAGCGCCGCGCGCCTGCGTTCAGGCGGGTTTCAAGAAGGAACCACAGCGCGCAAAGGATCATCCAGAGCGGGCTGCTGAAGCTTGCGTAGCGGCTTTCCTGCGCCTGGCCCAGGCCGAAGCCGCCGCGCGCCGCCGCCGTGGCCCCTGCCGTGAGCAGGCTGAAGCAGGCAACGCACAGCCAGGGCGCCAGCGTGCGCAGCGTCTTGCCGCCATCATTGCGCCTGGTGCGCCACAGGGCCAGCTTGAGGACGCCGAGCGCCCCCAAGGCAAAAGCTCCGGCAAGCAGGGCCAGGGGTTGCAGGGTCCGGTCGCCCGCCAGGGCTCCGCCAAGATAGGTCAAGACATAGCCAACGAGCATGTGTGGGGCTTCCAGCGCCCGCAGGATGGACGGGTGGTGGCCGGGCTTCACGTAGCCGTGGAAGTAGGCGGCCCACACCAGCGCGCCGAAGCAGAGCCAAAGTCCGGTGGTCAGGGCTGCCCTGCTGCGTGCTGCGGGGGCGGCCTCCATGCGCCGCAGGGCGATGAGCGGCGCCAGGCAGGGCCAGTAAAAAAGCCCGTTGGCGAAGCTGAACGAGGCGGGAAGCCCCACGAGGGCCATGAGGGCGATGCGCTGGGCGCTGAGCCGCGCGCCGCCGGTCGCCAGACATGCTCCAGCCCAGATGCTGAGGACGGGCAAAAGTACCGAGGTGTTGATGCCCACGCTGAAGGTTTCCCACTGCAGGAGCGAGAAGCCGAGGGCCGAGAAGAGGGCCAGAGGGCGGCGGTCGGCGGCGCTCCAGCCAGAGCGCAGCAAGAGCCGCCAGGCGAGCAGCACGCAGCCTGCGGCCATGAGGAAGGTGCAGGCGAGTTCCGGCCAGCGCGCTAGGCGGAACCAAGGGAAGAAGGCGAGGCCGAGCACCCGCACTATGGCGCTGCGTTGCTCGTTGTTCTGCAGAATGATGTCGGCCGGTCCCAGGCTTCCGGCCTGTAGTTTGCGCAGCACGTCTGTCCAGATGAGCCACTCGTCCCAGTTGAGGACGTCCACAGCCCAGAAGTACAGACACACCGCAAGCAATAGCGGGGGGATAAGCGGCGCCGCGCGCCACGAGAGGGCCTTGTTCAGCGCGTTCATGTCTGTCTCGAATGCCTGCGGCTCGGCGGAGTTCTCGTGCGGAGGAAGTTGGCCCTTGCCTTTAAGACGGGCAAACGGTATGAGTTCATTAGTATTATTCGGCCCTAGAGTAAAGCGCGAAGACGGCGCGCCTTCTCGAGTTCCTGGCTCCCCCGGCCGGGTGCGCGCCGGTTCATCCTCCGCCAACGCTTTTCGCAGGGATTGACGCCATGAACAAGACGAGTGCGATCTCACCGGTCGCCATGATGAAGCTGTTCTGGAAACATGCCCGCCACCCCTGGATTTTACGGCGCTTGGCCGCCCTGCAGGGGGAGAAGTGGATGTTCAACGCCTTTGGCCCGGGGGGAACGCAAGGCCAGGCCGACCGCATCCGTCAGTTCAGCATGCGCATTACCGATGTCTGCAATTTGCGTTGCATCATGTGCGGCCAGTGGGGTGAAAACGGCTTCCTGGCCAAGCAGAACATAGCGGAACTCAAGAAGAACGAGGTCAGACCGGAGCGCTATATTGAGCTGCTTACGGATTTGAAGCAGCACGGGCACACACCAACAGTGTATTTATGGGGTGGCGAGCCGACGCTGTACCAGGGCACCGTCGACATCATCCGCCATGCCGCCAGCCTGGGCATGCCCCCGGCCATAGCCACCAACGGCACAAAGCTCGCCTCCGTGGCCGAGGCCTTTGCCACCGCGCCTTTGTACCTCATGCAGGTGTCGATTGACGGCCACAACTCCGCCTTGCATAACGCCATTCGCCGCAGTCCAAGCGGCAGCGACACCTTCGGGGAGATCATGCACGGCCTGGAGGTGCTGCGGGAGGCCCGCGCCCGCGCAAACGGCGGTCTGCCCCTCATCGCCTCCCTCACCACTGTCTCGCGGGAGAACCACCAGCACCTGGTGGACATCTACGAACGTATTTCTCCCCACGCGGACATGCTGGTGTTCTATTTGTCGTGGTGGATAGACGAGCCCAGCGCCCAGCGCCACGAGGCGGACTATGAGCGCCGCTTTGGCGAGAAGCCCCAACTGCACCGGGGTTGGATAGGCGGCTGGCGGCCGGACGACTACGCCGTCATCGACGCCCAGCTGAAGGAATTGAACGCCCGCTCGCTGCGCAAGGGCCTGCCTCCGGCCATCATCATCCCCTCTGTGCTGGGGCAGGACAACCTGCGGGCCTACTACACGGACCACGACAACACCTTCGGCTTCAACCGCTGCATCAGCATCTACCAGGCCGTGGAGATCGACAGCAACGGCGACATGTCGCCCTGCCGCGACTACCACGACTACATTGTGGGCAACGTGAAGGAGCACACAGTGCTTGAGCTGTGGAATTCCCCCCGGTACAAGGCCTTCCGCAAGAGCCTGACCAACGGGGGGCTCATGCCCGCCTGCACCCGCTGCTGCGGACTCATGGGCTACTGAGGCCCCCCGTGGCGCGCATAGCCTGGGGCATCATGGGCGACTCGCGCGGGCATTTGACCCGCGCCCTGGTCATGGCCGAGGCCCTGCGCGGGCACGAGCTGCTGTTCGTCGGCGGCGGCTGCGTGGAGGAACTGGCCGCCTTGGGCCACCGGGTGCTCAAGGTGCCCATGCTCACCACTTTCATCCGAGACGGGCGCGTGCGGCTGGCCGCAACAGCGGGCCAGTGCCTTGGCGCAATCCTTGGGGAAGGGCGGGTGCGTCGGCGCCTTATCCGCGAACTGGAAGCCTTCGGGGCGGACTGCGCCGTGAGCGATTACGAATACTTCTTGCCGCGTGCGGCCCGGACCATGGGCCTGCCGTCCTTGAGCTTCGACCATCAACATGTTTTGACCAAGTGCCGCGTGGAGAATCCCCCTGGCCTGGTCTTGCCCGGCATGACCATGCGCGCCGTGGTGCGCAACCTCTTCAGCGTGCCGGAGCGCTCTTTCGTCCTTTCCTTCTTTCATGCCGAGCCGCGCACGCCAGACACCCGTCTGCTGCCGCCCATCCTGCGGCCGGATGTCGTCGCCCTGCGGCCTCGGGCCGGGGAGCACATACTGGCCTACTTTCGGGCTGGGCTGCCTGCGGGCTTGCTGGAGGCGTTGGAGACGACGGGCCGGGAGATCCGGCTGTATGGGCAGGGCCAGGGACCGGGGCGGGGGCGGGTGCGGCTGTGCGCCGGGGGCCGCCAGGCTTTTTTGGATGACCTGGCAGGCTGCGCATACGTGGCCGCAACGGGCGGGCACAACCTCATCTGCGAGGCCCTGCATTTGGGCAAGCCGCTTCTGGCGGCCATGCCGATGTTCTTTGAGCAGGATGTGAACGCCTGGAACCTGCGGCGCATGGGCTGCGGCGAGAGTGGGCACCTGGAGCCTTCGCCCGCGCGGCTTGTGCGCAGTTTCGAGACGCGGCGGGAGGAGTTCGCCGCCGCCGCCGCGCGCTGCAATGTGAATGGCAACGCAGAGGTGCTTGCCGCGCTGACCGGGTTTATTTCGGGGCGCTGACCGGCTGACCCGCCTGCTGTGTTGCGGCCTTCTGCGGGGCAGGCTGCGGGGCAGGCTGAACTGGCTGGGGGGCCGGCTGGGGGGCCGGTTCGTCCGCAGGCTTGGCCTTGAAGGTCACCCGCACCTTGTTGCCATCGCGGATGGCCAGGTCCGGGTTGGGCACGGTGAGTTCGAAGATGTAGTAAGAAGGTGCGGCGAGGCTGTTGTCCTGCGCCGCCCACGATACGGACGTAAGCTTGGCCTCCATGGGGGGGGCGTTGGACGAATCCAGGCTGATGCTGGCGGTTTCGCCGGATTTGAGCCTGTCTCTTTCGCTTTCGTGCACCTGTCCGCGAATGACCATGGGGTCCATGACCCCCAGCGTCATGACCTTGCCGCCAATGGTCGCTCCGGGGGTGACCGAGGTTTCGACGCCGATGATGTGGCCGTCTTGCGGGGCGCGTACGATGAGGAAGCGCGGCTGCGAGCCCGAAGTGATCTTCTGCCCCAGCAGGTCGGACAGCACCTTGAGGTCCTCGCTGGCGGACCGCCGGGCATCGGCCAGGGTCTGCCGGGCGTTTTCAAGCTGGTTCAGTCCGAAGGTCTTCTGTTCCAGCAGCTCGGGCAGGGCGTTGCGCGGGGCCAGGTTGGCGGCCGTGAGCTTCTGCGTTTCTGCGATGCTGCGCTCCAACTGGTTCATCTTGAGTTCGTACTGCTGGATCAGGAGCTCCTGGGTTTGAATTCCCGGGCCCTTGTTGGCGCGTTGCATCATGGCTGCTGCGTCGTTGGGCAAAAGCTCCATGCGCAGGAGCGGGTCGTCCTTCTTCACCGCCTGGCCCACATGCGCCAGCACTTCTGTCACCTTGGCCGCCATGGGCGTGTTGATGTTCATGGTGAGCGCGCAATACGCCCGGCCTTGCAGCACGAGGTCCTTTGCGGAGTTGGCCTTCGGCGCCGCAGGCGGGGCTGGCACGGCAAGCGTTTTGGGTCGCAGGTAGAACGCAGCGCCGATGCCGATGAGCAGCACCAGCAGGGCGGCAACACTAATTTTTTTCCAGTTCCACATATCTCACCCGCACGTGCTCAGCTATCAGGCTTCCCGTGACGATCTTCATGTTGAGGCGAGCCTCGCTGAGAGTCTGCTGCGCCTTTATGGCCTCCAACTGCGCCCGTATCGCTGTTTCCCGGAAGCCGACAAGCGCATCGTAGGGCACCGAACCAGCACTGTAGCTGATCTCCTTGCGCGTCACCTCGAGTCTTTGCAATGCCGCCTTGGTCTGGGCGATGGAGGCTGCCTCGGCGTTTGCATCCAGGGCAGCCCGCAGTTCCTCTGTGATTTGCTGAACTTTTTGCAGAAGCAGCTTTCCGGAGAGTTTTTCTTTCTGCACCTTCATCTTTGCCCGGTCAGTCGCACGCAGGGTTTCGCCCCAGGCCCAGATGGGAACCGAGGCTTGAAGCGAGGCGTAATATGGCAGGTTGCCCTGCTGGTTGGACATGGGATCCGGGGTGCGGAAGCCGAAAGCAAATTTGGGGATGTGCATCGCCTGGGCCAGCATGACGTTGAAGGTCTCAAGCTTTTCGCGCAGCGTCTGGGCTTGCAGGCTTAAGTTTTGCTTCATGAGTCGCTCGGGATCAAGAGGCTGGTCGAACTCCTGGTTCGGCTCAATCTGCTCCTTGATCATCGCGGTGTTGAACGTCACCTTTTCCGCGCGGTCTAGGCCGATGAGTTGCTTGAGGGTCTGGAGGGTCAGTTCGCGCTTGCGAATGGCGCGGCTCAGCTCCAGGCGCGCAAGGGCAAGCCGTTGATCCGCCATTTTGTGGTCCAGGGCCGAGATGGTGCCCGCATCAAGCTTGTTCCATGTGTACCGTACCAGGGCCTCCATCACTACAACCAGTTCCTTGCGGGCCGTTATTTCTTCGTCAAGGCTGTTCACCTCGAGGAAGGCGTACCCGATCTTTTCAAGCATTTCCTGGATGGCGATGACGTGGAGCAACTCAGAGAGCTGCACGGAGAATTTGCTGGCATCGTGGCCGATATAGGCGGAGATGGGGTCGTACGGCCCGGTGGAAAAGCTGATGTTGATGCTTTCCTTGTAGGTTCTCTTGTTGTTCTCGTTATTCTGGATGACTGGGACGTCGTAGGTTGCGACGAGGTTGAGCTTGGGAAACATCCGGTACCAGACGTCCTTTTCATCGAGTTTGCTCACCTCGATATCTATCTGGGTGGTGCGTAGCGTCTCGGAGCGCGCCAGGGCGATCTTCAACGCTTCCAGCATCCCCAGGGGGGCGTTCAGGTCCACCGGGGCGGAACCCATGGTTCTGAGCGTTATGGTGGTATCCGCCGCGCGTGCGGAAACCGGTGCGCCCAGCATACCGAAGCTGAGCGTAAGGATGGCGACGGCCAGGCCCCGCAGTAATCTGCTGTGTCTAGGTGGCATGTCGTTTACTCTCTCAAGATATCGCTACAAGCTGACCCTTTTGCATGGTGAAGGCGCGTGTGCAACGTTTCGCCACAGCCGGGTCGTGCGTCACAATGAGCATGGTTGTGTCGTGCTCGCGCACTATCTGCTGAAAATACTCCATGACCATGTCGCTGGTGCCCTTGTCCAACTGTCCTGTCGGCTCATCTCCCAGCAGAACTTTAGGGTTGTTCACCAGGGCGCGGGCAATGGCCACGCGTTGTTGCTCGCCGCCGGAAAGGCGGTTTGTCGGATAATCAATGCGGTGGGTGAGCCCCACACGTCCAAGTGCCTGCTCAATGGTTTGGCGGCGCATGGCCAACGGCACGCGTGCGTAGATGAGCGGGTACTCCAGATTTTCATATACGCTTGAGTGCTCGAAAAGGTTGCAGGACTGAAGGATGAAACCGAGGTATTCCCGCCGGAAGGCCGCCTGCCTGTCTTCGGAAAGGCCGAACATGTCGTGCCCCAGAATGGTGTAGCGACCGGCCGTGGGCGGAGCCAACAGCCCGATGATGTGCAGCAGGCTTGACTTTCCGCAGCCGGAAGGCCCCATGATGGCGACCATCTCGCCTGCATGCAGATCCAGGTTGACCCCGCAGAGCACGTCTATGTTTTCTGCGGTGGTGGCGTATGTTTTTCGCAGCGCCTCAATGCGCACAATCGCATCTTTTTTATTCATAGCGTATCGCCGCCACGGAGTCCATGCGTGCGGCCCGCAGGGCCGGGTAGAAGCCTGTGGCCACGCCGAGCACAGCCGAGAACACGAAGCTTATGCCTGCGTTCAGGAAAAAGAGAGCCATGGAAGGCTTGTCCTGCAGGTAGGCGCCTGCCGTTTGCACTACGATGAACGCCAGCACGATGCCGATCAAGGCTGCGCTCAGGCTTAAGGTTAGGGCCTCGCAAAGAAACTGCGCCAGAATGTCGCACTGCTCCGCGCCCATGGCCTTTTTGAGCCCGATTTCCCGCGTGCGGGCGATGACTGAGCTCATCATGCCATTCCAGATGCCGAAACCGCCCACGGTCAGTGTGGCGGCGATGGAAACCGCGACAAATAGCTGGATCCACCAGATCATGGAAATCACACGCTCCAATTGTTTGGCCGCGATGTCAACTTTCAGGAATTTGGGATTCTGGTGCTGCGCAACAATGCCAGGAATGGCCGCGCCCACGCTGAGCACACCGTCCCAGGCGCGGCAGCGCACCATCAGGCGGTCCGCGCGCATGGTTCCGTTGCTGCGGCGCACCGCGCTGGTCAGCGGAAGCAGGGCGAACTTCTTGCGGTCGCCCACCTGCAGGCCGCCAACGACGCCTATTATTTTGAACACCTCTGTGCGGATTGGCAAGTACTGGCCCACGGGATCTTCTGTGTCGAAAAGGTTTTTGGCCAATTCTTCGCCCAAAACGCACACCCTTTCCCCGGCCTCCACCTCCTGGGCGCCAAAAAGCCGACCTTTAATGGCGGCGAGGCTGCTGGTGTGCCAGTAGTGTTCGTCCACTCCGAGCAGCGGCGTGGCTGTGGTCTTTCCGCGCCAGTAAAGCGCCAGCCAGTCCACATAGTCCGTGGCCACGCTGGCGGACTCCACTTCAGGCAGGGCGCGTATGGCCTCCACTGTTTCCGGCAGAAAGGATTGCGGCGCGGCGGTGGTGTCGGTGGAGGTGGTGAAGCCGGCCAGAATGACCGTGGCCCCGCCAAGCAGGTCCAGGTCGCGGTTCATGTCATGTTTCAACTGGTCGCCCAGGGTCAGCATGGTGATGAGGCTTGAGGTGCCCAGCGCCACGGCAAGCACGACCCCCAGGCTGCGTCTTCGCTGCCGGAAGACCTGCCGCACGCTGATGTGCAGGATGTCGTGCAGGGCAATCAAGGCAATAAACCACCTTTTTGACGGGTTCGAAAATTCAGCTGTTGTTTATGCAAAAGCCGGGCCGAGTATTTTGCGGGTGCTTTGGAGGTGTATTCCTGCCGCCCCCGCAGCATTAATGCTGCCGAAAAACTCTTGCACCATGTCTTCACCATGCATTCCACGAATGACCATCGCCGTTGAGGTTGCGGCGCGGCTGCGTCCATCAAGACTTTTAGAGTCCATCGTTCGGAAAGTTGTCTCCCTCATCGTGGCTCCACAGGGGGCGATTGCTCCTGTGGTGCGGCGCGTGCTCCCCGAAGCAGTGCGCCAAGGGAGAAACCACAGGCCCATAAGCTGACCGCACCCAGCAGAAGCGAAACTGCGGTGGTCAGGGCGTGGTAGAGAATGGCGAAGGCCAGGGCCTGCTCCGTGCCGACGCCGAAAATGCCCAGGCCCAGCATTATCGCCCCGTGCGTGGTGCCTATGCCCGCAGGCATTGGCGCAACGATGAGTCCGAGCACGGTGAGGCACATGGCGAGCATGGCGCAGGCCAAGGCCGGTGGCACAAACAGCGCTGTCATGCCGACCTGGAAGCTTAGCACCACCAGGGCCCAGGTCAGCAACGAAAGCCCCCCGCCAAGAAACAGTACGCGGCCATGGAACAGGGAGCGCACCCCGACCAGCACGGCGCTGGCGCGCGATTCCCACAGAGCGGGGTCCCGCCGCAGCATTTGCGCCAGGTTGCGCACGCAGCGTTGCGCCAGGGGCTCAAAGGCGCAGAGGCTCCAGGCCGCGCCGATGATGCCCAGAAGGCTTGCACTGGCGACCCAGAGCCCGCCGCCCGCCGCCAGGGGCTGGGCTTGCGCCTGGCTCAGCAGGGGCAAGGTGGCGGCAAAAATAGCCAGCACGGCCAGTACGTCAAGCACCCTGTCTACAAAGAGCCGCGAGAGCGCCTCGCTGCGGCCGCCAGGCAGGTGCGGCCCCAGAAGCAGGGCCATGCACATGTCGCCAGAGCGCAGCGGCAGCAGGCAATTGACCATGACGCCGATGTTGTAGACATGGATGGTGCGCAGCAGGCTGGTTCGGCTTTGCAGCACCACATGCAGCCGCAAGGCGCGCACTAGGTTGGACAGCACGGCCAGCAGCACCAGCAGCAACACAAGGCCCGGTCTTGCCTGGCGCAGCACCCCCGCCAGGGCGTCCAAATCAACCGAGCTCGCCAGCCACAGGGCGACTGCGGCGCTCAGGGCAATGCCTAGGAGCGGCGGGACGGCTCGCAGCCATGACCCGCGCGCGGAAGGGCAGGTGCGCGCGTTCATTGGGCGGCGCTCGCCAAGGGCTCACGCATGTCGAGCACAAGGGTGCGGGCGTCCACCTGGGCGGCCTTGAAGTGACCGGAGAGCGCTGCGAACTGCGGCGCACCAGCCGCGAGCTTGCGGATTCTTGTGCTGAAGGGCTCGAAAAACGGGGTCCGGGCCAGGAATTCCGGTTCGTACTGCCGCTGGTCAACCACGAAGAAGTCGATGCCCTCCTCGTGGCAGAAGCGCGCCAGTTCCTCCGGGTGCGTGGCGTAGCTGGCCGTGGCCAGCCGCTCCAGCCGGGGCCCCAGCTGCGTCCAGTAGCCGGTGCTCCAGGGGTGGGCCAGCTCGAAGGAGGCGTAAACGTTTCGCTGGCCAAAGGTCAGCACATTGTCCATCAACTCCGGCGGGCCGGCAAAGCGTGCGCTCTTGGGGGTGGAGCGGGCGTACTCGTACAGCGCCGTCCCTGCGGAGTAGTCGTACAATTCCACGCCGTATTGCCGCGCCGCACCCAGGAGCAGGGCGCAGGCCAGCAGCGACGCGGCCAGAATCTTGGGAGCGCCAGCCAGCCGGGGCCGGAAGAGGGCGTCCAGCAAAAAGGCCACACCCAGGCAAAGGAGGATGTTGGTTGTGTATTCCAAATAGCGCGAGGGCACGAAAAGCTTGAAGGCGGCCAGCCGCGCCACGGCATAGAGCCCCAGCGAAGCCCCCAGCAGGGAGCCCAGGACGGCCGCGTGGGGGGCCAGCGCCTGCCACCGGGCGCGGCGCGCCCCCAGAACCAGGGCGGGCAGCAGCAGGCAGGTGAAGGCGATGCCGGGAACGAGCCCCTGGCGGAAGGGGGCAAACACGCTCCAGGGCCGGGCGACGAGTTCCCAGCCCAACGAAGGTATGGGCAGCAGATTTAGCCGACCGCCAGCATGGAACTCTGGCCGGTTTAGAACCTCTTTGGCCCAGGGGAGCGGCCCGAAGCCCGCAGCTCCCAGGCCGTGCTGCCAGGCCACGGCAAGGGCAAGGCAGGCGAGGCAGCAGCAGGCGTCGCGCCAGCCGTGCAGCAGCGGCGTGGCTTTGACGATGCGCAGGCGCCAGGCGGCCAGGTGCCCCGCTGCGGCCAGCAGGCACAGCAAAAGAATGTAGGGAATGAACAGGGCCTGCCCCAGCAGGGCGGCCAGGGCCAGGGGGCGGCTTTTGCGGGCAAGGGCGTAGAGGAACAGCAGCAGCAGCGGTGCGGCGAAGGCGCGCGCCAGGCCGCCGGAAATGTTCTCCATGAACGCGGGCGAAAGCCAGCAGGCGCAGAGTGCGGCCAGCCCCAGGCCGTGGTCTTTCAGGGCGCAGCCGGTGGAATAGAAGAGCGCGCCAAGCCAGGCGAAGAGCGTAACGGCCACGAGCTTGGAAAAGAAAAGCGGGGGAAAGGCCAGCACGCCCAGCCGGTACAGGCCCTGCACGCCCCAGGATACATACAGCTTGGCGTAATCGTTCAAAAGGTCCCGGGGGTAGAGGTCAGGGTCCAGCCAGCGCTGCATCCAGTAGAGCTGCTGGCGCACGTCGTCGTTAACCACAAAGGGATTGGCGAGGCCCGGCCACTGCGCCGCCACGCCCACCAGCGCCGAGGCGCAGAACGCCAGCAGGCCAGGGGCAAGGGGGGAGGTGCGTTGCATGGGCATGGCGATCTGGCTCCGCGTCTGGGCTGGCAGAGGGCTGCGCCGCGTTACTCGGCCAGCCCCGCAGCAATGGCCTTGGCCGTGGTCTCCAGCTGCGCCGGTGTGTGCTCGCTGCACAGGAAGATGCGCAGGCGGGCCTGCTGTTCTTCGACTGCTGGGGCGAAGATGGGCTGTGCGTTGACGCCCCGCGTGAACAGGCGGCTTGAGATATTGATGGCCCCCAGGGAACTGCCGATGATGATGGGCACGATGGCCAGCCCGGCGCTGTTGCCGGTGTTCAGCCCCTCGGCTTTGCACAGTTCCAGGAACAGTCTTCCCGCCCGGCGTAGCGCACGGCAGCGCTCCGGTTCGCGCTGCAGCAGTTCCAGGCATTTGAGGGAGGCTGCCGCCAGCGGGGGCGACATGCCGACGCTGTAAAGGAAGCCCGGCGCGGTGTGGCGCAGGTAGTCCACAATGAGCCGCTGCCCGGCGATGAACCCGCCGCAGCCGGAAAAGGTCTTGCTCAAGGTGCCCATCCAGAAGTCGGCGCAGGTGCGCGGCAGCCCGAAATGCTCGGCAATGCCCCGGCCCGTGGCGCCCATCACGCCGATGGAGTGGGCTTCGTCCACCAGCAGGAAGGTCTTGTAGCGCTCCCGTATCGCCACAAAGCGCGGCAGGTCGGGGTAGTCGCCGTCCATGCTGTACAGGCCTTCCACCACCACCAGCACCCGCTCGTGGTTGGGGCGCAGGGTGCGCAGCATGTCGTCCAGGGCCTGCCAGTCGTTGTGAGGAAAACTCAGGCGCTTTGCGCCGGAAAGTATCGCCCCTTGCACCACGCTGTTGTGGGCCAGGGCATCGTGCACAATCAGGTCGCGCGGGCCAAAAAGGTGGCCGATGACGGTGACATTGGTGGCGTGCCCGCTGACCATGGCCACGCAGTCCTCGGTGCCCAGGAAGTCCGCCAGGGCGTGCTCCAATTGGCCGTGCAGCGGGCGTTCGCCGGAAACCATGCGGCTGGCCGAGGGCGAGGTTCCGTAGCGCTGGATTGCCTCGTACGTGGCGGCGGTAACTTCCGGGTGCCCGTTCAGGCAAAGGTAGTTGTAGTTGGAAAAGTTCAGGTATTCCTTGCCGCCAATGCGCGTTGTGGCGGCGGGGATGCCCTCGTGCACGCGGAAGAACGGGTCCGTCATGCCGAGGGCGACCCCGGCCTGGCGCAGGGCCAGGTATTCCTTCACGCCGGGGAACTGCGCCGGATCGCTGAAGCGCGGCGGCACGGGCTGCACAGAGGGGCGCACGTCCCCCAGGTTGAGCTCCAGGGGTTCGGCCTCGACAATGGTCTCCTGCTGTCGGCGCGCCATCTGCTGCTTGAGCCCGTCGGACAGGCCGAACAGCGGCTTACTTTTTGTCATGCGCCGCTCCGGAGCGGGAAGTTTGCTGTTTTAGGGCCGCGAGTTCGTCCTCGGCCAGGTGGCGGCTGGCCACATCCTGCATGGCGTCGGGCTGATCGCCGTTTTCCGGCTCCGAAAGGCTTAGGGCGATGCGCTGGGCCAGTGCGGCGATGCTGCCGCCCTGCGAAAGCGAGAGGTTTGGTATGTTGACCCCGAAACGGTCCTCGATGGACAGGCTCAGTTCCACGGCCATGAGCGAGTCCATGCCGAACTCGGCCAGATTCTTTTGCGGCTCCAGCTGATCGGCCGGGATGCTTGTGATGGTGGATACTGCCTGGGCCAGCTGTGTGGTGATCTCGGCCAAGGCCTCGTGCGGGGGGAGGCCCAGCAGGTGTTGGCGCAGGTTCAAGGCCTCGGCTTCATCGGCCTTGCCCCGGCCCTGCAGCAGGTGGGCGATGCGCGGCGCGCCAATCCCTGGCAGCATGCGGCGCAAAGAGCCCCAGTCAGGATCGAACACAGCGGCCACGGGCAACTCGCCCCTGAGCTGGCGCTCCATGGCGTCCAGCGCCTCGGCGGAAGAGAGCGTGCGTCCCAGGCGTGAGGTTAGGGCCTGCTTAATTTCCTTGTGCCGCGACAGATAGCCCACGTCGTCTATGGCGCCCCAGGCCAGGGCCAGGGCGGGCTGCCCGGCGGCGCGCCGCAGCCGCGCCAGCGATTCCAGGAAGAAGTTGGCCGCCACGTAATTCCCTTGGCCCGGATTGCCGACAACCGTGGTGGCGGAGGAGAACAGCACGAAGAAGTCCAGGTCCTGCGTCAGCTGGTGCAGGTTCCACGCGCCCAGAATCTTGGGGGCCAGGACCTTGCGCATGCGTTCCGGCGTCAGGTCGCGGGCCAGGCCGTCATCAAGCACCATGGCCGCGTGAACAACGCCGCGCAAAGGCGGCATGGTCTGCCGGATATCCTGAAGCAGGGCCGCCAGTTGCTCGCGGTCGGTCACGTCGGCCTTGGCCTCCAGCACGCGCACGCCACTGGCCTGCAACCGGCCAAGGGCCGCACGGGCCTCGTCCGTTGTGGCGCCGCGCCTGCTTGCAAGCACAAGGTTGCGCGCCCCAAGGCTGACCAGCCGTTGCGCCGTAGCCAGGCCGAAGCCGCTGACCCCGCCCGTGACCAGGTACGTGGCCTGGGCCGAGAGGGCGAAACGCGCCGTGGTGGGCCTGGGCGCAGGCGGCGGGCCAACGACGATTTTGCCGATGTGCCGTGACTGCTGCATGGTGCGGAAGGCGTCCACAATGGCCTCTGCCGGGAAGAATGTGTAGGGCAGGGGAGCCAGCGCGCCCTTCTCGAAATTGGCCATGAGCTCGCGGAAGAGCTCGGCCCCGAGCGCCGGGCGCTCCTTCAGAATCTGGTCGGCGTCGATGCCGAAGTAGGAGACGTTGTTGCGCAGAGGGCGCACGCCCACCAGACTGTCGTTGTAGAAATCGCGCTTGCCGAGCTCCAGGAACCGGCCAAAGGGCTTGAGCAGCGCCAGGCCCTTGTTCACGGCCTCGCCCGCCAGGGTGTTCAGCACCACGTCCACACCTTGGCCGCCGGTGGCGTCAAGCACGTCGTCCACAAAGCTTAAGCTGCGGGAATCGTAGATGTTGGTAAGGCCGAGCAGACGCAGGAAGTCCCGTTTGCGCTCTGAACCGGCGGTGACGTAAATCTCCGCCCCCATGAGCGCCGCGCATTGGATGGCCGCAATGCCCACCCCACCGGCCGCGCCGTGGATCAGTACGCGCTCCCCGGGCTGCAGCCGGGCCAGATGCTGGAAGGCGTAGTGCACGGTGAAGAACGTTGTGGGCAGGGTGGCCGCCGCTGCGTAGTCCATGCTTTCCGGCAGGCGGGCGCAGGCGGCGGCATCGGTGACGACCCGGTCGGCAAAGCCCGCCGGGGTGAAGGCCAGCACGCGGTCACCGGGGGCGAAGCCGGTCACCCCGGAGCCCACGGCCAGCACGTCGCCCGCGCACTCCATGCCCAGGCTGGGGCCGGCGAAGCCGTTCTCCAGGGCTTCATCCTGCAAGAGCCCCATGACCCACATGAGGTCGCGGAAGTTGAGACCTGTAGCGCGCACCTGGATGACGACCTGCCCGGGGCCGGGCTGGGGCAGCAGGCCCGTGCACCAGCGCAGGTTCTCCAGGGATCCCTGCGCCTTGAACTCCAGGCGGGTCACGGCGCGGGCGGCTTCCTCCGGGGCAAGCGGGGCAGCCGGGTGGGGCTGCGGCGTCAGCCGTGGCGCAAAACGTCCTTCGGCGCGCAAGAATACTTCGTTTTCTTCGTCGGGCGCGGCCAGTTCGCCCGCCAGCCAGGCGGCGGCCTGCGCATTCGGGGCGTTCTGCAGGTCGACCAGATGCCAGCCGAGTTCGGCGTGCTCGTTCATCAGCACGCGGCCCAGGCCCCACAGCATAGCCTGGGATGGGCTGGCGGTTGCGTCGGCCGAAAAGGCATTCAGCGTAGGCAGCCAGACACGGGGCGGCTCCGGCCATGCGGAAAGAACCCGCGCCGCAGCGCACACCGTGCCCAAAAAGTCGGCAGCGCCGTCAAGAGAGGGGCCGCGCGCGTCGCCCAGGGCCTCGCCAGCCAGAAGCATCACTTCCTGGGGCCGTGTAGCGGGGGGCTGGGTCTCCAGGGCCTCCACCACGGCATCGACGCCGCTTTCGCCAGCGGGCAGGGTGACAAGGCGGGCGGTCAGGCCTGTCGTTTCGAGGCAGCGGACGAGGGCGCTGGCCAGGGGCTCGGCCTCTGGCGCGGCCAGCAGCAGCAACTCTCGGGTTTGAACCTGCGCATCCGGCTGCTGCTGCGCTTGCGGCGCGTGGGCGGCCAGGAGCTGGAAGCCCAGGGGGTCGCCCGGATCGGCGAGGACCGCAGGAGCGGTGAAATCCGCCTGGGACAAGAAGGCCCGCCACTGCGCACCGGTGTGCAGGCAGCTCCGGCGTGTGTTGACGCCCGGCAGCTCGCGCCACCAGCCGTCCTCCAGGCCATAGGCCAAATCGCGCAGGCGGCTGGGGGTGGGCTCAAGCATCAGCAGCAAGCCGCCAGGAGCCAGGCTGGCCTTGGCCTTGGCCAGCGCTCCGGCCAGGTCGGGCGTGGTCGAAAGTCCCGCCGTCACATACACGTCGAACTCGGCGTCGCTCTCTCCGTCCGGCCGGGCGGCAAGATCCAGATTGGCGAATTGGGTCCCGGCTTTGGGGCCCAGAAGGCCGCCCAGGGTGGGGTCGCCGCCGGTGGGCAGGGCTATGCGCACCATGGGCTGATGCGCGGCGATGCCGTTCAGCAGGGGGCGCAGGAACTCCGGCTCCAGGCCGGAAAAGAGCACGCGGGGATGCTCGCCGGGTCGGCTTTGGCCGAGCACGGCGCTTAGGGCCTGGACCAGGCTGTTTATGGCCGCGCCATCTGCTGTGGGCAGGCTTCGACGCAAGCTGGGGGCGAGTTTCTCCGATTCCTGTCCGCGCAGGGCTTGCGCCAGGTGTTTTCCGGCGCGCCCAGCGGCCAACAGCTCCGGCAGACAGCCCGGCCGCATGCCCAGGGCCGCGCGCCAGGCTTCGTCTGCGATGGCCTGCCCGTCGTGGGCCAGGGTATAGCTCTCGCCGCTTTGCGTAACCGAACCGTCGCGCAGCAGCAGCTCCAGCATCCAGTCGAGCAGGGGCGTGCGCTCCGGCAGAGCGCCAGAGGCCAGTAGCGAGGCTTTGGTGAAGCTGGGCAGCCCGGAGTTGAGCTCCGCCAGCGCCTCGCGGGCAAAGGCCGAGGTCACGAAATCCAGCAGGCCCGTGAATTCGTCTTGGGCCGGTGCGGGAGCGGCCAGACCCGGCAGGGCGAGGGCTCCCAAGCCTGGCAGGGCGGTGGCTTCGCCAGGAACGCGGCGCGGGGCGGCCATGGTGCGGCAGGCGAATACCTGCGGCTTTTCGCGGCGCTTGCCCACCTCGGCCCGGCGCAGGCGGCAGCCGGTTATTTCGGCCACAGGCTGGCCCTCGGCATCAAAAAAGAACAGGTCCGCCAGCACCGAGCGCGAAGATGCGCGCGCCAGCCGCAGGCGGCAGGAGCGTGCCGGGCCGCGTCCTTCGAGCAGGCGCAGGCGCTCCACGCGCACGGGCAGGAACAGGGCGGAGACGGAAGTGGTTCCACTCGTCCCCAGCAGGCTGAACAGGGCCTGCAGGCCGCCATCAAGCAGCACCGGGTGCGGGGGCGAGGCGGGCATTTCACCGAGCCCCTGCGTCAGCTCCAGGGCGGCCAGGGCTTCGGTTTCGCTGGCGCGGCGCACGCCGCGTACGCTTTGAAAGGCCGGGCCGTAGTTGAGGCCCAGGGAGGCCGCAAGCCCGTAAAGCGCTTCGGCGCTCGCCAGGGGATTGGTCTCGCCCAAGGGTGGCCAGGGGGCTATGCGCGCAGCCGTGGCGGGTTGCAGGCGGCCAACGGCGTGCTCCAGCCAGTCGGTCTCCTCCAGGCGCGGGCGGCTCAAAATACGGAAGCGGCCCGTCTCCGGGCTGAGGATGAAGCGCGTGGTCTGGGCGTGGCCGGGCTCCAGCACCAGCGGGCGATGGATCTCAAAGCCGCTCAGGTCCAGGGCCTGCCCCGGCCACTGTGCTTGGCCCGCAGCAAGACTCATGCTCAGAAAACCCGCCGCCGGGAAGACCACGGTCTCGCCCACGCGGTGGTCGGCCAGCCAGGGGTGCAGCGCCAGGTCCAGGGCGTTGGTCCATTCCACGGCTTCCGCCCCGGTGCGCGCGCCCAGAAGCGGGTGGTCCACCTTCGGGTAAAGCAGCGCAAGGGCCTCGACGCTCAAGGTCTGCCAATAGCTTTTCCCCTGGTGCGGGGTCAGCGGCAGATCGATGCGCGGCGCAGGCCGGGCGAACACGCGCGCGGTATCAAGCCGGGCCCCGTTGGCCCAGGCCTGGGCAGCGGTGCTGCGCAGACGCGCCAAGCCCGGTTCATTGCGGGTCATGGTCGCTATGCTGGTGCCGATTTTTCCGCAGTGCTGCTGGGTTTGCCGCACGTAGGACTGCATGATGGGGTTGGGCGAAATTTCGAGGAACAGGGAGACGTCGTGGCGCAGCAGGCTTTCCAACGCGGGGGAGAACTGCACAGTGTGCCGCACGTTGCGCCACCAGTAGCGCGCCGTAAGCTTGCGGCCGTCCATGTCCTTGCCGGTGACGGTGGACAGGAAGCGCACGCTGCCCTTGCTTGGCGCCAGTCCTTCCAGGGAGGCCAGCAACTGCTTCTGAATGCCGTTCATGTTCTTGCTGTGGAAGGCGTAGTCCAGGTCCAGCAGCTTGAAAGGAGAGTAAAGCTCCTTGACCGCGCGTTTGCCCAGGGCCTTCAATTGATCGACCGGTCCGGCCAGGGTGAGGGAACCGGGGCTGTTGATGCCCGCCACTTCGAGGGTGAGGCCCATCTCCGCGATGAGCGTTGTGGCCTGTTCCAGAGAGATGTTCACGGCGGCCATGCGGCCAGCGCCGCGGGTTTTCGCCTGGGCGGCGCTGCGGGCGTGGAGCACGCGCACGGCCTGCTGCAGGCTCAGAGCGCCGCAGGCGTACGCAGCGGACACTTCGCCCACGCTGTGGCCCAGAACGACATCGGGCATGATGCCTTGGTCGCGCAGCACGGCCACGATGCCCACCTGCACGGCGAAAAGCAGAGGCTGGGCGATTTCTGTTGCGGCCAGGTCCCAGTCGGCGTCCGGCGAGGCGAGCCGCTCAAGGATGGACCAGCCGGACGGGGGCAGGAAATGGGCATCCACCTCGGCCACAGCCTTGAAAAATACCGGGCTCTCCGCCAGCAGTTGCCGCCCCATGCCGGGCCATTGCGCGCCGTTGCCGCTGAAGATGAAGGCCAGGGTTTCGCCGCCGCGCACGCGGGAACGGACCACTGTGGCCGGGCTTTCGCCCTGATTGACGGCGTGCAGGGCCTCGCGCCAGTCGCTGACCTCTTCGCCCAGCACAGCCATGCGCCAGCCCAGGGCCTGGCGGTTGAGCGCTGCAGCGCGGGCCAGGGCGTAGGCGTCGGCGGGGCATTTTTCCAGCAGGGCGGCCCAGCGCACGGCAAGTTCCTTGAGGTCGGCCTCGCTCCCGGCGGAGAGCATGAGCGGCGGCAGGTGTTCTGGAACATCTGGAGTGGCTCGGAGCGGCTGGCGCGTCTGGCGCGGCGGGCGGTGCTCCATGAGGGTGACGTGGGCATTGGTACCGCCGAAGCCGAAGGCGTTCACCCCGACGCGCGCGGCCTGGCGCGACTCCGGGATGGGCGTTAGCTGCGTCACCACCTTGAGGTTCAAGTCCTCGAAGGGGATGTTCGGGTTCGGGGTGCTAAAATGCAGGGAGGGCGGCACCAGCTTGCGCTCCAGAACCAGCAGGGCCTTGAGCAGCCCGGCCATGCCAGCACCGGATTCCAGGTGTCCGACATTGGTTTTGGCGGAACCGATGAGCAGCGGCTGTTTTTTACGTTTGCCCAGGACATTGCCCAGGGCGAAGGCCTCCTGCTTGTCGCCTGCGATGGTGCCGGTTCCGTGCGCCTCCAGGTAGGCAAGGCTGTCGATGCGTCGAGGATCGTTCCTGTAAATGCTGCCAAGCAGGGCTTCCTGCGCCTCGCGGTTGGGAAAGGCGATGCCTGCGGTTTGGCCGTCGGAATTGACGCCCGTGGACTCTATGACGGCGCGGATGCGGTCCTTGTCGCGCAGGGCGTCCTCAAGCCGCTTGAGCACCAGTATGCCGCCGCCCTCGGCCCTGACATAACCATCGGCCGAGGCGTCGAAAGCCTTGCAGCGCCCGGTGGGCGAAAGCATGTTGGCCTTGGAGAAGCCGATGAACGGGAACGGGGAAAGCAGCAGGTTCACCCCGCCAACCAACGCCATGGAGCAGGTTCCGTTCAACAGGCTGAGGCAGGCGGCGTTCACGGCCACAAGGGAGGATGAGCAGGCCGTGTCGATGGAGAAGCTTGGGCCGCGCAGATCAAAAACATAGGAGATGCGGTTGGCTACCAGGCTCTGCACATTGCCGGTCATGAAATAGGCATTGATGCTGCTGGGGTCGCTGATGATGCGATTGGCGTAATCCGTGCCGGAAACGCCAACGAACACGCCGGCATCTGAGCCCCGGAGGCGCGCCGGAGCAATGTTGGCGTTTTCCAGCGCCTCCCACGCGAGGTTGAGCGTGAGGCGTTGCTGCGGGTCCATCTGCGTGGCTTCGCGCGGGGAGATGCCGAAGAAGCCGGGGTCGAAATGTGCGACGTTATCTATGACGCCAGCGCAAAAGGTGTAGCTGCGTCCGCGCGTCTTCTTGTCGGGATGGAGGAAAGCCTTGGTATCCCAGCGCTCCGGGCCGATTTGAGTGACGACGTCGCGTCCATTGGCAAGGATATCCCAGTACGCGTCGGCCGTATCTATTCCGCCGGGAAGACGCAGTGAAGCTCCAATTATCGCAATTTGCACGCTTGCTGGCTCCAAGTTGCTTTTAGTAGATTGGTGTAATGAACGTGCATAAAATTACATAACTACATGGAAAACGGTTCAATGTATAAGCTTGAAACGCGATCTGATACTTAGGATTTGGCCGTCTAGTTGTCATGTTTCCTCTGAGCCGACAAAGGGCACCTTGCCTGCGGTGCTCAGTACTTTTCAAAAATTATACTCATGAAGCCACGGTGTGTTCGTTGACTTTTGCCGGGGTGAATTTAACATCGATTGCGGCAATTAGCTACTCTCACAAAACAGCCTGGGGGAAGCGTTTTTATCTGCGGTGGTGCCCATTATGAGTGGCCTAATTCGAACGTTCGAACTAGGTGTGAATCCAGGCTTTCCAAACGGCTGCGTAATTCTATAGCAAAAGGCTTTGCTTGTCATGTTGACCTTCCTTCCTAAACCTGAGTCGGGTTTTGGGTAGTGCTTTGGCCATCGCTGGAAAAGTATGGGCAGGAAAGCTAAACACCGGGACAGGTAATCGCCAAGCTGCGTGGAGCTGAGTTGAGCTGGGCAATGGCAAAATCGAGGTTGGGACGCACCTTATCCTTGCCGTCTCTTAGCGGACTTTTTGCCGCTTGCGCAACGAGTATGGCGTGATGACGCTCTGCCGAGCCCAGAAGCTTAAGGCCTTGGAGGGCGAGACTGCACAAAAGGAAGATGGGCAGAGTTTACCTTCCATGCACCGAAAGTCCAAAATTCATACACGTTAAGTACTTAAGGTACCAGAATGTTTCATATGTCTGGAGAGGACTCTGTTGAATTTCAAAATCTAATTTTTTGAAACAATGATGACCAAGGCTAAGGAGGATCCACCTCTGAAGCTGATGCGAAGGTCGCTGTTGGGCAAGCTTGCTGAGGGGGTAGATTGAAACCAGCTTCAAGAGGTGGGTTTTAAGCTTTACTTTGAAGAATAATTGGTTTTAGCTAAAAGGGCTTTTGTCCTTCGTATGGCGCACCGTGTTGTTGGAAATGCCAGTGGAACCTTGTACGTGTCGTCGATGAATCCAAGTGTGAAGGCTGATCGCATTGGTGGCGACTTTGATTTTAATGCTAAGTGAGGAATATTTTCGTATGTTTAACAAGGGCATAGGGCCAAAACTCGGACTATCTGCTAGTTTGTCAGCACGAGAAATACCTCAAGACCATCTCCGCTATAGGCAATCTGTAGATGAAACAAATACCAATTCTTCCCACGTACAGATAGTTAATAAGATCCCCAATGGGTCGCGGGTTCTTGATGTGGGCTGCGCTTGCGGCGACCTCGGTTTATATCTGCGCGGTCGTAAGAATTGCTCAGTGTGGGGGATGGAGTATTGCGCCAAGAGTGTCGAGGTCGCCCGAGCCACCGGAGCATACGAGAACGTGGCTCAGGTTGATCTGAACAGCCTCAAAGATTACGAATCTTACCGACAGGTTGGTTTTGACCGCATCGTTTTCGGGGATGTTCTCGAACACCTTAACTCTCCTGAAAGCGTCCTCCAGGATTTTTTGTCGCTTCTCGGAGCGGGAGGTCGTTTGGTCATCTCGCTACCGAATATTTCCCACGGTAGCATCGTGACCCAGATCATGGCAAACAAGTTTAGCTACATGGAATACGGCATCCTTGATCGTACCCACCTGCGCTTCTTCACATACGAATCCATGGGGAAGATGTTTGCCGAATTGGGGCTCAAGGTCGTTACCTCTACCCGAGTGATCTGGGACCTGCCAGGTCTTCATCCTTATCAGCCCGCAGACTTGGTGCACTCAGGCGTGCTCGCGTGCATCGCCGCAAACCCCCATTCTTATGTCCTACAATACGTGGCGGAGCTGACGCCCTCGAAACAGCCTGCGGGCGCACTGGAAAAACACAACATGGAGCAGTTGTGCCACTTCACCGAAGAAGAGTTGGGGCGCATTGAGAAATTCCGTGCCGTAATCATTTTCCCTTCAGGCAATGGCGCCGCCTCAAACAGCACCGGACTCCCCGACATTCAGAGTGTCAGGTACGCCCTTCCTCGGCTGAAACCATGGCTGAAAAGCGTCACGCCGCGTCCCGTGTGGAACTTTCTTAAGCGTGGACGAGACATTATAAGGACGCGCTGGCGATACAGGCAAGATACGGACATGCAGCGGCGGCTGGAGTGTCTGTCCGCCTACCGGGAGCAGGTTCAACAGTTGCCGGACAAAATTTCTGCGAGTTTCATTGAGATCAGCTCGCGTGAAGTGCGTCCACACCCCTCCTGTCCTAAGGCCATCGCATTTTATTTACCCCAGTTCCATCCCTTTTTGGAGAACGATGAATGGTGGGGGCGCGGATTTACAGAGTGGACTAACGTGACGAAAGCTGTACCATTGTTTGTTGGGCACTATCAGCCCCAGCTTCCAATCGACCTTGGGTTTTATGACCTCCGGCTTACAGAGGTGATGCACCGGCAGGTGGAATTAGCCAAACAGTATGGTGTGCACGGTTTTTGTTTTCACTACTATTGGTTTTCTGGGAAACGCTTGATGGAAAAACCGTTGTTCAATTATCTGGCCGATGCTAAACTAGATTTTCCATTCTGTCTCTGCTGGGCAAACGAGCCCTGGTCACGCCGATGGGATGGGTCTGAAGACGAGCTACTTATTGGGCAGAATCTCCAGCCGGATGATGACCGTAGATTTATTGAAGATTTAATGCCCTTCCTAAAGGATCCTCGCTACATAACCATTGAGGGTAAGCCTGTCCTCATAATTTACCGTCCCCACTTGTGGCAAAAGAATCGAGTCCAGGTGTTGACAGCCAATTTCCGTTCAATAGCCAAGGAGAACGGTCTGCATGGTTTGTACCTAATAACAGCTCTGTCACACGAATTTCGTGATAGCCCTAATGACTGGGGATTTGATGCAGGGGTTGAGTTCCCCCCGCATATGTGTGGTATGGTTCCTCAGGTTCCAGGGCTTCGGTTTGCCAATGGCAACTTTAGTGGCACTGTGCATGACATGCGAGCCCTTGTGGATGCTGAAGAGTATATGGTCCCTTCGGCCACAACAACGTTTAAAACAGTATTTTCGGCTTGGGACAACACGGCGCGCAAGAACTGCAGCGCGTTTATTTTCCACCATTGCGAACCAGTTGTTTACAAAAAATGGCTAAGTAATATTTTGCAATACACATATCGAAACAACTCGGCACACGAACAGTATGTCTTTATTAATGCATGGAACGAATGGGCCGAAGGTGCGCACCTTGAGCCAGATCGCAAATATGGCTACGCGTTTTTGCAAGCCACAGCAGAATCCTTCGAGGAATTTCTTCCAGATCCTTGTCGGAAGGGAACGGGAGATGGCGAATAATGCCTTCTAGTTAGAAACGTTTTGATGCCTTTGGCATGTGAAGTTTGCGAAAATTGGAATTGTTTGTTCTTCACTGGTTTATTGTGGCTGGTGCCCTGTCTCTGAAAAAAACTAAAGCATAAGAGAAATTTTTTCTATGGTCCTGCCCAAAAAACAGCACATCGAAGTAGTCTTTTACCGGGCTAGGGTACTACTCTCTTCTGAAGGAAGCAGGAACTACCTAAGCTTTCTGTGGTGGATAATTGATCCGTTGATGGAGTTGTGTATATTCTACGCAGTATTTGGCCTTGTCATGCGCCGCGGTGGCCCGGAGTTTATTGCAGAACTCCTTACGGGCATTTTCATTATCAGATTGTTCATTTCCGCAACCAATTCTGCCCCTTCCCTGCTAATACACAGCGAAAGAGTTTTACTTTCTGTGGCTATACCAAAGTATATTTTTTCTGCAGCACACACGGTGACCTGCAGCTTTAAATTCGTTTTTCTGCTACTAACGCTTTGCATTTTTTTACTTCTTTTAGGGGTAAAACCACATTTGAGTTTTCTGATGATTGCGCCTATCACTTTAATATATATAGCTTTTACATTGGGGATTGCGATGCTTCTTTCTGGCATCACTCCGTTTATTCCCGATTTTGCCATGCTGTACCCAAAGCTTTCCATGTTGCTCTATTGGGGATCAGGGGTTTTTTTTAAACCTGAAGACTACATCTCCCCAGATTACATCCCATGGTTCAATGCGAACCCTATCGCTGGATTTATTACAGCCTACAGGAACTGCCTGTTGCATGGTGTCACGGATTTTAAGCTCTTGGGCTACCTAATCTTTGTTTCGCTGCTTTCTCTTATTGTTGGATACGGATTTCTTGCCAATTTCGACAAAAAATTCCCAAGGATCGTGGCACAAAGGTGACAACGAAGTTACCCGCACTAACGTTGACTGATCTCCACATACGGTTTTCACGCAGAAGCTTAACAGGCCCTACGCAAACACGTAATGTGATAAATGGGATAACTTTTACGGTGAATTGTGGGGAATCTGTTGCCATTATCGGATTAAACGGAGCCGGGAAGAGCACTTTATTGCAAGTAATGTCAGGTATTCTGGAACCGGACGGTGGTTATTTTGTCAATCACGGGGTAAGCACTTCATTGCTGACGTTGGCCGGGGGCGTTTTCCCGGATTGCTCAGGCCGGGCCAACACGGTGATGCTGCTCATGCTGCAACAGGGCTTGTCGCGGGCCGAGGCCGAAGGCTTGGTGCACCGCATTGCCGTCTACGCGGAGTTGGAAAATTCAATCGACGCACCTATGAAGACCTATTCCAGCGGCATGCTTTCGCGTCTAAAGTTTGCCATAGCGACGCAAGCCAATCCCGACGTCTTGCTCGTCGACGAAATTTTCGCCGTGGGGGATTTCCCCTTCCGGCAGAAATCAATTGCCACTATGCGGGAAAAGCTCTCATCCGGGGACACTGTGGTCTTCGTCACACATTCCTTGAATGAGGTAAGCGGTTTCTGCGACCGCGCTATATGGTTAGAGTCTGGGCTGGTTGTGGCTGACGGCGACGCGAAATCCATCGTGCAGGAGTATACAAAGGCTTGCCACCCACACGGGTAGAACCTAGGTCATGTCCGTTAGCCCGTGTAGTCCCTCGTTAGTCGCTGGAAGGAAAGACCTTGCTGGGCTGTGTGCTTGGTAGAATTATGGGAAGGATTCGTCTGTGATACCAGCAATTTTTATGCATATTCAAAAGACTGCTGGCACAACTATAGCCAGTCTTGCACGGAAACATTACGGTCCGGAAAATATCATGACACACGGCGATCATCTGTGTGGTTATTTTGATGCTGTAAATCCAAGCCAGTTCTTTCGCAAAGATGACATACTTGCCAGATATCGCGAAAAGCTGTTTATCTCCGGACATTTTGGCTACAGTTTTTGTTCTGCATTCATGGCTGATAGATACTCTTTCACCTTCCTACGAGATCCGAAGGAAAGGATTCTTTCTTGCTATTACTTTTTTCGCACACAAAATGCGGAAGAATTCCCTATTTATAAAATTGCGAAAAGCAACTCGCTTGAAAATTTTTTGGAGCTGGGGCTTGAACAGTATAACGTTCGAGGGTACATATGGAATGCTCAAGCGTGGCAGTTGGCACATGGATATTGTAATTGTGATGGGAAGGGATTGCCACAATTCAGCGAAACTGAAATTCAGGATCTAGCATACAAGCATATCAACAGTTTTTCATTTGTTGGAACGGTGGAGAATTTTTTACGGGGACGCGACAAGGTCTTTAAGGCTCTCGGTATTCCTTTACCGATAGTGAACCGTAAGTTAAACGCCACAGCCAAACGTCCTGCAGTCAAAGAACTTCCCAAATCGACACAGTATCTTTTGCACAAGCTTACAGAGTTGGAACAGCCACTTTACGAGTGTGTTGCATCGTCCCAGGCAGACTAAGGAGCGTTGGCCTCCGGTCTTTAGTAAGTCAACCATTCCTGGCTTGGAAAGCAAAATGGATCAGGTGCCTTTGACCTTCCCCCCGTTTTGTATCACAGCTATACGGTTGTGACTCCGGCAAAGGAGACTACGAGCATGAGGAAAAGCAGGTTCACGGCAGAGCAGATCCTCGGGCTTCTCAAGCAGTCGGAGGCCGGGCGTCCGGTAGCAGAGTTGTGCCGACCACGGACACGACGTTCTACAAGTGGCGTAGCAAGTATGCTGGTCTTGAAGTGTCGGAGGCCCGGTGACTGCGGCTTGAGTAGGCGGACAGGCTCCTCAAGGGACTGGTGGTCGACCAAGCGCTGGACATCCTGGTGATCAAAGAGGTGCTGGGCCGAAGATGACCGTGCCGCCCTTCGCCGCCAGGCCGTGCGTCACATCGTCGAGGCATGCGGCTACTCTGAGCGGCGGGCTTGTCAGCTGGTTGAGCTCAACCAGCTGACGCTGCGGCGTATCCCGCCAGACCGCGTGAGGAACTTCGTAAGCGCCTGCGGGAGCTGGCCGAGGAGCGCAGGCGGTTCGGGTAAGGCTCTATCTGTTGCTGCGCCGCGAGGAGCTGGTGGTGAACCACAAGTGCGTTGAGCACCTGTGCCGCGCAGAGGAGCTGTCGTTGTGCTGGAACAATTGCACCAGCGTGGCGAATACCCGAGGCATCTGCTCAGCGACAACGGGCCAGAGTTCATGGGCAAGGCCCTGGACCAGTGGGCGACCTTGGCCGGGGTGCAACTGGAGTTCATCCGGCCCGGCAGGCCGATGGAGAACGGGCACGTGGAGAGTTTCAACGGTCGATTCCGCGAGGAGTGCCTGAACGCCCATGCGTTTCGGTCTTTCGCAGATTCCAGAGACATCATTGAAGCCTAGCGGCAGGATTACAACACTGCCCGGCCCACAGCTCACTTGGCGGATTGGCCCCAAAGGAATACGGAAGAGTCATGAATGAGGAAGACCAGAACAGACAGAGCCCAAACTTACGGGTGGTATACTCGGCGGGTAGGGTCAGACAGCAATTCAGAACAACAAGAAGTGATGCCAGACGACTTGCATGGTAAGGAGGTTGAGTTCGCGTGCTCATACATTTAGCAAATAAAATCAGAGGGAAATTTGACTTTTTTTCGGAGGGGAAACGGGTTGCCAAGAGTTTAAGTTCCGGTCTAATGTCAAGGAACGGTGCGGATGGTTTCGAGCTGTTTTGCCAAAGAATATGCGCACAGGGACCACATTTGCTGGCGGATTTGTTCAAAGCTCAAAAGAATAACGACTTCAGTGGTATTCCGCAAAGACTGGATTCATTTTTAAACGCAACATTAGACAGAGATATTGTTGATGCTGAGTTTCCTGCCTGCCGGACGATAACCGCATTTTTCAAATCATCCTTTGCCCAGGTTAAGATGCTATGTTCCATCGCTGACTATGTCGCTTCTGATGGTCCGTCTGACTTTATGCAAAAGGTTGTTACTCACGTTAGAGACAAGGATTACTTTTGGACTGCCTATGCACGATTGCTGCTTCGGGAGGATAAGTATAGAGAGGCAGCGGATGCTGCATTGGAAGCGAAACGTTGCTATAGTTATTATGACCTCTGCTTATCCCGCATAGTGAGTGATACGCAAAAAACATTGCTGGCAAATGGGCTTTCCCCAGATTACCCGGTTAACACAAAGGATTATTCTGACCGTTTTTGCGATGTGCCCTTCTTGAACTGGAGACTGTTGCCTTTTTATAAAGGCACAGAAGATATTATAACTTATGTTTGCTATTGTGCGCCGTGGCTACCAGTTGCTTTCTTGAATCAGTCGTGGAACAGCGAAGACATGCAGGAATTACGAAAAAGCATTTTGGACGGTAGCTTTAGGTATTGCGACGAAGCGCTTTGCCTTCCTTTGAAAAACCTTGAACTTCCTAAAAAAAGTGAAGTTGTTGCTCCGTACCTTCGGGATATTATTGAAGGCAACATTACTGAAATGCCTAAAGGTCCGGAACATCTTTATCTTTCTCATGATGTCAGTTGTAACATTTCATGTCCATGCTGTAGAACGAAGCCTCATAAACATCCCGATGAGTATATCCAATGGCTGGATGTCAAGATTGATGAATTTGCAGCACCCCTGTTGCCCGACTTGAAATCAATTCATTTTTCGCAATCGGGAGAGGCTCTTGCCTCAAAACACGGTGTGCGGTTTCTTAAATCATTGACTCCAAAGAAATATCCGGACCTTAAAGTTGAGCTGCTGACAAACATGACTCTGGTTTCTCCTGAAACATGGGAGAAACTGGGCGAGTCTGCCGGGTGCATCAAGCGTCTGCATATGTCAATTGATGGAGCAACTCCGGAGACTTTAGAAAGACTGCGTCGTGGATTGAAGTGGTCACGCCTTATGGACGCGTTAACGTTTGTGAGGGATCTCAGGAGAAATGGAAAACTTGAGTATTTGTTTTTGATGTTTATCTTACAAAAGGATAACTACACGGAGCTTCAGGCTCTACTTGATATGGCATCAGAGTATTGTGTAGATGAAATCATGATTGCTCCCCTCGGCCCGGGGGGGGCATACCCTCCTGGTGTGTTTGAGGATGTTAACGTTTATGCTTCAACTCACCCCCTTTTTACGGATTGCAGGGATAAAGTTATGCAGGCCAGAGCTTATTATGAGGATATGCAATTACGCCGATCTGAAATAGAGGCGATGGGAAGTTCTGTGCCAGAAATTTCATGGAGAGTTTTTTAGTTATCTGTAGAGAGAGGCACGCCACCGCAGAGTACCTCGGATCGTTTTCTAACTGAAGTTCCTTGGAGAAAGGCATGTCAGAGGTTGAAGAACTCATTGCGAAATATGGTCCAACTTTTTGTGTAAATCCGTGGAAGCATTTTCATATATGCGATACTGGAGTCTGTAAGATTTGTTGTGCAGCCTCTGAGTTGTTGGATGAAGACGGAAAGGCTTTGTCTATATACAGCTCTACGCTTGATGGGGTTTGGAATTCTGAGCGAATGCGTAATATCCGTAGGGAAATGGTACGTGGTGTCCGTATTCCAGAGTGCGGAACAGCCTGCAGTTCCGTTGAGTCGGCGGGCGGATTGAGCTTTAGGCTTCGACAAAATCGACAGTGGGATTCCGGGCGAATAGCACAAGCGAATGTTTCCATAGATGATCTCAAAACAGAGTCCATCAGGAATAACTACTATGTCATGCAGATGCCGTTTGATCTCGAGCTAGAGATTGACAATACCTGTAACCTTTCTTGTCGAATGTGCGATGCGGATCGAAGTTCACGTGTAGAGCGAGATCCTGTTCATAGTCAGTGGTCTGGACGAAAGTATAATTTGGCGACCTGGGACGATAACATTCTTGAAATTGCTCCAAAACGTTTGTTGCAGGCTGCTTATTGTGGCTTTGTGGAGGTGCCTAGTGCTGACAAGCGAGAAGCCTTAAGCTTTTTGGAGTGGTGCGAGATTACGTTGCTGAATTTAAACCAAACGGTTGATACAATTCTTTTAAGAGTCGTGTCGCAGTTAAAAAAAACAAAAATTCGTATTTTCCTAAACGATAAAGCTGTTGTTTTGGGGGAGCTAGCTTCTAATGTCTCGCAAGAGTTCAAGATTCCACTAGGAACATATTTTGATAGTTTCACGTTACGCTTTGAGTCTGATGCTTCGCGAGAATCTTATGATCCTCTCTTGTCACCATCCGTTCGCATTGAAAAGATTGAATTACTGAGAATTAATGCTGGCGCTCGTGACAAAGAATTCGTTTTTAGCCGATTCCAGAACAAACAACATTGGATGTCGGAGGATGAGTTTGTTTTCGGCGAATTACTGCCGAGAACAACACAATTACAGCAGGTTAAGCTTGTTGGGGGCGAACCGCTCATAAACACAGATGCATTGAGAATTGTGAAATATCTTGCTTCCCTGGATGATCCAAGCAAGATAAATGTTTCTTTTGTGACCAACGGAACCATCTATAATGAAGAAGTATTTCAAATTGCCAGCAAGTTTAAGCTGATGATCTCTGCAGTTAGCATGGACGGGGTTGGTCATGTTAATTCATATATCCGGCATGGAACGAATTGGGAAAGCGTTATAGAGAACGTTCGGAAGATGGTGTCATCAGCCAATGTCTATGTTATGGTCTCTTGCACGCTCCAAGCTTACAATGCATTAGTGCTTGGCGAACTGTTTCGGTTCTGTGATCAACTAAATCTCCCATGTTTTGCTATTGTAGTTACCCTTCCAACGTTTCTGTCAATTGATATCCTTCCACCTTTCGTACGGAAGGTGGCTGCACAACGAATGCGCGATTATGCTGAAAGTCCAGACGGAAATCCTGTAACCAAAGCACAGGCAGCAGGGTTAGCCCGTCAGCTTGAGTTGACAGGGCCTCCTTTCGATCCACAACGACTTCGTGACTTTATGCTGTTCACCAACGACCTAGATCGTTCCAGAGGTGAAAGTGTGCATCAAGCATTGCCAGAGTTAGTTCAGCTAATTGAGGATGCTGGTTACCCCTGGGAGAATGAGACAAAGTATTCTTAGGAGAGGTCAGTGCAGCTTTTGTGCGGTTTAGGGTGCTTAGGCATAGATAGTACCTCTGCCTCTCCTTCGGCTTTTCGGGGGGGGCATGCTGTCTTGCGGAGTTTTTAAAGATTAACGTATGCGACCTTACAAATTCAATTTTTCTTTCCAGCCTGGCAGCTATTGCACAACTTAAAGTAATTCTCGCAGTGATGAGTCTTAAACGGAGGCCAATCGAATCCAGTGGCAGTTGTATTTCAAGTATTAACTTGCGAATGTTATGGTTGTCCTCGTTCTAAATGGTCTGCTTTTATTTTTCAGAAAGTTATGTAACTGTGGATTAAGCGTTTTTTGTAATGTTTATTTTGCAAAAGGACAACTACACTGAACTTCAGGATCTGCTTGATTTAGCGTCGACGTACTGGGTAGGTGGAATCGTGATTGCTCCGCTCGGCCCGGGGGGGATACCCACTTGGCGTGTTTGAGGATGTGAATATTTATGCTTCTTCGCATCATCTTTTTGAGGACTGCCGGGAATAGGTTCTGCAGGCCAGAGCTTATCTTGCGAATATGCTGTTACGCCGAAGTGAAATAGAGGCGGCGGGCAGGTCTGTGCTAGAAGTTGCATGGAAAGTTTTTTAGTTGTATGATGCACGAGTTTGCTGCACATGCTCTTTGAGGCTGGTTGGAGAAGGCAGGCATCAAGGCGCTACTCATCGCGCCTGGTCCCCTTGGGAGAACGACTACGGCGAAAGTTTCAACGGAAAGCTGCGGGACGAGAAGCTCAAGGGGGAAATTTTCTACACGCTGAGGGAAGCTTAAGACGTTCTGGGAATGTGGCGCAAGGAGTGCAATACCATCAGACCGCACAGTTCGCTGGGGTAATGTCCGCCAGCACCGGCCACCACCTTCCCCTGGATTAAGGCGCTCCCCTTGGAGGTCACGTCTTGCCCCAAGATTAGAGAACATCAAACTCGAGTAGCCCTCATTTGGACCGGACATCTTGCAAGCGGAGATAGGACTAGCCCTATCTCCAGACCTTGTGCTAACGGGGAAGCAGTGGTGGAGGTGCTGGCCACTGTCCACCGTCGACGGTGGACAGTGGCCGAGAAGGTTCAGCTGGACCAGGAGTCGTTGCAGCCGGGCATGAACGTCTCGTACGTTGCCCGCAGGAACGGCCTCTCGCCCAGCCAGTTGTTTCGCTTCAGGAAGCTCATGAGTGACGGTGGTAAGGCCGCTGTTCAGGCTGACGACCAGGTTGTCGGCGCCGGTGAAGTCCGGGCGCTCAAGAAGCGCATACGAGACCTGGAGCTGATGCTGGGCAAGAAGACCATGGAGGTCGAAATCCTTCAGGAGGCCATGGAGATAGCGCGTGAAAAAACTGCTCTCGCGCACTCCGTTGCCTTGGGAGACGGTTTCCAATGAAGCGTGTCGCCGAGGCGCTGACGGTTTCGCGCTTCAGGCTGGCGGAGCGGTTGAAAGAGCCCGCCCAAGGGCGTCCACCTCGCTACTCCAAGGCCGAGGACGAGGTACTGTTGCCGCTGATTCGCGACATCATCAACCACCTGACCTACGGCGACCGCCGAGTTTGCGCCGTGCTGAACCGGAGCCTGAGGCAAGAGGGCCATGCGAGCGTCAACCACAAGCGGGTGTATCGCGGATTATGCGCCTTCACGGCCTGCTTTTGGCCAGACACAAGGGCTACCGGCTAGACCGCAGCCACGATGGCAAGGTCATCACTCTCAAAAGCAACCTTCGCTGGTGTTCTGACGGATTCGAAGTTCATTGCGACAACGGCGAAGTGGTGCGGGTGGTCTTCGCCCTTGATTGCTGTGACTGCGAGGCCATGGGGGCCATTGTGACCACAGCGGGCATCAGCGACCAGATGGTGCATGATTTGATGCTGGAGTGCGTGGAGAAGCGGTTTGGAGCGCTGAAGGTCCCGCACCCAGTCGAATGGCTCTCGGACAACGGCTCCTGCTACACGGCCAAGGAAACTGTGGAGTTCGCATCCTTGCTTGGCCTGCTCTCGCGGTTCACGCCGGTGCGCAGTCCGGAAAGCAATGGCATGGCAGAGGCCTTTATGAATACCTTCAAACGGGATTACGTGTGTGTCCACGCCTGTCCCGATGCGGCAACGATTCTGGCCCAGCTGCCGGGCTGGTTCGAGGACGATAACGAGAGGCATCCCCACAAGGGGCTACGGATGATGAAGTCGCCAAGAGAATTCATCCGCTCGTCAGCAACCGCAGGGTGTCCGGTTTAGCGGGGGCAACTCCACAAACATAATGAGTGGTACAACTTCTGGGGGCAGGTCAGCGCATGTGTATTTGAAAATGTAATTTTCCAATATTTGCATAGCTAGGAATACTTACACGACATGCATGGCTGCGTATCCATATCAGTGAATGTTCTTCATGTATTGCCGATCTGTTGTTTGGCGTGTAGACTCTTAACAGGTGAGTTATTATTTATCGTTGGATCGGTTTGTTATGCACAGCAAGAGAAAATGTGACTAGGCAATCCTAATACTGTCCAAACGCCGGGGTCTTCTCTATGTTAGAAGTTGCTGAGCTCATCGAACGTTTTGGTCCATCCTTTTGTGTGCTACCTTGGATACATTTAGATATTAATATGACAGGAGTATGTAAAGCATGCTGCATGACTTTGCCGTTGCGCGATATAGGGAGCGAAGTTCTTAGCGTTTACGAATCATCGCTTGATGATGTATGGAATTCAGATTCTATTCGGGCCATGCGACGCGCCATGGTTTTTGGTGAGGAAGTGCCAGATTGTTTAGCAACATGCATCGTAAGGGAAAAGTCTGGCGGTCTGAGCCGTCGGCTAATGGAAAATAGACGTTGGGAAAATGAGCACGTTGAGAGAAAAGGCGTCAGCATAGCTGATTTAAAGACAGAAGCAATTAAAAACAATTTTCGGATACACTCTCTTCCGGTGGATTTAACTTTGGAAGCTGATAATTTGTGCAATCTTGCATGTCGGATGTGTAACCCTGGTACCAGTTCTAGAGTTGAGCATGACTCTGTTCACAAAAATTATGAGAAGCGGACAATTTCTTTCCCGACATGGAGAAATAATTCATTAGATGTCTTGCCGTTAATGCTATATCGCGTGACATATTATGGTTTTCGTGAATATAACGATAGTGTTAAAGACAAGGTCGTCTGGATTGCAGGCGCAGCGGAGATTCGTATCGCGCTCATTAATGAATATATCGAATGTTTGGCGATCCGGTTGTCGTCACAGTCACTGAGTCGAGAAATTCATGTTTGTGTAAATGGTGAACTCGTATACTCGACTGCAAATGGGCAAGCCAACCCTCGTGATATTCTGGTGAAATTGGGGAGGCACTATGAGGATCTTTACCTTAATTTTGATTGTTGTGATACTTCTGTTAACTCTTCATCTGACGAGCTTGTTGGCTTTGGACTCGAACGCGTTACGGTCAAGAGAAGTGTGGATAAACTTCCAGGCACGGAAATGTTGTATAGTAGATTTCCTGGAAAACGTCACTGGATTCAGGAAGATGATTTTGTTTTTGGGGAGCTGTTGACTGATAATGTGCAGTTACAGAGAGTGACATTTTCTGGTGGCGAGCCGCTCATAAACCCAAACGTTTTACGCCTTATCCACCTTTTAAGCAAAAGTAATAGCTCAAAGCAAATCACTCTCTGCCTAGCTACAAATGGAACGGTTTACAACACGGAAGTTTTTGACTTGGCTAAAGATTTCAGGCTATTGTGTCTCAGCGTCAGTGTCGATGCCATTGGTCCTGTCAATGAATACATTAGGCATGGCACAAAAATGCAAGAAGTAGAAAGTAATTTGCACAAAATGGCTTTGACTAAGAATGTATTTCTAATGATCTCGAGTACTATCAACGCATATAATGTACTAGAATTTTCTAATGTTCTTCGTTTTTGTGACTGCCATGGTTTAGTAAACTATGCAAACTTTATAACTAACCCTGACTATCTGAGCATGAATGTTCTGCCTCCGTCTGTTCGTAAAATCGCGTCGCAAAGATTGAACGAGTATGCTGCAACTGATGATGGTATTTTAGCCAATAAAAAAAGCGCAATCGCGCATGCCCAGAGGCTAGATCTTCAGGGTCTGCAATTCGATCCGTCTAAATTGCAGAAATTCATGATTTTTACTAATGATCTTGATAGAAGTAGAAAGCAATGTGTACGCAAAACTTTACCTGAATTAGTCCAACTTCTCGAGTCTGCAGGTTATCCCTGGGCTGACGAGACAAAGTATTGGGGGGCAATTTGAAGTCTTATACTGAACACTTTTGGAGGGGTGTGTCACGCGTGACTAATTTGCTGAGTTTAGGGGGCTACGGCGGTTTATTTCCCGCTACTGAAGCAGAATTCTTTGAGCAGATAAATAAACATTTTCAGGTCGGCGTAAACGTTCCCACCAGACTGTCTATGGGACTCACTTCAACAGAAGGGGATAAGGCGTTTTCTGATTTTATAGATCGGATAGAACTTCATTGGCCAACATATGCCGCAGCCTGGAGTGAAGCCCTCAAATCAAAAAGTTTTAATAAGTTACCTGGAGCGATCAGACGTTTAATTAATCACCTCAAATCGACCGATATTGTTGATGTAGACTATCCATTGTTTCGGACTGTTGGTAATCCACAAAATAGTTTTTTTGATGTGCGTTTGCTAAAATCTTTGTCCATTCTTTGTGCAGGGGAAGCGATGTCACCCCACTTTCTCTATCTTCTTACACAGGCGGATCCATTAGACCCTTTGAACTACCTTAATTATGCCGCACTCGCTCAGACTCTTTTAGATAAAGGTGAATTGCACAAAGCCGCTGGCTTTGCAGCTGAAGCTAGGCGATTACGCGCATACGATTTATGTGTTTCTAAAACTGTCATGGCTACGCGAAGGGACCTTCACCGCAAATCAACAAATCCTGAAGTGAACACTAGGATTAAGGCTCATTACTCAGACCGATTTTGCTCTGCCCCCTTTGTTTTTTTGAATATCTTTTCGTATCAGGACAGACAGCCACTGGGCTTTACTTTATGCTTATGTTCAATGTGGGCACCGGTTGTATTCAGTAAAGATTTTGGTTGGAATAGCCAGCAAGCACAGGACTTCAGACATAGCATTCTGGACGGAAGCTTCCGATATTGTAACGAATTGCTTTGCCCATTTCTTGTGCATAACACTCTCCCCCGACGTGCCGACGTGAATGATCCTTATATGAAGATGATTATTAATAATAATACCGCGGTACTTGATAGAGGTCCATCAAATATTGTATTGGCTTATGATAGGAGCTGCAATCTTTCGTGCCCGTCTTGCCGTGGAAAAGTCTACCTGGCTGATCAAAAAACCACCAATTTTTATAATGAAATAATCAATGACCTACTTCCTCCTTTATTACTACAGGCAAAAACTCTTGAGCTATCGCAAACTGGTGAAGCGTTAGCCTCGCCACATTTCCGGAGTGTGCTTAAAGATATTGATCCACTAAAGTATCCCAATCTCAAAATTAAGTTGTTAAGCAACACAAAACTTGTCACACAAAGAACGTGGGATGAGTTGGGAGAAACAGCAAAATTGATAAAAACATTGCACTTGTCGATCGATGGCGCAACCCCACAAACACTTGAGAAGTTGAGAAGGGGATTGAGATGGGATGATATGTTAAAGTCATTAGATTTTGTTCGCGCTTTGCGGAGAAAGCTTACGCTAGAATCAATAATTGTTTGTTTTATCGTTCAGCGAGATAACTTTCGAGAATTACCAGAAATGCTGAAGCTATGTTCAGAATATTGTGTCGATGTTTTTGTTCCATTACCTATACAGTCGCACGGATCATATACGAATGATGAGTTCAGGGACCTTGATGTAGTAGACCCTGCACATCGGATGCATTCAGAATATTTAGATATTGTCAATAGCACACTTGCTGCCTATCGTTCCATGCAGGAAAACGCACACACCATATTGAGTGCTGGGCGGTCTATTCCAGTCTTGTCTGGGAGAATTTTTGCTCAGGGCAATAAAGTAAACTGAATTTTTTAGTCGTTTCATTAAAATGTTTGCGTAAGAGTATGTTCAAAAGCCGTTGTATCGTTTTGCTATATCTATAAAGCATCTTGTGATTCGATCGAAATTGTAGCTATAAGTGTGGTTGTTTCAGCTGTCTCTAGTGAGTTTTGCTTGGGGCTTTTTGATTACAAGACTTGCTATATGGTGCATTGCTTTCTGCTAGTCGTTTTACTTCTAACTCAAACAATGGTGAGCGTACACAAATGAGAAAGATCACATGGCTCGGCGGATCTTCGGAGAAAGCAGTAGAGCGCTTTGCAGTCAACAATATTCTATTTGAACTCGATCACCAGGATTACAAAAAAAAAACCACGAAAGAATTAGTGCTACTTTGCAAGACATCACGTTTGCTTAAGTCATATATAGAAATATTTTCGAAGCATCGCTGTTCTAAAATTCTAGAGTTTGGAATATTTGAAGGTGGTAGTGCTCTTTTTTGTGCGTCCCTCCTCGATAATTTAGAAAAAATTGTTTCCGTTGATCTTCGGCCTTTTAATCCTGTTGTTGACAAGATTATTCGCCAGAACAATATGCAGGAACAGGTTAAGTTGTATTATGGTATGCGCCAAGACAGTCCTGATATAAAAAAAATTGCAAGAGAAGAGTTCGCTGGTCAGATTGATATTATTATTGATGATTGCTCACACAGCTATGGGCCAACAAAGGCTTCTTTTGAAATGATGTTTCCACTCCTTTCACCAGGAGGTCTTTATATCATTGAAGATTGGGCCTGGGCACACTGGCCTGGATACCAATCCAAAGGAAGCACCTTCAGTAACGAACCTGCTCTCACAAATTTGATATTTGAATTAATTTCCTTGCGCGGCACTCACCAGGAATGGTTTCAAGATATTACAATTAAGAATGTTTCGATGGTCGTCATACAGAAGGGGAATGCGGCCATCGCTGAACCGATGGACATAGCGGGCTCAACTCTCATGAGGGGAAAACGACTTCAACCCATTTAGTTGATCTGGTTTTGCGGACCACATTGAGTACAATAGAGCGTATAAAGACATTGGGGATAACTATGAATCCAAGCCGCAGTGAATTAGAAATTGATGAACGCAGTATGCGTAAATTTGATTATTGGGAAAGCAGTTCCGAGGAAAATATTAGCTATTTAGAAAGTAATGGGTTGCTTTTTGAGCTAGACTATCTCGACTATAAAAAGAAAAGTTCTGAAGAAAAGTTACTGCTGTGCAAACCAATTCAAATGGTTGAAGAGTATATTCGTTTATTCTCCCAATGTCCACACGGACGAATCCTTGAGTTTGGTATATTTGAAGGTGGAAGTGCAATATTTTACGCTACACTTCTTAAGAATATAGAAAGAATTGTTTCTGTAGATCAGCGTTCACACAGTCAAGTCGTTGAGAATATTATCCGCAAATGTGAATTACAAGACAAAGTTAAACTACATTATAAAACACCCCAAGACAGCCCGATTGTTAGAAGCATTGTGATGAATGAACTTGAGGGCAAGCCAGATATCATCATTGATGATTGCTCACATCTTTACGGCCCGACAAAGGGAACATTTCAAATGATGTTTCCGCTTCTTGCGCCAGGTGGGCTCTATATCATTGAGGATTGGGCTTGGGCACATCGCCCTCGACACCAGGTGGCCACATCGGTGTTTAACGGTGAGATAGCCCTTACCAATCTACTCTTTGAGCTTATAGCTTTGAAAGGCACACAGATTGGTTGGTTTCAGGAGATTACTATAAACAAATTGGCAATGCTTATAATCAAAAAGGGATACGAAGTGGTAGATGATCCACTGGATATCACCGCTGCTACTGCGATGCGCGGGAAAACAATAGGGTATATTTAAGTATGTTCTATGGATATACAGCCTTTCAAATTTGTCCTACATGGAACCGCGACGGGGAAAGAAATTGAAGCCCGCCATTTTTATGCATATACAAAAGACTGCGGGCACGGCCATTATACAATTACTTCGTGCCCATTATGGATATGCTAACTCCTCAAGCCATGGCGACCATTTTTCCCAACTTGACGAACTTACATTGGAAAACAGATTTTTTTCTAACTCTAAGCTGGTCGCACGGTATCAGTGTATGGGGTTTATTTCTGGTCACTTTGGTTACGACTTTTGCCGCAGGTTCATGGATGATAGGTATTCGTTTACATTTTTACGTGACCCAGTCGAGCGCGTACTTTCGTACTATTTTTTCTGCCGCGAGCGGGATCCGCTGGAGTATTTTGAATATGGCCTATCGCAACGAGTACCTTTGGAAACTTTTTTAGGTATGGGGCTAAACAATCCAGCTCTGCGTATACGGATATGGAACAACATGACATGGGCACTTGCCCATGGGAATTGGGCCCATACACCACGTGCGATAGACTCGTTTTCCTCGAACGAGCTGTTGGATCTCGCCCTCGATCATCTTTCACGTTTTACATTCATCGGATTGGCCGAGTGTTTTCAGCATGATCGGGACACAATACTATCACATCTGGGGATTCCTGCTCCGCTTGACAACGAATATGTGAACGCAAACCTGGGACGTCCCAAGGCAAGGGACTTGTCTGAGTCAGCACGTAAAATTCTTGCAGATCTTACATGTCTTGACCAAATGCTTTATGATTCTGTATTAGCAACAAAGACTGATGCGAAAGGCGCTCCAATGCTAGGTGATGTAAATGCATGATGCAATAAAACGGCTTAAAGCTTGTTGGAATATTCGTAGAACATTATACGATGCGGATACTACCCAAAAACATTTGGTTGCGGCAAGTCTTGAGTTGGTAAATACTCGCCTTGAGCTCGATTACGCTTTGAACGAAACTTTTCGTATTCGTTCGACATACCTTGACTTGATACAAAATTGTCTGACGGGATCAATATATAAGGATCCCTCCTGCACTGCGGGGGAAGTACAGGATTACGACTCCGGCACTCGTGAATCGGGTTGGGACTGGCCCCAAAATGCGCATACGATGATTGGCAGAAAACGCCTTGAAAATTTGCGTCTCTTGGCGGAAAGCGTCATCGGCAATAGTGTTCCAGGTGATTTTGTCGAGACTGGGGTATGGCGTGGAGGAGCCTGCATACTTATGCGCGCAGTTTTGCATGCGTACAGCGTGCGTGACAGGAACGTATGGGTGGCTGATTCATTTGCTGGTCTTCCTGCACCAAACGGAATAACATACCCTGCGGACAGTAAGTCGAAATTTCATGAATATCCTGAACTCGCGGTTTCCCTTCCGGAAGTACAAGAAAATTTTCGCGCTTACGGCCTGCTAGATGAGCAGGTTATTTTTCTTGAAGGCTGGTTCAAGGATACACTGCCCAGCGCAGGCATAGCTCAACTCGCACTCATCCGCTTGGACGGCGATATGTATGAGTCTACCATGGATGGATTGGTGAATCTCTACCCGAAACTTTCTTCTGGCGGGTATATCATCATTGATGACTATCACGTTGTGCCGCAATGTAAAGAAGCCGTGCAAGACTATTGGCGTGAGAATGAACTAGCGTTTGATTTATTTGAGATAGATGGTGTCGGTGTGTATTGGAAAAAAGCCTAGCAAGTTTTTTCGTTATCTTCTCACAGGTGAATCCAAGCGGGCGATGTTCAGTTCAATATTACATCATATAATTTTGGGTTTTCGCAAATGCAACGAAAACGATTAACCTAAAATCTGCCATTCCGTTAAACAGGCCAATGATGCAAGCATGCCTATTCTATAATATACATCTTTCTGGATAAGTATGAATGATATAGCTGCAATAGTATTAAACTACTGCAACTGGCAGGATACGGTTTCCTGTCTGGAAAGCTTGTTGCACAGCGAAGTTGCTCCCCGCTGGATCATTGTTATTGATAACGCTTCCCCCAACGAATCTGTTGACGCTTTGCTGGCTTGGGCCACCGGAAATAACGTTTCATCTTCCTTTTCATCCTGGCCGGGACTCGCTCTCTCAAAGCCTATCAGGCCACGTACCTTGCGTTTTTTCCACGGCGCACCATCTGATGGTGAAGTTTCGTCCTTGATATCCGATAGTAGACTATGGTTGGTGCTCGTACGCAACTCCACAAATGCTGGATATGCCGGGGGAAACAATGTCGGATTAGCTTTGGGGCTTCGGTTGGGAGCCGATGCTTGTTGGATTCTTAATAATGACACTGTGGTGCATCCAACCACTTGTGGCGCCTTGCGGGATAGGCTGGCCGCTTGTGCAAGACCTGGACTTGTGGGGGGCATGGTCAGATATTTGGCTGCACCCAATATCGTGCAATGCTGCTGTGGTGGTTTTACCAACCGATGGACTCTGCTGACCAAGACTTTTGGTCAGGGTTTGTCGCTGGATGCGGCCATTATGCTCTCTGCCCAGAAGATTGAGCGCGAGATGAATTTCATCTATGGAGCCTCGGTCATGGCCAGCCGAAAATTTGTTGAAACAGTTGGATTCATGGACGAACGCTATTTCCTATATTGTGAAGAACAGGATTGGGCCTGGAGCGCTGCAGATCGTTTTGAACTGGCGTATGCTCCAGATGCACACACCCTTCATAGGGAAGGTGGCAGCACGGGCATGTCGCACAGCCGACGTTCGCTCGGTCGTCTTGGTCTGCTTTGCCGAAGTCGTCTTCGTTTGGCCGCAAAACACAATCCGGCTAGCCTACCCATTGTTACTTTTAGTCTAATTTATGCAGCTATACGGCTAGTGTTGAGATCGTGTAAGGAGCAAATTTCGGTTCGTATTCGTGATGACAAGACCATATAATCTTCCGTCGATAAGGAATGTTTAGAAGCTGGCCGTGTCGAGTATTATATCTTTTGTGAATTCTTCGGTAAAGATGAGGTGTATAATCTATTTTGCTCGACTTTCTCAACGCTTGGGAAATAATCATAACAACGATTTTCATCATACTGAACGGAGATAATATGTTTACCTTGAGCCTAGCTAGTACAGGCAGCATATTAGCAACGGGATTTGGGGTTTAATATTGAAACCAAGTGTTCTCGTCACCGGCGGCGCCGGCTACATCGGCAGCCACGCCTGCAAGGCGCTGTCCCAGGCGGGCTACACGCCCGTGGCCTATGACAACCTCGTCTACGGCCACCGCGAGGCGGTCAAATGGGGGCCGCTGGTCGTGGGCGATACCGCTGACCGCCGTGCCCTGGATGCCGTTTTTGCGGAGCACCGGCCCATCGCCGTGATGCACTTCGCCGCCTATGCCTATGTGGGCGAGTCCGTGACCGATCCGGCGAAGTATTACACCAACAACATCGGCGGTTCGCTCAACCTGCTGGAGGCCATGCGCGCGGCCGGGTGCGAGGCGCTTGTGTTTTCCAGCACCTGCGCCACCTATGGCGAGCCCAAGGTCATGCCCATTGGGGAGGACCACCCTCAGGCTCCGGTGAACCCCTACGGCCGCACCAAGCTGCTCATCGAGCAGGCCATGCAGGACTATGGGCGCGCCTACGGCCTGCGCTCCGCCGCGTTGCGCTATTTCAACGCCAGCGGTGCAGACCCCGACGGCGAGCTGGGCGAGCGCCACGATCCGGAAACGCACCTCATCCCGCGCACACTGATGGCCGCAGCGGGGCAGATTGAACGGCTTGATCTCTTTGGCGACGACTACGCCACGCCCGATGGCACTTGCGTGCGTGACTACGTGCACGTGACGGACCTTGCGCGGGCGCACGTGCTGGCCCTTGAGCACCTGCTGGACCGTGGGGAGAGCCTCGCGCTCAACCTCGGCACAGGGCGGGGCACCTCCGTGCGTGAGGTTCTCGCCGCCGTGGAGCGCGTTTCCGGGCGCAGCGTTCCCGTGCGCGTGCTGCCCCGGCGCGCGGGCGATCCCCCCATGCTCTACGCCGACCCCCGCCTTGCGGAGCAGGTTCTGGGCTTCAAGACCCGCTTCAACGACATCGGCGAAACCATTGAAAGCGCCTGGCGCTTCCATATGCATGGCTGGGGCGCGGCTGCCGCAGGGAAGTAGGCGCGTTATTGCCGGGCCTATGTCTTTCGGGTACATGTGACCATCCCGCGTGCGCGGGGGGAATCTTTTGTCACGGCAGTGCGGGAGAATGGGACACATGCAGCTGACCTGCAATGCAGCTTTTCAACGATACGCGCTTGTTGCCGCAGTCTGTTTCCAGGCTGCGTTTCTGGCGCCATACGTGGTCCTGGTGCCGGGCGAGCGCACCAATGTCTTCACTCCTGTGCTGTTGTTTCTGCTTCTGCTGCAACTGGTGCTGTTTCGGCTGCGCAAGGAGCTTTGGGCCGCATTCCCGTGGCGCACAGTGCTACCGTGGCTGCTGCTCATGGCAGGGCTCGCCGTTTCTGCCCTTGCCAGCCCCGACCCCTTTCCAGCGGCGCTGCGCGTGTTCGCCTTCATCAGCCCTGCCGCCGCAGGCCTGGTGTGCGGCTATGCTCTGTTCCGCGGCCCAAAGGCCCGGCAGTACCTCTTTTCCCTGCTCAGCATCTGCTTTGCCGGGCTCGCTCTCTCGCACCTCGTTTTCGGGGCGCTGCCCTCGTTTTTGGGGCTGCACCACCATGCACTGGCGGGCACCCTGCTGCTGCTCTCCGCCGGGCCCATCCACTTGGCCGCAAGCCAAAGCCGTTTCTGGCGCGGCGTGGCCGCCGCACTGCTTTTGCTGGGCTGTGTGGTCTGTTTTCTCGCCGGCTCGCGCTTTGTCGTTTTGCTGCCCTTCGTGCTCATCCCGGTATACGTGGCCTTCAAGTCGCTGACTCTGCGTTGGGCCGCTTTGGGATTTGGAGTAAGCACCGTGGTCGCCGCCGTGTTTTTTGTCGTGTTTCCGCAAAAGGTGCCCCGCGCGATCAACTATGAATCAGCCTATTACCGGGTGGAAGCCTTTCCCGCCACCTGGGAGATAATGAAGCAGCACCCGCTGCTGGGCGTGGGCATCCGCACCCCGCGCAAGCCTTTTCTCCAGGCATACGTTCCGGTGTCCGGCCTGGCCACCAGGGGGGCATTTATGGGCACCCTTGGCCGCAACGTGACTTGGGACAACCAGTATCTTTCGCTGTTGTGCGGCGTCGGGGTGCCCCTCACCTTGTTGTATCTGTTCCTGGCGGGCCGCCTGTTGGCGGCCTATCTGCGCCGTGCCTGGCGGCAGGAGATCGACCACGCCACGGAGCGCGCCGTCACCTTTGCGCTGCTGGCCTCGGCCATCCACTTCGCCGTGCACGATGGGCTGTTTTATCCGCAGATTTCCTGGTTTTTCCACCTGCTGTTGGGCGTGGGAGCGTATTATCTGCCTAGCGAGGCTCCAAGCCCGGTTCCCCTGCGCCAGCCTGCCGAGCCCGCTGAGCTTGGCCTTGCCCGCCTTGACGACGGCGTGTCCAACTGAGGCCGGGTAATGGGCGCACACGGCAATCTTGAAACGGGGGGCGCAATGACTCCAGCAGCCAGTCTGCCGCCTCTTGTGGTTGATCTGGACGGCACGCTGCTGCTGACGGACATGCTGCACGAGTCCGCCGTGGGGCTGCTGCGCGCCGCGCCCTTGTCCGTGCTGCGCATTCCTTTTTGGCTGGGGCAGGGCAGGGCCGCACTGAAGGCGGAGCTGGCGCGGAGGTATGCGTTCGAGCCTGCGCTTCTGCCCTTCAACGAACCCTTTGTAACCTGGCTGCGCGAACAGCACGCGGCCGGTCGGCACTTGGTTTTGTGCACCGCCACCGACGTGCGCATTGCCAAGGCCGTTGCCGCGCACCTGGGGCTATTTGACGAGGTACTGGCCAGCGACGGCGCATCCAACCTGGGCGGAAACGCCAAGGCCCGGTTGCTTGTGGAGCGCTTCGGGCAGGGGGGCTTCGTCTACGCGGGCAACTCCAACGCCGATCTTCCGGTGTGTGGAGCGCCGGGAGCGCTGCCGTGGTGGTCAACGCGCCGCAGGCCCTTGGCGCGCGCGTTGCAGTCGTGCCCGGTAGAGCGGGGGTTTCCGCAGCGCCTTGCCGGACTTTGGGAACATCTGCGCATGCTGCGCCTGCATCATTGGCTCAAAAATCTGCTTTTGTTCGTGCCCCTGGCGGCAGCCCACAAAATGGTGGAGGCCGCCCTCTGGCCGCAACTGCTTCTGGCCTTTTTCGCGTTTTGCCTGTGCGCCTCCGCCGTGTATCTGGCCAACGATCTGTTGGATCTTGAGAGCGACCGCCGCCACCCGCGCAAGCGCACGCGCGCCTTGGCCAGTGGCCGGGTGCCTTTGCGCCGCGCCGCCTTGCTTTCACCGCTGCTGCTGGCCTGCGGCCTGGGCCTGGGCGCGGCCGTTGGCCCGGCGTTTCTTGGCTGGCTGGGCGGCTACTTCCTGCTCACCTGCGCGTACAGTCTGGCCCTCAAGCGCGTGGCCCTGGTGGACTGCCTCACTCTGGCCGTGCTGTATACCTTGCGCATTGTGGCCGGGGGCGCGGCGGTCGATGTGCCGCTGTCCTTCTGGCTGCTGGCCTTCGCCCTGTTCCTGTTCCTGTCTTTGGCCTTTGTGAAGCGCTATGCCGAGCTGCTGGCGCAAGCGCCGAGCACTCCCGGCGCGGTGCATGGCCGGGGCTACCACGTTGCGGATGCACCCATGGTGGCGGCCTTGGGCGTGGGCTCCGGCTACGCCTCTGCGCTGGTTTTGGCGCTGTACTTGAACAGCGAGGCCGTGGTCCGGCTGTACCGCACCCCGGAATGCCTTTGGGCTACGGTGCCGGTGCTGCTTTACTGGCTCAGCCGCATGTGGCTCAAAGCCCGCCGGGGGGAGATGCACGACGATCCGCTGATATTCGCCGTCAAGGACAAGGCCAGTCTTGTCGCCGGTTTGCTGTTCGCCTCCGTTCTGGTGGCGGGAACCGTGGTCTGGCCATGGTGATGATTTCTTCCTGGGGCAGGCTTTCCCGCGCAGAGCATGCGGTGCGCTACCTGGCGGACCGCGCGGCCGCGCCGGGGCAGTTGCGCGGCGCCGGGCCCGGGGTGTGCTTCGGCATGGGCCGCAGCTACGGCGATGTGTGCCTGAACCCCGGCGGCGCGTTGTGGGACATGTCCGGTCTGAACCGCTTCATCGCCTTCGACCCCGAAACAGGCGTGCTGACTTGCGAGGCCGGGGTGCTCCTGCGCGACATCCAGCGCCTGTTCGTGCCGCGCGGCTTCATGGTGCCCGTGAATCCCGGCACCCAGCTCATCACCGTGGGCGGGGCCATAGCCAACGATGTGCACGGCAAGAACCATCACCGGCAGGGCAGCTTCGGCGACCATGTGTTGCGCCTGCGCCTGGCCCGCACCGACGGCGCGCTCATCGACTGCGGGCCCGAGCGCGAGCCTGGGCTCTTTTGCGCCACGGTGGGCGGCATCGGCCTCACAGGGGCCATTCTTGAGGCGGATATCCGCCTGCGCCGGGTGGCGGGTCCGTTCATCGACGCGGAGCTCATTGCCTTTGCGAATCTGGACGAGTTTTTTCAACTGTCCGACGCGTCTGAGGGCACGGGCGCAACGGGGAAAGCCAGCGCGGGCTTCGAGCATACTGTGTCGTGGATTGACTGCGTGTGCGGCGGCGGCGGGCGCGGCATCTTCATGCGCGGCAATCCGGCCAGCGCAACATGCGGCCCCCTGCCCAAGGGCGGACGGTTGGCCGTGCCCTTTGTGCCCCCGGTATCGCTGGTCAATTCTTTGTCTTTACGGTTGTTCAACACGCTGTACTACGGGCTGAAGAAGCGCGCCGCCGGGCCCAGCCTGGTGCACTACGAGCCGTTCTTCTGCCCTCTGGACAATGTGGGGCACTGGAACCGCATCTACGGGCCGCGCGGCTTCTACCAATATCAGAGCGTCATCCCGCGCGAGAACGGGCGCGAGGCCACCCAGGCCATGCTGGGCGAGATAGCCCGCTCCGGCAACGGCTCGTTTCTGGCGGTCCTCAAGACCTTTGGCCAGCGGCAGGGCCTGGGCATGTTGAGTTTCCCCAGGCCGGGAGTCACCCTGGCGCTGGACTTTCCAAACAAGGGCGCGGCCACTGCGCGGCTTTTCGAGCGGCTGGACGCAATAGTGCGCGAGGCCAAGGGCAGGCTCTACCTGGCCAAGGACGCGCGCATGCCGCGCACCCTGCTGGAATCGGGCTATCCGCGCCTGGCGGAGTTTCTCAACTACCGCGACCCCGGCATCAGTTCAGCCATGTCGCGGCGGCTTTTGGGGGTGTGATGCACAGACGGCGGATCGTCATCATCGGCGCCACCTCGGCCCTGGCGGAACGCTGCGCCAGGCTGTGGCTGGAGCAGGGCCCGGCGGAGCTGGTGCTGGTTGGGCGCGACCTGGAAAAGACCGGGCGTGTGGCCATGGATCTGCGGGTGCGCAGTCCCCAGTCCTCCGTGAGCGAACGGACTGTGGATTTCCAGGACCCTGCGGCCATTGGCGCGCTGGTGGCCTCCCTTTGCGCCGCTGCGCCCGTGGATGTGGCGCTCATCGCCCACGGCCTGCTGCCCGATCAGTCTGCGTGCCAGGCCGACCTGGGACTGTGCCGCGAGGCGCTGCTGGTGAACGGGGTGTCGCCCGCGCTTTTTGCCGAGGCCTTTGCCGGGCACATGGAACGTGCAGGGGGCGGGACGCTGGCTCTCATCGGGTCTGTTGCGGGCGACCGTGGCCGCAAGACAAATTATGTGTACGGCGCGGGTAAGGGCCTGCTTACGCGCTACGCCCAGGGCCTGCAGCACCGGCTGGCCGGTACGGGGGTGTCGGTGGTGCTCATTCTGCCCGGACCTACAGCTACGCCCATGACGGCCCACCTGAAGGGCAAGGGCGGGCCGCCCCTGGCCGATGCGGACGCCGTGGCGCGGACCATGGTGGACGCCATCGAGAAGCGCCGCCCGCTGTGCTATGCGCCGGGCAAATGGGCGCTTGTCATGCTCATCCTGCGGCACCTGCCGCGCTGCATCTTCAATCGGCTGAACATCTAGCTCCGGCGCGCGGGCGCCCCCCCCATGCTTTACACCGACCCCCGCCTTGCGGAGCAGGCTCTGGGCTTCAAGACCCGCTTCAACGACATCGGCGAAATCATTGCAAGCGCCTGGCGTTTCCATAGACATGGCTGGCGCGCGGCTGCCGCTGAGTAAAGCCGGTTTGCGCTTTGAACTTGCGCGGTTGTTCACCAAGGTTGCGGCTGGGAGTGATAGCTTTTCTTGTCGCCTAGCGTGTGCGCCTGCGTATGTGCGTTATTGCTTTGCCTTTGCGCTGCCTGCGCCGGAATCAAGGCGTGCGGCCTCCCTGGGGCGTCAGATATGGCGGCAGGGCCGGGAGGAGGGGAGGCAAACGGCGCTGTGAGAGAGGGCCGGGCTTCCGGCCTGGGCGCGGCCTGCCGTACCGGGGTGTCTCACTCGGTGAACTGCGAATGCTGACATGCTGATATTGCTTTGAGTGGCGGAGGGGGAGGGATTCGAACNNCGCCTTGAGCCGCTCGGCCACCCCTCCGCCTGATGCGGCGGGAAGGCCCGCCGCAAACGTTCCTGTTGGTGCCAAAAGCGCGCGGGCAAGTCAATAAACTGTTGCCGAACAGGTGGAATCGCCCCTGTTCCGGGGTTGCTATTCCGGGTCTATTTTGTTGAAATGATACCGGAGTAAAGAGGTTGTGCGCCAGGGCCGAAGAGCATGAAGGCGGAGTTCTCCGCATGAGCTATCTTTTTAGGAGCGCAGCATGAAATCGCAGCAGCAGATCCCCCCCGCAGCGGGCATGTGGGCCATTGGCGCAGTCGGATCGGTGTTGATCCTCGGCGCATTTTTTGTGGCGAATCTTTACGCAACGCTAGGGCTTGCAGCCATTTGCCTCGCGCTTGCCGGGTATCTCGCCTCGCGCCAGGGGGGCGGATTGGAGCAGCTCAAGGCGGGCCTGAGCAAACTGAACGCCCGCAAACGCGACTTTCTGTTCGACGAGGTGCTGTCTTGGCGCGAACATGGCGAACTGCCCGCCCTGGCGGCGGAGGTTCTGGAGCACAACATGCGCCGCCGCGAATTCTATCGTGGCGCGGTCATGGCCGTGGGCACGCCGTTTCTTTTGTGCGACGTCGCAGGCGTCATCACCCACATGAGCAGTTCCATGTTGACCCTGCTTAAAAAGCCCGAGGCCGACGTGCTGGGCAAGACCGTTTCCGAGGCCTTCTACAACAAGCGCGGCGTCTCCGTCACCGAGAAAGTCATTGCCGACAAAAAGGACCTTTCCCGCGAGCTGGTGCTGGAGTTCTGGGATGGCCGCAAGGCCGACGTGCTGGCCGTGGTGAACTGCATCCGCGGCGTCAAGGGCGATGTGCTGGGCGCGGTGGTCTGCCTGGCCGACCTGGCCGAGGTGAAGGAGCAGCAGCGCGCCCTGCAGAAGCAGCAGGAGCAGGCCATGCAGGTGGGCAACTCCATCAACGATCTGGCCCAGCGCGTGGCCAGCGCCTCGGAGGAGCTTTCCGCCAGCGCCGACGAACAGGCCAAGGGCGCCAACCGCCAAAAGGCGCAGACAGAGAGCGTTTCCACCGCCATGGAGCAGATGACCGCGACCGTGCTTGAGGTGGCGCAGAACGCCTCGCAGTCGTCCGATGCGGCCGCGACCGCCAGCAAGGCCGCCAGCGACGGCGTGAACCTGGTGCGCGAGAGCGTCAAGGGCATCAACGAGGTGGCCGAATCCTCGCGCAAGCTGGCCCAGGTGCTTGGTCAGCTGGATTCCCAGGCGGCGGAGATCGATCGCATCATCAACGTCATCAACGACATTG
>DIVX01000141.1:72760-80664 GCA_002422505.1 Desulfovibrio sp. UBA6121
AGCTGGCCGAAAAGACCATGACCGCGACCAAGGAAGTGGAAAATTCCATCCGCGAGATTCAGGAGCGCAGCCAGAACGCCGTGACCACCATGCGCCACACCGAGAAGCAGGTGGAGGTGAGCACGGAGCTCTCCAACCGCACGGGCCAGGCGCTGGAAGAAATAATGAAGCGCATTGAGGACGTGACCATGCGCGTGGCCCAGATAGCCACCGCGGCCGAGGAGCAGTCCTCTGCGGCGGAGGAGATCAACCGCAACATCGAGGACATCGCGGGCATCGCCAAGGAATCGGAAGAAGGCGCGGACCAGTCGGCCTCGGCCACGCGGGAGTTGGCCGAACTGGCCCAGAACCTGCTGCAACTCTCCATGACCTTCAGCGCCGTTAAGTCCGACGAGAGCAAATTGCGCCACTCCGGCGGGGAGATGAAAGGCATTTTGCCCAAGCTGATGTATGACTACGTGGCCACCAAGTTTGGCTCCGCCGTGCATGCCAAGGTGGACAAGGCCCTGGGCAACCCCATGTTCATGCCCACAGCCAGCTACCCGGACCAGGTGCTGAAGCAGATGGCCGAGGTGGTGGCCAAGGCCACGGGCAAGGACATGCGCGATATCTTCGTGGGCCTGGGCCAGTATACCATCGGCCAGTTCCACAGCATGTACAAGCCGTACTTCAAGGCCGCCAACCTGAAAGACTTTTTGCTGACCATGAACCAGACCCACGCGGAGCTGACCAAGGCCCTGCCGGGCATTGTGCCGCCGCGCTTCAGCTTCGAGGACCGGGGCAACAGGCTGACCATGATCTACAAGTCACGCCGGGGCTACCAGCACTACTTCGAGGGCATTTTGCGCGGCGCCGCAGAGTTCTACAAGGCCCGCGTGGACATTGCCGTGCAGATTCAGGACGCCGAGACCGCCCGCGCCGACATCACCTTCCTCTAGCCGCACCAGTCCGCCCACAACAAAGCCCCCGGCTGTCCGCTTGGACTGCCGGGGGCTTTTGCGTTGCCGGGCCGAAAGCCGCCTGGCCGTGCGGGCTACTCCGCCGCCTGGGCGCGCTGGGCGCGCTTGCGCTTGAGTTTGTACCACACGTACCAGGCAATGCTCAGCACCAGCATGCCAATGATCAGCGCGTCGAACTGGTGGCGGTAGGTCTGCACCATTTCCCAGTTTTCCCGCAGCTTGAAGCCGCAGGCCAGCAGAAAGCCGTTCCACAGGGTGGCGCCCGCCGTGGTGGCCAAAGCGAAGGGCCAGAAGCGCATTTTGCCAATGCCCGCCGGAATGGACACCAAGTGGCGCACCACGGGGATGAAGCGGCTGGCGAAGAGCGTCCACGAGCTGCCCTTGCGCTGGAAGAAGCGCTCGGTCATCTCCAGGTCGTGCACATCCAGCAGCAGGTACTTGCCCACCTTGAGCACAAAAGGCCTGCCGCCGTAATAGCCCATGAGATACGACACGTAGGAGCCCAGAAACGAGCCCACGCTGGTGGCCAGCATGGCTTCCCAAAGGCCCCATTTGCCGTCGGCCACCAGGAAGCCCACAAAGGGCATCACGGCCTCGCTGGGCACCGGGGCGATCATGCTCTCTAGGGCCATGAGCAGGGCGGCCCCGGCGTAGCCGGTGGTCTCCAGCACTTGGATAGCGAAATGCGAAATGGCTTCAGTCAGCACGAATCAACCTCCGAGAAATCCACGCCGGGCGCGGCTGCGTGACCGGGCCTTTACCCCGGCAGCGGGCTTTGGGCAAGGGGCCTATGCGGTGGCGAAGCCCAGGGCCTGCCCGGCCAGCCGGGCCTGCGGGTCGTCTTTCAGGCGCGTCCAGTAGATGTTTTGCGCGGCGGAAAGTTCCGGCGCCACGTTCACCGCCGCCGCGCGTTCCAGAATGCCGCGCAGGGCCTGGCAGTCCGGCTTGGGGACCTCCAGCAGGCGCACCAGCGCCTGGCCCACGCGTCGGGCCAGCAATGCGCGTTCCGGGTGCTCGCGTCCGCGCTCCTGCAAGAAGGACAGAAAATCGCGCGAGGCGGGCACCTCTCCCATAATCCAGCGCCAAACAAGGGGCGACCACAGGCGTTCCCAGCATTCCGCCCCGGTCTGGGTGGTTTGCGCCTCACGGAAGGGCAGAAACAGGTGCGCCCCCAGGCGCGATTCCGCCACCTGGCGCTCCCAGGCCTGGGCCTCCACGCGGCGCACCCAGGCCAGGGCCAGGGCCTGGCGCTTGCCCCAGGGGATGTAGGCCGCCGGGATGCAGCGCGCGCCCGTGTCGTCCACGCGGAGGCACCCGGCAAAAGGATCGCCGCCCTCGGCCAGCTCCCAGGCCCAGGCGTGCTCGTCGCCGCCGGTTTCCCGGGCCCAGGTGATGCGCGCCGTGCCCTGGCGGTTGCCGTGGGCATCTTGCCCGGCGAGGCGCACGGCCACGCTGAGGCCCGGCCAGGCGGCTTCGGCCTCGGAGCTCGCCCCGGCGGCGGGCTCGGGCAGGCGTCCTTCGGCCCACAGGCGCAGCAGGGCCTGGGCCAAAATGGTTTCCGAGCTCTCGCGCCGGGGGCGCACCTCTTGATTCCACAGGTCGTGCCCGCTGCCCAGGGCCGGGTCGTTGCTGCTGGCCTGGCCGATGAACGAAAGCAGCAGCGGCTCCAGGTCGTCCAGCCCGGTGCGCCTGCCCAACTGCATGGCCCGCAGGGCGAAGGTCAGCGCGTTCAGGGGCTCTATGCGCCCCAGGTCGTCGAAGAACCAGGCGCAGCTGGCGAAGGACGACAGCGCCCACTTCTCCATGGTCAAGAGCTTCCAGGCCGTGTCGCGCTCCGGCGCGCCGAGGCCCGGGCGCAGGTGCGCGGCGGCGTAAGCCTTGGAAGTTTCCAGGCCGGAGAGCACGCGGCCATAGCCGATGAGGGCCGCCTCCGGGTTGTGAAAGAGCCGGGAGCCCAGATCCAGAAAGTGCGCGTCCAGACGGGCCTTTACGGCGTTCAGGCCGTTGCGCAGGGGGCCGCGCCAGCGCTGGTTCCAGCCGGGCTTGTGCTCCGTGGCGCAGCCGCAGTCCGCGCGCCAGCGCTCCACGCCGTGGGCGCAGCTCCAGGAGCTGTTCTCGTGGATGCGCGCCCGGCGCTTGGGCGGGTTCTGGGCCAGGTAGGCCGCGTAGTTGGTCAGCTCCACGTTCTGCTCGCCCGCGCGTGCCTGGGAAAGGGCGTGGGCCAGGGCCATTTCGCCGAACTTGAAGTGGTGCCCGTAGGTCTCGCCGTCTGTGGCCAGCGCGAGCAGTCCTTCTCCGGTCATGCCGGAAAGCCTACCCCAGAACATGTCGCCATGGCGCAAAAGCCCCTCGAAGGCCACGGCCTGGGAAAGGGGGCCATCGTAGAAATACACTGCGATGCTGCGGCCTTCCGGCAGCTCCACAAGGTAGGGCTCGCGGATGTTCAGGTTGCCTTCGTTGGCCGGGGTCCAGGCGTCCTGGCCGCCCTCGGGGCGAAGGTCCGCCACCTCCCGCGCCTGGCGCGGGGCCAGAATGGTGAAGCGCACGCCCGCCTGGGCCAGCAGGTCCAAGGTGCGCGTGTCCACTGCGGCCTCGGAGAGCCACATGCCCTCTGCCGCGCGGCCGAAGCGGGCCTCGAAATCCGCCAGGGCCCAGGCGATTTCCGCGCGCTTGTCCAGGTCCGTGGCCAGGGGCATAATGACGTGGTGGTAGATCTGCGCAATGGCGTTGCCGTGGCCCAAGCGGGCGTGGCTGGCGCGGTCGCCCTCCAGTACGCGGGCGTACACATCCGGGGCCATGCGCTCCATCCAGGTCAAAAGCGTCGGGCCGAAGTTGAAGCTCATGTACTCGTAACAGTTCATGATTTCTATGATGCGGCCCTGGCCGTCCAGCCTTCTGGCCCAGGCCAGCGGGCTGTAGCTCTCGTCGCAGATGCGCTCGTTCCAATGGGTGGCCGGGGCGGCGCTGCCCTCCGGGAAGATGGTGTCCATCCAGGGGTCTTCCCTGGGCGGTTGATAGAAATGCCCGTGGATGCAGAGCTTCTTCCCGTTCATCTGGCCTCCCTTGCCGTCGGTTGCGGCGCAGCTTCTGTGATACCCGGCCCTGCGGTTGGGGGCAAGGCCCGGCTTGCAGCGAGCCGACGTGGCGCACGGCGCTTGGCTCCCTGCTGGCTCTTGTTTCCGCACGCGGCGCGCAGGGGCGGAAACAGGTCGACAAGGCCGCGCTTCCCGGCTATGTCTTCATATCATTGGACCTGCCACGCGCAGGAATTAGGAGGCCGCCCCATGACCAACCCGAGCCCGCTTTTCCACGCCAGCGCGCGACTGTTTCAGACTGGACCCCTGCGGGCGTTTTGCGCGGTCCTGCTTTTGAGCCTGGCCTGCCTGGGCGAGGCCCAGGGCGCGGACGTGGTCCGCGTGGGGCATGTGAGCCGGGCGCAGGGGTTGTCTTTCGCGGTGCAGGGCTCTGTGTTGCGGGCCCTGGAGCCCAACGCGCTCATTGGCCGCAAGGACGTGCTCAAGACCGGGCCGGGCTCGCGCCTGGAAATAACCCTGCTGGACGAGACGAAGCTGACCCTCGGCGCGGACACCGTGTTCAGCATTGAGCGCTACGACCTTGGCGGCAGCACGGGCGGCGTGCTGCTGAGGCTCGCCAAGGGCGCGTTCCGCGTGGCCACCGGCGGCATGGAGTCCATGCGCGAGGGGCCGTTCGAGGTTGCAACGCCCCTTGGCGTCATCGGCATTCGCGGCACGGATTTCTGGGGCGGCTTTTTGGCCGAGGACGAGTTGAGCGTGCTGCTCATCTCCGGCAAGGGGGTGTACATCGCCACCGATGGCGGGCGCACCGAGATTGTGCGGCCCATGGAAGGCATTGCCCTGCGTTCAGCCAGCGCGCCGCCGCCCTCGCCCTCCATGTGGAGCCCGGACAAGCGCGAGCGGGCCTTTCGCTCCGTGGCGTTCGACGAATAGCGGAGCGGATGAGGAAGGCGACCGGCTCAGGCGGGCAGGGCGGACGCCCCGGCTGGGCAATTACGGTCGCAGCGTTTCCACCAGTTCGCGCACGTGCACGGGCAGATCGTCGAAGCGCCGCACGCATAGCACCAGGTCGCGCGTCACCCAGGGATCGGTGATGGGCACCACGTGCAGGTCCATGGTCTCGCTACAGCGCTTCACCGCCGTATCGGGCATGATGGCCAGACCGACGCCTTTTTCCACCATGTGCCCCACGGCCTGAAAGTCGCGCAGGCGCACCCGGAAGTTCATCTCGCGGCCCAACCGCGCCGCGTGCGATTCCAGAAATCGCTGCAAGGGGCTGCCCTCGGCCAGGCCCACAAAGTCGTGCTTCAGCACCTCGCTGAAGGCAACGCTGCTGCGTAGCGCCAGCGGGTGGTCCGGCGGGGTGGCCAGCACGAAGCTGAGCTTGCGGAAGGGAAAGGTCTCCAGTTCGCCGACGTCCACGCTGCGGGCCATGACGGCGAGGTCGGCCTTGCCGTCCACAATGTCCTGCATTATCTCGGTGGACAGGCGCTCAGTGAGGTCGATGCTGACCTTTGGATGCTCGGCCAGGTAGGTGGTAAGCAGCTCCGGCAGGCACTCGGAAAGCGAGACCGTGTTGCACAGCATGCGGATGTGCCCCTTGAGCCCGCTGGCGTATTCGCCCAGGTCGCCCAGCATGCGCTCCCACTGGTCCAGCACGATGCGCCCGTGGTGCATCAGCGCAAGGCCCGCCTCGGTGGGTGTCACGCCGCGCCTGCCGCGCATCAAAAGCGGCACCTCGAGTAAATCTTCCATGTTGCGAATGCGCGCGCTGGCCGAGGCCAGGGCCAAGTGGGCGTGCTCCGCCCCTTTGGTTATGCTGCCGCTGTCGACTATGTGCAGAAAGAGGCGCAAGTCTGTCAGATCAAAGGACATGATGGACTCCCCGGACTGGTTGTGCCTGGCGCGCGCATGCGGAGCCTTCGCCTAGTCCGAAGGTCTACTCAAAATCTTCCACATTTACAACTAAGGCTCCTCCCAGCAGGATGCAGACGTGGCCGCGCGGAAGAGCCTTCCCGCCGCGCGGCGTCTGCAAAGTGGAGGCTCACGCCAGCGCAAGGAGCACAACATGAACATCGACAGAGCAAGCCTCGCTTTCGCCAGGGTCTGCTTCTTCGTGATGCTCTTCGTCAGCACGGCATGCAGTCGCCTGAACGCCAGCCCCGTTGAAGATGCGGCCGTTGTTTCCGCACCGCCCGCCGCCACCGCCCAGCACCTGCGGGTGGACGTGGAGCAGATGCGGGAACTTGAGGTTCGCCTGGCGGTTCTTTCGCCCACAGCCCCCACCGGCCTGGAGCGCGGCACCGCCTACTGGGATTAGCCCCTCACCTGCCGGGCGTTGCGCAACGGCGTCGTTCTCGCCACGCGCGCAAGCCCCCCCGCCCGGCAGGGTTAACTCCACCACGCGAAGCATCTTTCTGCAGGCGTTTCGGCGCTTGTTCCCGCCTTCGCCTCTTGCATCAAGGGGTGACGGCGCGACTGCCGTTTCCCTTTGTTCTCCACGCCCGTCCACACACACCGCAGTCACGCTGGCCGCGCGCCTCCCGCTGAGAGCAACATATTCTCAGTGCCTGTCACTCCTCGTCCGCCGCATGCGCCAAGCGCGTTTACTCCCGGCTTCCCAAGCGTTTCGGCCCGCGCCCGCGCCGCCCCCGACGCCAGCTCTCTTGCGGCCCGTTCTCATGGCATGATTTTTCGGCGGCTTTCGGCCTATCTGCGCCACAAAGCACACAGGCCGACCCTTCTGGCGTTTCGCCAAGGGTCGGCCTGTGCGCCGTGGAAATTCCAAAGGAACCGTTGGGCGCTAGGCTTCGGGCTTTTGGCCGTGGGAAGCCAGCTTCAGTATTTCTTCCACCAGCAGCGGCATGCCCCGGCTGGGCTCGGCCTTGAGGGAGAGCGCGCCCTTGGGGCACTTGTTGACGCAGGCCCCGCAGCCCATGCAGCGTGCGGTCTTGACCTGCAGTTTGCGGTCACGGGCCTTGAGCGCGCCGAACTGGCAGTAGTTGGCGCAGTTGCCGCAGCCCACGCAGGCCTCGGCATCCACCTGGACCACGTAGCCGGAGGGGGCCAGCATGCCCACGCCGTTTTTCTGCGCGGCCATGGCGGCGCAGCAGCAGGAGCAGCAGTTGCAGATGGCGTAGAAGCGNNCCTTGAAGAAGGCGTGGTGCACGTGCCCGCGCGCGTTCTCGGCCTTCAGGATCGCCACGGCCTCATCGGGCGTGATGCGCCGGGCGCGCTTTTCGTTGTGCTCCATGACCATGCTGGCGAAGGGTTCGCCCATGACCATGCACACGTCCATGGGGGAACAGGGATTCTTGCGTGCGGCGCGGCAGGGGCAGTCGAACACCACGATGTGCTCCGGGTTCTGGAGCACTATGTCGCGGGCGAGCTGATAGGGCACCACGGTTTCCGGCGCGGTGACGCGCACCTCGCGCCCGATCTTGACGAGCTTGACGGCCTCGTCCGTGGGCATGACCTTGCCGTGGTAGGTATCTGCGAAGCGGAGGCCGCTTGCGCCCCGGCTGGCGCGCAGGGCCTTGCGGCGGGCATCGACGCGGGCGGGGAAGAGGCGGTCCAGCCAGCGGCTCCCCCTGGCCAAAAGTTTGACCAGGGGGTGCTCGCCGGAGAGGATCTTGATGTAGGTATACGGCCAGCACAGGTACAGGTAGCCGTGCAGCCTCTTGCCCAGGGGGAACCCCAGCTGGCCCGCTTCGTCGAAGAAGCGGCGGGCCGAGGGTTTGAGCAGAAGGCGCAGCGGGTTCATGCCTGGGCCTTGGCGCGGCTTACTCGTTTTCGGTCTTGACGCCGCCGCGGGAGGTGTGGCGCTTCTGGGCGGAGAGCACGGCCTTGCGCAGGCGGATGGACACAGGAGTGATCTCAACCAGTTCGTCCTCGCGGATGAAGTGGATGG
>DIVX01000135.1 GCA_002422505.1 Desulfovibrio sp. UBA6121
TCCAGGTAGCGGTACTTGAGCCGCAGCATCTCGGCGGAGTCCACGCGGTCCTCGATGGGGAAGGGCGGAGTCTCGGAGGTGTTCAACAGCTTCCACTCGTGCACGTAGACCTCGACCTCGCCGGTGGGCATGCTCGGGTTGGTCATGCCCTCTGGCCGGTGGCGCACAATGCCGCGCAGGGCCACCACGTATTCGATGCGGATGGCGTGGGCGCGCTCGTGGGCCTCCGGGGCTTCCTCGGGGCTGAACACGGTCTGGGTCAGGCCCTCGCGGTCGCGCNNGCCCGCCGTGGTCGCGGCGGAACTGCACCCAGCCCATGAGCGTCACTTCCTTGCCCAGGTCGGCTGCGGTAAGCTGATTGCAGTTGTGGGTGCGCTTCCAGCCGCCCAGGTCCTGAATGACCCGGTATTCGTCGTAGTCGCGTTCCTCGCCTGCTGCGGCGCCTGCGGTGCTGGTCTGGTCAGTCATTGTGTTTCCTTTTTTCAGCAAAATGAAGCCGCCGAAGCGGGCGGCAAAGTTTCCGTTCCGTTTCGCTTGCGCCGCGCTACGCGGCTAGTCGAAGGCGTTCAGGGCGAGCCGGAGCTGCTCGCCGTCCTCCATGTCCTTCACCGTCACCTGGCCCGCGTCGAACTCGTCCGCGCCCAGCAGATAGCATTTCTTGGCCTTGATGCGCCCGGCATGGCGCAGGCGGCTCTTCATGCTGCCTGCGCTGTAGTCGCATTCGCCGCTCAGGCCGCGCTTGCGCAGCTTGTGGGCCAGCAGAATGGCCGCATCCACGGCGCGGGGGTCGGTAACGGCCAAAAAGAAGTCCGGCCGGGGGGCCTCCGGCTTCTCCATCAGCATGGCCAGGCGCTCCATGCCGCAGGCAAAGCCCNNCAGGCCGTCGTAACGGCCGCCGCCCGCCACGGCGGTTTGGGAGCCAATGGCCCCGCTGGTCACTTCAAAGGTGGTGCGCTGGTAATAGTCCAGCCCGCGCACCAGCCTGGGGTTCAGGGTGTACTTCAGGCCCGCCTTGTCCACCAGGCCCAGCACGGCGGAAAAATGGTCGCGGCAGCCGGTGCACAGGTGGTCGCCAATGGCCGGGGCATCGGCCACCAGGGCCTTGCACGCGGGCACCTTGCAGTCCAGCACGCGCAAGGGGTTGGTGCGCATGCGGCGGCGGCAGTCCTCGCACAGCTTTTCATGATCAAGCGCCTCGAAATAGCTGGTGAGGGCGGCGCGGTAGTCCGGGCGGCACTCGCGGCAGCCCAGGCTGTTCAGCTCGAAGCTCAGGTCGGCTATGCCCAGGGAGGACAAGAAATCCTCCAGCATGAGGATGACCTCGACATCGGCCTGGGGCTCCGGGCTGCCCAAGAGCTCGGCGTTGATTTGGTGGAACTGGCGCATGCGGCCCTTTTGCGGCCGCTCGTAGCGGAACATGGGGCCGAAGGTGTACAGGCGCGTGGCCCGGCCGGGCTCAATGCTCCCGGCCTCGATGGCGGCGCGCAGCACGCCCGCCGTGGCCTCCGGGCGCAAGGTCAGGGAGCGGTCGCCGCGGTCGGTGAAGGTGTACATCTCCTTGCCCACCACGTCCGTGTCCTCGCCAATGCCTTTGGCGAACAGCTCGGTGCGCTCCAGCACGGGCGTGCGCAGCTCGCCGAAGCCGAAACGCCCGAAAACGTCCCTGGCCTGAGCCTCCATATGGGTGAAGGCGCGGGCGTCTTCAGGGAACAGATCGGCGAAGCCCTTGATTTTTTGGATGGCGCTCATGGATTCCGTTTGGTGGTTGAGGTTCGGAAAGGCGGGGAATATACCCTCGCCCAAAAGTATTGTCAAAAGCGCAAAAAGCGGCCCAAAATGAGGGGAGAGAGGACTTGCGGGGGGGGCTTACACCCGGCCTGCGGCAGGCTCCCGGTCCCGCTCGCTCAGCAGAGCCAGCAGCGCGGCAAGAGCAGAACAAGGGGGCACATCCGCCCTGCGCACCAGCTGCGTGCGAACCCTCCCCACATGGTCGGGCACGGGCGAAAGAACAATTCCCGCGCGCCCATGGAACACCGGGCGCGGCAGCAGCGTTTGGCCCAGCCCGGCGGCCACGCAGCCCAGAATGCCCTCCAGCGTGCCCATTTCCATAATGCGGTAGGGCAGCCGCCCTTCCTCGCGCAGCCAGCCCTCAAACCGGGCCCGGTACGAGCAGCCCCGCCGGAACACCAGCAGGGCGGAGGACACGTCCGCCCCCTCGGCCCGGGCCAGCACCAGCTCCTCGTCAAACACCGGGCTGGCCGCAAGCTCCGCATGCTCCACCGGGCCATCCACCAGCGCGGCCTCCAGCCTGTGCGCCAGCACCTGCTCCAGCAGTTCGTGGGTGGTTCCCGTGGTCACGTGCAGCGCCACGCCCGGATGCCGCTGGCAATAGCGCGCCAGAATGTCCGGCAGGCGCAGGGCCGCCGTTGTTTCCATGGACCCCAGGCGCAGCGGCCCGGCGGGACCGTCAGTCTCGCGCACGCTGCGCTCGGCCAACTCCGCCAGCGCCAAAAGCCGCTCGGCATGCTCCAGCAACACGCGCCCCTGCGGACTCAGGCTCACCCCGCGCCCCCGGCGGTGCAGCAGGCTTACGCCCAGCTGGTCTTCCAGGCCGCGCACGCGCGCCGTTACGTTGGACTGCACGTAGTGCAGCCGTAGCGCCGCACGGGAGATGCTTTCTTCCTGGGCCACGGCGGCGAAGATGCGCAGGTCGTTTAGATTCAGCATTTAAAATGATGTCTGCCATCAGTTCAATTCATTTGCAATGATTTATTGCCCACGCTAGCGTTCCGGCAGGAGGCGCACATGCGGCACGCGCAAGAGGACATGACCCGGGCCCGGCAGGCCCTGCTGGGCGGAGTGCTGGGACTGGCCGTGGCCATGGGAGTCGGACGTTTCGCCTTCACGCCCATTCTGCCGGGAATGATGCGCCAAGCCGGGCTGGACGCTCTCCAGGCGGGCAACCTGGCCTTCTGGAACTCCCTGGGGTACCTGATCGGGGCGCTTGCGCTCATGCTGCTGCCTGGCCTGGCCCGGGCGCGCGGCTTCTATGCGCTTTCGCTGGCTGCAAGCTGCGCCGCCACCCTGGCCATGGGGCTCACGGAGCGGCCCTGGGCCTGGGGCGAGCTTCGCCTGGCGGGCGGCATTGCCAGCGCTGCGGCCTTTGTGTGCATCAGCGCCCGCGCCCTGCCGCTGGTCAGCGCCTGCTGGTCGCCCCGGCGCGCACCGCTGGTGTTTGGCGGCGTGGGCCTGGGCATTGCCTTCACCGGAGCCGCCACCCCCGCGCTTATGGACCTGGCGGGATGGCAGGGAGCCTGGATCGGCCTGGGCCTGGCCAGCGCGGTGCTGGCCCTGGGCAGCCTTTGGCTTATGCCCGCCCCGCTTCCCCCCGCGCCCAAGCACCAGCCCAGCGGCTACGCGCCCGCGCCCGCGCAGGGGCACAAGCTGCTTGTGGCGGCCTACTTTCTGGAAGGACTCGGCTACATCGCCACCGCCACCTTCCTGGTGGCCATGCTGAGCGGCAGCCCTGCGCTGGCTCCCTTCGCCGATGCGAGCTGGATGGTGGTGGGACTCTGCGCCGGGCCCTCGGCCTGGTTCTGGCAGCGCCTGGCGGAGGGCCTGGGCTGGCGCAAAAGCCTGTCCCTGGCCTACGCAGTGCAGGCCGCAGGCATCGCCGCCAGCACGCTGGCCCAGGGCCCGGCCGGAGTGCTGCTTTCCGCTGCGGCCTTCGGCGGCACGTTCATGGGCATCACCGCGCTCACCATGAGCGAAGGCTCGCGCCGGGCCGGAACCCTGCAAACCAGGTTGGCGGCCATCCTCACCACCGCCTTCGCCCTGGGCCAAATGCTCGGCCCGCCCTGCGCCGGGTTGCTGGCCCAGCAGGAACACGGCTTCACCCCCGCCATGACCGCCGCCGCCGTTGTGGTGCTGCTGGGCGCAGCGCTCACCTGGCTCGACAAGGACACGCGGCTTTGAGAACATCCCCAAAACAGGAGGAACCCATGCCTTACGTCAACATCAAGATTACCCGCGAGGGCGCCACGCCAGAGCAGAAGGCCCAGCTCATCAAGGGCGTTACCGAGCTGCTGCGCGACACCCTGGGCAAGAACCCGGCCACCACGGTGGTGGTCATCGATGAAGTGGATACGGACAACTGGGGCATCGGCGGCGAGTCCGTCACCGTGCGGCGCAAGGCCGGAAGATAGGCGAAAGCGCGAAAAGACGGGCTATTGCGCCAGGGCCAGGCGCAGGGCCTCGGGGATGTGGGGCACCAGCGCGCCCACGGGCGTGGCGGGCGTGGGCTGCGCCAGCTGGCCCAGCAGCCTGTTGGCCCGCGCGGCCTGGGCGCAGGCCTGGGGCAGGGGCCGCCCGGCCATGAGCAGCGCCGTAACCATGCCGGTGAGCGTATCGCCCGTGCCGCCTATGGCCTCCATGGCCGGGGTCTGCGGGCCTTCCACCTGCGCCAGCACCGCGCCCCTCAGCACCACCAGATCGCTGCGGCCCTTGACCAGCAAATGCTGGGCCGCGCCGCCGGTATCCCAGGCCCGGCGCGCCAGCTGGGCCGCGTCCTGCCCGGTCCCGGTCAAAAACCCGCGCGTGTAGAAGGGGTGCGGGGCCAGTTCGTCGGCCAGAAAGGCCAATTCGCCCGCGTCCGGGGTGAACAGGTCATACTCGCGCGCCTGCCCGCTCATCTTGGCCGCGTACATGAAGCCTGCATCGGCCACCAGCAGGGGACGCTGCGGCAGGGCCAGGGCGGCCAGCAGCACGCGGTCGTGCCCGGCCAGGTCCGGGAACAGGTAATGAAAGGTCAGCCCGCGCGGGGCCGCATTCTCGTCAGCCCCCTTGGCCGCGTCCGCCAGCTCGGCCGCCAGCAGGCGATAGGCCTCGGCGCTGCCCGCGCCGCGCCCGGCGTCTCCCGCCAGCAGGGCCTGAGGCGCAGGCGCGCCCAGGGCCGCGCAGGCCGCGCAGGTGGCGGCAAGCAGCGCGGGCGTGCCGCGCCGTACGGGCACGAAAACATCATCCACCGCCAGGCCCGCCGCATCCAGCGCACACGCGCCGCGCACCAGGCCGAAGCCGTCGTCCGGCACGGTGCCGATAATCAGCCAGGGCCCGCTCACAAGGCGGCTCCGCCCGGCCCGGGCAACTGGCGCTGGGCCTCGCGGAAGGCCAGTTCCAGGGCGTAGGAGCACAGCGTCTGCCCGCGCTCCAGCGGGGCCGGGGCCTCGTCGAGGGTGCGCCCCACCATGAGCTCCGCCAGGGCGGGCACATCCGGGCAGCCCCCGCCGGAAATATTCACAATGACGCGGCTCGCCTTGTCCACGGTGAGCTTCATGTTGGCCGCGCGCACCATGAGCCATTGGCCGAAGTCCACGCTTTGGAACAGCGACACGGGCTCCAGCATGCCCGCGCGCACCGGGGCTGCGGCCAGGGGCGCAAGGCCTGCGGCCTCCAGCACGCGCCGGGCCACGGGTTCGCGCATCAGCTCAAACTCCACCACCATGTCGCAGCCGGTGCGCATGTCTGGCGGGGGACCCATGACGCGCACCGCAAAGCCTGCGGCCTTGAGGGCGGCCTCGGCGCGGATGACCTCCGCCGTATGGGCGAAGGCCATGACCCCGCGCGCGGAGGCGGGATCATGGCCGCTTGTTTCGGCAGGGGCCTTGCGGCCCAGTCCAAAGGGCAACCTCACGGCTTTTCAAACACCATGCGCACCGCGCCCTTGTCATCGGATGAGGAGACCAGCCGCCAGCCCTTGGCCTTGGCGGCGCGGCCCACGTTTTCCGGGCTGGCGCCGCAATCGGTGAGCACCTCGATGCGCCCGGAGGCCATGGCGTCCATTTCATCGCCCGCAACAAGCACGGGCTGCGGGCAGGAAAGCCCGCGCGCGTCCACAATCTTCGTGTTCTCGGCCATTGTGCCGCCCTCCTACGCCTTCTTGAGGTTCATGAAGCCAACCAGCAGGCAGAAGCCCAGCGCCGCAAAGGTGGCGGCCATGCCGTTGGGGCCAAGCCCGGCGGGCGAGCTGGCCCAGCCGAAGTTGTGCGCAAAGCCCGCGCCCACCAGCATGCCCAGCACAAACACGGCGGAGTCGCCGTCGCCCTCGCCCGCCAGGATGAGCTGACGGCCAGGGCAGCCGCCCGCCAGGGCGAAGGCCAGGCCGGAAACGGCCATGCCCAGGAAGTTCCACAACCCGGCGGTATGCGCCACGGGCTGGCCCTCAAAGCCGGGGTGGAACTGGCCCAGCAGCAGGTTGGCCGCAAAGGCCACCAGCAAAAAGGCCAGCACCCCGCTGAACAGGTGCGCTTGGCGGAACAGGAACAGGTCGCGCAGGGCGCCCATGGTGCAAAAGCGGCTGCGCTGCGCCAGAACGCCGATGAGCAGGCCGCCCGCCAGGGAGATGAACAGCGGCGCGCGCGCGGCGCCCGGCCCCTTCACCGAAGACCACAGCCAGCCCAGAGTGCCAGCCTCCGCATCGGGCATAAGGAAGAAGCGCGCGGCCAGAAGCGCAGCGGCGGCAAGGGCCACAACGATGCCGCCGGACCAGGGCTGCGCCTGGGCGCGGCTTAAGGAGAACCCGGCGCGGAAGAAGCGCGTGCCCACATAAACGCCAACGGCCAGCCCGGCGATGCCGAGAATGGCGTTGCCATCGCCGCCGGCCAGGCGCAGCAGGGCGCGCCAGGGGCAGCCCAGAAACACCAGGGCTCCGGCCATGGCGCTCATGCCCAGAAAGAAGCGCGTGGCCGGGGCGGAGCCCGCGCGGGCGCGGAACTCGCCAGCCATCAGCGCCGCCAGAAGCGAGCCCAGCACAAAGCCGGGAATCTCCGGTCGCAGGTACTGCACAATGCCCGCGCGGTGCAGGCCCACCGCGCCTGCTATGTCGCGCACGAAACAGGCCACGCAGATGCCCATGTTGGCGGGATTGCCCGCGAACTGCAGCAGCGCGGCGGCCAGCCCGATGATGCCGCCCGCCGCGAGAATGCCGGTGCGCCCGGCGAAAACATTTGCCATCCTCCACCCCCCATGTGTTTACAACAACAGCAAATTAAATACAAAATATCCTGCAACGACAAGCTGCTACCACGCCACAAGCAAAGATGCAACCGATTCGAGAAATTGAAGGACTTGATATCATCTTCAAGCGCGACTCTGCACGGCAGGCCAACGAAAAGCCCTTCCTGCGACGCAATCTTGAATCAGGAGGGGTTGCGGCGTTGAACACCGCGCCCCGGCGGCGTATGCTGCGGCCAAGGCGGCCCGGTGCGCTCGGAATTCTCCGCCCGGTCCGGCCAAACTGGCGGGTACTCCCGCCCGGCCCGACCATTCCGGCAGGCCAGCCTGTTCCGGCAGCCCCGTCTGTTCTGGCAGGCCCGACCATTCCGGCAGACCCGTCTGTTCCGGCAGACCCGTCTGTTCCGGCAGACCCGTCTGTTCCGGCAGCCCCGTCTGTTCTGGCAGGCCCGACCATTCCGGCAGACCCGTCTGTTCCGGCAGACCCGTCTGTTCCGGCAGACCCGTCTGTTCCGGCAGGCCCGTTTTGCCAAGACGGCCCGGCAAACGCACAGCGCACGAAGAACGTCAGGAGCCAGCATGCCCAACACGCCCCAGCAAAGCCTCCGCGCCCCGCACCCCGGCCCGGCCACCTGCGGCAGCGCCTTGCACCGCCGCAGGCGGCAGCGTCCATGAAGCAGCACCAGCCAGCAACTCAGCCCGCGCCGCGCCTGGCCGCCGTCATCCTGGCCGCCGGGCTGTCCTCGCGCCTGGGCGAATTCAAGCCCCTGGCGCGCCTGGGGGCAGAGCCCGAAGGCGGCAGCGGCGGCAGCGACGAAACCTTGCTCGGCCGGGCGGCGCGGCTGTTCCGGCAGGCCGGGGTGACGGACATCCTGGCCGTGGCCGGGCACCGCGCGCCGGAAACCCAGGCCGAAGCCCAGCGCCTGGGCATCGCCTGCGTGATCAACCCGGCCTATGCCGAGGGCATGTTCACCTCCGCCCTGGCTGGCCTGCGCGCCCTGGCCAGCCGCCAGCCCGGGCCAGACGCCGTGTTCCTGCTGCCCGTGGACATCCCCCTGGTGCGGCCGCACACCCTGCGCCTGCTTGAGGAGCGCCTCGCCGCAATGTGCGCCGAAACGCCGGCAAAGCCGCCCGCCGTGCTGCACCCCGTGTTCGCCGGGCAGCGCGGCCACCCGCCCCTGCTGCTGGCGCGCCACCTGCCGGAGGTGCTGGCCTGGAGCGGGCGCAACGGCCTGCGCGGCGCGCTGGAGGACCTCGAACGCCGCCACGGCGCGCTGGACGTGCCCGTGGCCGACGAGAACATTCATTTTGACGTGGACGATCAGCCCGCCCTGGCCGAGGCCAGACGACGCCTGGCCCGGCGCGGCATTCCCACCCCGGAAGAGGCCCTGGCCCTGCTCCGCCTCCATGACGCCGGGCAGCGCGGGCACGCCCATGCTTGCGGCGTGGCCGACGCCGCCCTGGTTCTGGCGCGCGCGCTGAACGCCCAGGGCGCGCAGCTCGACCTGACCCTTACCGAGGCCGCCGCCCTGCTGCACGACATCGCCAAAGGCCAGCCAAAGCACGAGGCCGCAGGCGCGGCCCTGCTCGACGCCCTGGGCTTCCACCGGGCCGCGCGCATCGTGGCCGCCCACCGCGACAGTGCGCCCCAAGGCGGCCAGCCTGACGCCGGACAATCCGGCAGCGCCCCCCTCACCGAGGGCGAGCTGGTCTACTTCGCGGACAAGCTTGTTCAAGGCAGCACCCTGGTGCCCGTGCGCGCCCGCTTCCAGCAGAAGCTGGATCTCTTCGCCCACGACCCCGAAGCCAGCGCCGCCATACGCCGCCGCCTGGCCAACGCCCTGGCCATGCAGCAGCGCATCGAGGCCGCCGCGCACCAGCCCCTGCACGCCCTGCTGCCCGGCACGGAGGAGCCATGACACCGGCCAAGCCGCGCACCGTCACCCTGCTGCTGCTGCGCCACGGCGAAATAGTCCAGCACGCGCCCACCCGTTTCGTGGGCCAGCGCGACCTGCCCCTTACCCCGCATGGCCGCGCCCAGGCCCAGGCCTGGAGCCAGCCCTTCGCCGCCCTGCCCCTGGCCAGCGCCTGCTGTTCCGATCTTTCCCGCTGCCGCGACACCGCCGCCCTGGCCCTCTCGCAAACCGGCCTCGTGGCCACGGCCCTGCCCGCCCTGCGTGAAATCCACCTGGGTGGCTGGGAAGGACTGACTCGGGAGGAGGTGCGCCAACGTTTTCCCGGTGAGCATGAGCGGCGCGGGGCCGACCTGGCCCACGCGGCTCCCAGCGGCGGCGAAAGCTTTGCCCAGGCGCAGGAGCGCTTCTGGCGCGCCCTGGAGCACATCGCCGCGCAGACCCGAAACACAGCAAGCGGCGCGGCCCTCGTGGTGGCCCACGGCGGGGTCATCCGCACGGCCCTGTGCCGCGCGCTCGGCTTGCGTTTGGATTCGCTGCTGCGCCTGGGCCAGGACTACTGCGGCCTGAACATCCTGCGCCTGCCCGAACAGGGCGAGCCGCAGGTGCTGGCCCTGAACCTGGCGCCCGTTGATGCGCGGGAGCTGCTGGAGGAGCTGTTGGAAGAGACGGGGAAGTAGGCACAGAGCAGGGGCGCCGCCCCTGCACCCTGCCAGAGGGCCTTGGCCCTCTGGACACCCGGTATGGGGGGGAGGCCTCTGTTCACGCTTCAAGCCGCAGTGGCGCTTCCAGGGAACCAGGCCCTGGGCGTTGGTCCTTTTCTGCTTCCGGCAAGGCCGAACACAGAGACTTTCCCCCCGCGTTCCGCAACCTTCCGCAACAAACAACAACACGCCCTCCCGCCCTGCCAAAACCGCTGCGGCGGGTCTCCTGTCTGGCTTTGCAGACNNGCCATGGGGATTCCAAAGGGCTTCAAGCCCTTTGGCGGGCACAGTGGATGTATTAAAATAATATCCTGCCGTGTTCACAACCGTCTGGCATGACTAGCCTTGCCTCTTTCCGTTTTACTCTGGCCCCCTGAAAATTTTCCTGGCTGCCTTTCGCCCGGGTCGCTATAATAGGTAGCATGAAGAAACTCAAAGCGTCCGCACCAGACACTCGCCCCATGGCCAAGGCATACGCATACATCCGCCTCTCCTCCCAAGCGCAAGCCGCTGGCGACGGTGAACGCCGACAGCGCGAATCCGCGCAGCAGTTCGCTGGTCGGCACGGGTACGAGATTGTCGAGTACCTCCAGGACATCGGCAAGTCAGCGTTTCGCAGCAGCAATTCTTTACACGGCGAATTGGCCGAGTTCCTCAAGATCGCGCAAAAGGGGACCCTCGAGAAGGGAACCCTCCTGATTGTCGAGTCTGTGGACCGCCTGTCGCGAGACGAACTTCAACCCTCCATACGGCTTTTACTCAACATTTTCGACTACGGTCTTTTGCTCGGCATCATCTCCGAGGACAAGATATTCAGCGAAATCAACTTCGACGATTTCCTGCAGCTGCTCAATGACATGTCACGCTCGAATAAAGAAAGTGTCATGAAATCCGTCCGCTCCCTCGCAAATTGGGAGACAAAGCGTGCGAAAGCAAAGAAAGGAATCCCCGTCACCCGCCAGTGCCCGCACTGGATGAAAGTCAAAGGCAGCAAGTTCAAACTGATTCCAGAGCGCGTCGAGATCGTCAAACGGATCTTCGACTGGTACATGGAGGGTAAAGGACAAGGTAAAATCGCCGACCTGCTGGCGGAGAATGGCGTGCAGGCTTGGAACAAGCGCAAGCCGGTATGGCACCAAAGCTACATCTTCAAGCTGCTTCATAACCGTGCGGTTATCGGTGAGTACCAGCCCGAAGTGACTGTCAACGGCAAGAGAACCGAAGCCGAAGTAATCAAGAACTACTACCCGGCTATCATCGACAGGGACACGTTCGAACTGATTCAGGATAAGACCCGGCTTCGCCGCGAAAATCACGCTGGGCGGAAGGGCAAGAAGTACTCGAACATTTTTCAGGGCATGACCCGTTGCGCAGTGTGCGGCGCCCGGATGCGCTATCTGAACCACACCAAAGACCGTACCCGAAAAGACGGCCTGCGTCCTTGGGCGATCTATCTGGCGTGCTCAAGCTCTCTCAAAAAAAACGGGTGCAAGAACAAGCAGTACTACAGCTACCTGCACATGGAGAACTTCATCCTGTCCGGCGTCATGTCCGACATCGACATCGTCGAGGCCGCCGGTGTGCATGTCGAGCGCCAGAAGCAACATCTTGAGCGTGTGCAGGACCTGGACGCGCAGCTGACCCGAGAGAAAGCAACGATTTCGCGCTACCTCGATGCCATGGAGAGTCAGCAACTCGCGAACATGCCAGAACTTATCCGCAAGCTGGAAAAGAGCAACGCGAAGCGTACCGAGCTTGAAAAGCAGCTCGCTGCGGCACGCGCCGGCGCGGCTGAAGCCCGCGAGGCTGCGCAGTCCGCAGCCTTATTCCGTCTCGTCGAGGAAGCCTATGGCGAGCAGCTGCCGACGGACATCGACATGTCCGACGAAGCCATCTACTCACGTCGCATGCGCATCTCGGCCCAGATGCGTGCTGTCATCGAAGACATCGCCTTTCAGGAGGACCACCTGATCCGCATCAAGACGCGCGCGGGCACGGCTTATGAACTTGTGAACCGCGAGTGGACACGCATCGAGAAGAGCAAACACATCGGCGCCAAAGGCACGCTGGTTGCCCGGAGCTACGCCGGCCGCGCCGTCATGCAGCTCGGAACCGAAGATGACGAGGAGGCGAAGTAGCCGCCGGCCTCCTTTCCTTCTCCGTTTCCTTGTCCTTTCCTCTTCCTTCGCTTCCTTCTCCCTCACCCCGTTCCTTGCTTCCTTGCAGTGCCAGGCTCCCAAATGTAAGCCGCCGGGCATCAAGCCCGGCGGCGACATTTCGCTGCCCCCCGTTCGGGCCGTCACAATTTCCCCACTATCGCACCACCAACGACGCGGAGGTCTCACCGTCCGTTGTCACGAACAGATGCCGGAGGCCGGGATCATCGTTCGACACCAGGACGCCCGAGCGGTTGCGACCTTTACGCCAACGCGGCCAGCCAGCAGCGTGCCAAAGGGAGCAGTTGTGCCACCAGTCGCCGATGTCTTCGACCGGCTTCGACTGCGCGGCTGCGCGGAGAAGTTCGGCCGTGAGCGGAACCTGCGGGCGAGGCTTGTACTGCGCAGCCATCAACGCGGCCGAGTGTCGGTTTTCCTCGGTCGGGGCTTCAGGCTCCCACGCTTCACTCCATGCACTGCGGTTCCGCACGATGACCTTCGCCGCGAGTTCGAGCGGGTACTTGGCGGCGAAGAGCACGCCGGGACGGCGCGCAAAAGACAAAACGAGCGAGCCGCTTGGCCGCGCGAAGTCCCCATGCGGCCAAAGATGCCCGATCTGCCGGAACGGCGGAACAACGGAGTCCGCCGCAGAGATGAGCATGCCGCACACGGGCCGCAGCATCGCCGTGATGTCGCCGCACGGCGACGGCCAGGCGCCGATGAGTTCCACGGCGTCCCTGGAGCCGAGCGAAACGAAAGAATACGGCGAGCCCGTTGCGTCGAGCGTGAACGCGGCAGGCGGCAACGCTTCGAGCTCCCGCCAGACCTGGCCCGCTCCGCCCAGCGCTTCCGCGTGAATGACGAGTCGACGCTGGACCGAAAGCACGTCGCGGACCGCCGTGCGGTGGACGCGGCCCTGCGGGTCCAAGCAGCCGACCAAGTGGATGTTGCCCGCCGCCTCGGCGAGCAGCAGCTGCCGGGTGATGACAGCGCGGCACGGCCTGCCGGTCCGCCGAGACAGGCAGGGCAGGACGATTGCCTGGGCCAACGTGATGAGCGTGAGACGGTCGAACATGGTCCCTCCTGGTTGAGGTGAAAGGGATCATGATGTCTCGAATTTTGTCATGAAAAGCTAGCCTGTTGGACTCTATATTCGAGAACTTCGAGTCATTGAAATTCTTGGCTGTTCTCCTTCCGACCAAAAGGAATGTGAAGAAATTTCGCCGACGCCAGCGGCGCAAAGCTGGGCGAATTTGCTGTTGGCGGTTTTCCCGTGCAGACCCGCTCCTTGAACTTCCTTGATTCCTTGATTCCTTGATTCCTTGATTCCTTGATTCCTTGATTCCTTGATTCCTTGATTCCTTGATTCCTTGATTCCTTGATTCCTTTGGCTAGACCATCGCTACCAGCAGGCTAGCACGAGCACGGCGCGCGGCAAGGCGACCCCATTCGGGGGCGGCTACGCCGCGCCTTGCCCCACGCCGCTTGCTCGTGCAGCGCATCGCTATGGGCGACGGTCGAAGATGTCGCCGCCGGCGGGGGCTCGGGTCATAGATGTTGGGGGAGGGACCGGCCCGCTTCGATGGCGCTAGGTACTCTTGCACAAGGCATTTGGCCGCTGGAAGTTAGCGGAGTACCCAGGCGCTTGCGCCGTATTCCAGGCAGCTAGTCTGCGCGTACACAGTTCTCATTAAACTGCTGAAGTCGATCACTTTTTCCTGGGCTCTTTCTCGCGTTTGTGCTATATCTCTTCTTCCCACAACGCACAAAAGCACAAGGAGAAAATATGGACGGAATCCTCATCTGTGGAGTTGTTCTGGCGGCCGTCATGATCATCCGCAGTCAGGGCCAAGGAAATGAAACGGAGGCCTTCGCGACGGTTCGTGATGACTCAAACGACAACGGCGCTGTCGGCACCTGCACCGACAGCAGCAGCGACAGCTTCTCGCTGCTCGAGTATCCGTCTACGACTTCCAGCGACGATGACTGGCCGACTTCCAGCATGATGGACGACAGCTCGGTAACAGGCAGCTACTGGTCCGGCACCAGCATGGATACTGACCGGTGGACAGACCCGATGTATGCTTATGAGCCGGACAACATCTATCACAATACGGCAATGGACCCCACCTACCATGACGACAGCGTCTCGAGCTTCGACGACAGCATCTCAAGCTTCGACGACAGCTGCTCCAACTCATCCGGCTACGACGACTCATTTTCATCAAGTAGCTCCGAGGATAGCTGGTCTAGTAGCAGTTCTGACGACACGTTCTCTTCTTCCAGCAGCTTCGACGACTAGCCGACTGTGATATCTATGCCGTAGCGAGATGGCACAAGCAAAAAGAGGGAGCCTTACGGCCCCCTTTGTGTCGTTGTTTGGTTTGCCCTACTCAACCAAAACCGCTTGAGCAGCCACAACGTTATCGTCTGTGTTAGGGCCGCGTAGCAGAACAACATCCCGAGCAGGAGCGTCCAGTAAGCTGGCGGCTCGCCACGAGGCGGAGCTGTCGCACTACGGGCGAAACGCGCAGACACAGCTCGATGAGGCAGACCAGCTCAAAGGCCCCTTATGGGCGAAGCGCGGGTATCGCTCTGCATACCCTGATGATGTCAGTGTGCACGCACGGCCATCAGGCTTTCTGCGGCATTCAGCGGACAAGCCTGCCTGCCCAGATCAAGGCACTTTTTGGCCGTCACCTCTGTGCTACAAAATTCTGTTGACTAAATCGAGTTGTAAATGTAGCAACTGTTACATTGCAACTTTGCATAAACGGAGGAGATGGCATGGAACAGTTTCTCGTGGTTGGCATGGTGACGTCCGGCCTGTTCTTCGGCTGGACAATCGGCTCGCACTACACCGGGGCCACCATGGGCATGGCTTATGGCGCAGGCGTCATCAAGAGGCCGATCGTGGCCTGCCTGCTCATCGCCTTTTTTGTCATCCTTGGCGCAACCTTTGAAAGCCACAACGTGGTCAAGACCGTCGGAACCGGCATCATCCGCGGCGAGGACATGACCCCGCTTGGGGCCATGTGCATGATGTTCACTGCCGCCCTTGTCACCGCCGCCAACACCTGGTTCAAGTGGCCGGTGTCCACCTCGCAGTTGGCCTGCTTCTCGGTGGTGGGGTCGGCCCTAGCTATGGGCGCGCCCGTCTTCTGGGAGACGACCATCACCCTCCTTTTCATCACTTGGATCGGCACCCCGATTCTTGCCGCCGCGCTGGGTTACGTCCTGACCAAGCTCACCGACGTGGTGATGAAGAATTGCTCGGCCAGCGGCACCAAGTGCCTGGAGTGGGGTCTGATTGCGGGCTGCTGCTACGCGGCCTACACCCTGGGCGCAAACAACACGGGCAATGCCGTGGGCGTGTTCTACGGCCTCAAGCTTATGGCCCCCGTGAAGGCCGGATTCATCGGCGGCATCGTCATGGCCATCGGCGCGCTCACCTGGGGCAAGCCCATTTTGGAAAAGGTAGGCAAGGGCATTGTGCAGCTTGACCTGAACATGGGCGTGGGAGCCAAGCTGGGCCAGAGCCTCACCGCCCACCTGGCCGCCTCCCTGGGCTACCCCACGTCCATGAACCAGGCCCTCATCGGCGGCGTGTTCGGAGCCGGTTCGGCCCGTGGCATGAAGACCCTGAACCGTAAGGCCCTCGGGGAGATCGTCTTCTCCTGGTTCTTCACGCCCTTCCTGGCCGGTGTCGTCTCGTTCCTGCTCTACAAGCTCATGTCCTGGCTGCTTGGGGTTCACTAGCCAGCGTCACAACTCTCGACCGGCCAGGAAGGTTGATGATGGATCCCTTGACCCGCGAAGACATCCACGCGGCCTTTACGCCCAGACAGCGGCGGCATGTCACCCTGCCGGACCTTGGCGGTCGTGACTGGCCTAAGCTCGACTACCTGGGCTGGGCGCATGTGTCCGGGCATATGACATATGTGGTCTATGCCAAGGACGGCAACGCTTGCGGGCTTGTCCTGCGCCGGACGAAGCTCACCGGGCAGCTGAAGCCCAAGATGTGTTCCTGGTGTCTGACGGTGCATCAGGGCAGCAACGTCAACCTGTTCACGGCGCAAGTGGGCGACAACAGGGACAAGCTTTACGGCGATTACATTTGCAACGACCTCAAGTGCAGCGCATATGTCCGGGGCACGGAGAAATTGGAAGCCTGCCAGATGCGGGAGACCATCAGCCTGGACATGAAAATCGCGCGGCTGCGCGCCAATGTGGAGCGGTTCTACCGCGCCGTTTACGGTCAGGATGTGTTTTCCGGCCCCACGTGAAGGCACGAGCACAGCTCACGGGGAAAACGGCGGCGGCCTCATCGGAGAGCTTGGACATCCAGGATATTTGCGGTACATGGAAGGCGAACAGAAAAATGAACCGGGGTGCCCCTTGGACCCTGAACAGGACCATACGCGAATGAAGTGGATTTTCCTTTCCTACAGCATGCCCACCAAGCCCTCGAAATACAGGGTGCAGGCGTGGCGGCAACTCAAGCGCCTGGGCGCGGTGAACTTCCAGAATGTCTGGGCCATCCCTCATGCGCGGGAAAAGCTCCAAGACCTGGAGAAGCTGACCACGGACATCAGGGCGTGGAAAGGAGAGGCCTTCCTGACGGTGGGTAAACCGCTCACCGAGGATGACGAGAAGCGTCTACTTGCGGCGGCTTCCGAGGCCAGCAACGAAGAGTATGGCGAATTGCTCCATGTGGCGGAGGACTTCCTCGAAGAAATCAGAATGGAAATTGAGAAGAAGAACTTCATCTTCGCCGAGGTGGAGGAGAACGAGGAAGAACTCGCCAAGATCAAGAAGTGGCTGACGAAGGTAGAGAAGCGCAGCGTCTGCGAAGCTCCGCTCCGCAAGGAGACCCTGGACAAAATCCGGCAGTGCGAGAAGGCGCTGGAGGATTTCTCGCAGTTGGTCTTCGACCATCTTCACGCCAAGGGCCACGCGTAGCCGGCAATAGAATACTGACCAGGATTGGAAGACCAGAGGGGATGGAGTCCCCCTTGAACCGCGAAAGCCGCCGATGACTCCTACTGCCCGACATTGGCGGTAGGACTGTTTCTTTCAACCCACGCCATTCGGACGTGGGTTTTTTGTTGTCCAACACTCTGAGGATTCATCATATGGATCAGCATCTCCCAAAGCCCGTCCGCCACCTCGGCTGGATCAGCTTCTTCACCGACTTCGCCTCGGAGATGGTCTACCCGGTGGTCCCGCTGTTCCTGACGGCGGCCCTGGGCGCACCCGTGGCGGTGCTCGGCCTCATCGAGGGGGTGGCTGAGGCCATCGTCAGCATCATGAAGGGCCTCTCGGGCTGGCACAGTGACAAGATGGGCAAGCGCGTCCCCTACATTCGGCTGGGCTACGGGCTGGCGGCGCTGTCCAAGCCCCTCATGGCCTTGGCCTACGCATGGCCCATGGTCTTCCTGGCTCGCGCCACGGACCGTCTGGGCAAGGGTCTGCGCACCACAGCACGAGACGCCATGATCGCGGACGCCGTGGACTGCAAGATTGCGGGCCGGGCCTTCGGCTTCCACCGCATGATGGACACCGGCGGGGCCATCGTCGGCGTGCTGTTCGCGCTGTTGCTGCTCAAGTACCTGCCGGGCGAGTACCGGCTCATCTTCCTCATCGCCGGCGTGCCCGGCTTGGCCGCCGTGTGGCTCACCTTCAAACTACGGGAATTGCGCCGGGCGGGCGATTCCGGTGAGGGCTGCGCCGCACCGGAGGATGAAGTTCAGCCCCGCGTGGAGGCCGCCGCACAGACCGGACAGGCCAGCCCCGTGGGTTTTTCCTCGGCATACTGGCTGACCCTGGGCCTGCTGATGCTCTTCGCCTTCGCCAACTCCAGCGACACGCTGCTTCTTCTGCGGGCCAGGAACCTGGGCTGGGACGATACCCAGGTCATCCTGGGCTACCTGCTGTTCAACCTGACCTACGCCGCGTCCGCCTACCCTCTGGGCGTCCTGAGCGACAGGCTGGGCCGTTGGCGCATGCTGGTTGGCGGCTGGGCGCTCTATTCCGCCGTGTACTTCGGCTTCTCCGTCTCGGACGGGCAGAGCATCTGGTGGCTGTTCCCGCTGTACGGCCTGTCCATGGGCCTCACCGAGGGCGTGGGCAAGGCGCTGATCAGCGGCCATGTGCCAGTGCTGCGCAAGGGGACGGCCCTGGGGGTGTTCCACATGGCCCTGGGCTTCACCGCCCTGGCCAGCAGCGTGGTGGCGGGCCTCTTGTGGGACCACGTCAGCCCGTCCGCGCCGTTCCGCCTGGGCGGAGCCGTGGCCCTGGCCGCAGTGGTTGCCGCCGCAATCCTGGTTCCGCACATCAGCAAGGCCGGGACGGCGGGCAAGGAGGGCTGACCATGGCTGATCCCACGCACGACCTTGTCCTGGAGTTTGCTCTGGCCACCGACCCGGAGCGCGACGCCAGCGCCCTGCGCGTGGCCCGGCTCCTGCCAGGGTTCGACGCCCAGGCCCTGGACTCGGGCCGCTGCCGGGTGCGGTGCAGCCTTGAGGAGGCCGTGCCTCTGCGTGACGTAGTCCTGGACCTCTGGGAACAGGTCAACGCGAGGCCCGGCGCGAAGCTGCTGTTGGATTCCCGTCCGCTGGACCTGGACGGCCTGCGGCAGGTGCTGCGGGTGCTGGACTGCGCCCAGGCCTATGACCAGGAGAAGCGCGGAGATGCCCACTGCGCGGCGCGGAGCGGCTGGGATTGGGCCTGCCTGTACCTTGCCGATGTCTCACCACAAACGGGAGCGCATGGACTGGACCGCCCGGCCCTCAAGGAACTGCTGGCCCGCGAGGCCGAGGCCCGCTGGCTCACCCTGTGTCCGCACTTCAACCCGGCCAGGGTCGCGGCCAAGGTGGACGGCCTGTCGGATTCGGCCCTGAACTCCCTGCCCAAGGACAAGGAGGCCGACAGGAAAACGCCACGTCCCGGCCAATCGTCACCGGGGGCAGGTGCTTCGGCCCCAGAGCGCGTGATCCTGGCCACGACCTACGCCGACGTGGGCGGTCTGGACGAAGTGGTGGCGGCCCTGCGGGAGACCATCGAGCTTCCCATCCGGCACCCGGAGGTTCTGCGGCGGCTGGGCGTGGCTCCCCACCGGGGCGTGCTCCTGTTTGGCCCGCCGGGCTGCGGCAAGACGCTTCTGGCACGTGCCGTGGCCTGCGAGAGCGGGGCGCGGTTCTTCCCGGTGAGCGGGCCGGAGCTCATCACCAAGTGGCACGGCGAGTCCGAGGAGAAGCTGCGCGAGCTGTTCGAGCAGGCGCAAGCAGCCCAGCCCGCCATCGTCTTCTTCGACGAGATCGACGCCATCGCCCAGGCCCGCTCATCCTCCGAGAGCCTGCGCCTGGACGCCCGGTTCACGGCCCAGCTCCTGACCCTTATGGACGGCATCTACGACCTGGGCCGCGTATTCATCCTGGCCGCCACCAACCGGCCTGACCTTCTGGACCAGGCACTGCTCCGGCCAGGGCGCTTCGACGCGGTCATCGAGATTCCGAGGCCGGACCGGGCGGGCCTGAGGCGCATCCTGGAGATTCACGCCCGCAGGCTCCCGCTTGCTGACGGGGTGGACCTGGGCAAGGTGGCCCGGCGCATGGCTGGCCTCACTGGGGCGGATGTGGCCTACGTGGCTCGGGAGGCGGCCTACGCCTGCCTGCGCCGGTCCATGCCCCTGGGGTCCGTTCTGCGTGAAGCTGAGGCCATCCCCGGAGAGACCCTGCGCACGCTTCAGGTGACGGAAGCGGACCTGTTGTCCGCGCTTGCAAAGCTGCGCCAGCGGAACGCATCGATTTCACAAGAGCAAAACGGCGGAGCGAATCCGCCGGAGAATACGTGAGGGGTGACGATCCATGCACAAGGTGTTGATGTTGGCAGTGGCCGGGATGTGCGGCACCCTGGCCCGGTATTGGCTCTCGGGCGCGGTTTATGGCATCATGGGGCGCGAGTTTCCCTGGGGGACCGCTGCGGTGAACCTGCTGGGCTGCCTGCTCTTCGGGCTGGTCTGGGTCATGGCGGACGAGCGGCATCTCCTTGGCCCGGAGATGCGGCTTGTGATCCTGGTTGGCTTCATGGGCGCGTTCACCACCTTCTCCTCGCTGATCTTCGAGACCAGTGAGCTGATGCGTGGGGCGCAGTGGACCTACGCGGCCCTGAACCTCGTGGGACAGAACATCCTTGGCTTCGTGGCCTTCGCCATCGGAGCGACTATCGGACGGGCAGTTTGAGGTCCGGCAGACAGAACGGAGGAAGACAATGAAGATTCACGGCGAAGCGGAAGTCCTGCGCATCTACATTGGGGACAGTGACCGCCTGGGCGGACGCCTGCTGCACGAGGCCATCGTGGACGAGGCCAGGAAGCGCGGCATGGCCGGGGCCACCGCCATGCGGGGCATGATTGGGTTCGGGGCCAACAGCCTTGTCCACACTGCCAAGATACTCCGGCTCTCTGAAGACCTGCCCGTGGTGGTGGAAATCGTGGACAAGCCGGACCGTATTGCAGCCTTCCTGCCCATCCTGGAGGACATGGTTTCCGAGGGGACCATCACCCGGCACGCTGTGCGGGCCACCTTCAACTGCCCCATGCGCGTGCGCGAGGTCATGACCTCCGAGGTGGCGACCGTTGCCCCGGACGCCCCGCTGTCCGAGGTGCTGAAGCTCTTGCTGGACAAGGGCATCAAGGCCGTGCCGGTGGTCCAGGGCCGCAAAGTGGTGGGCATGGTCACCGGCGGCGACCTGCTGAATCGCGCGGGCATGGGCCTGCGGGTAAGCCTGCACGAGATCCTGCCCGAAGACATGCGCGGCGAGGAAGCCCGCAAGCTGGACGTGGCGGGCAAGACCGCCCGCGACGTCATGAGCGGCCCGGTGGTGACGGTGAACATCCGCGCCAGGGTGCCGGAGGCCGCCGCGCTCATGGCCTCCCGCAAGCTCAAGCGGCTGCCCGTGGTGGACGATGCGGGCGAACTGGCGGGCATCGTCAGCCGCATCGACATCCTGAAGACCATCGCCACTGCCACTGCGGTGTCCGACACGCTGCACCCGCAGCTTCCCCAGGGTCTGGGCCTCACCGCCGGAGACGTCATGCTTCGGGACATTCCGGCCATCCTGCCGGACGCTCCGCTTGAGGAGGCCTTGAACAAGCTGGTGGCGACCCCCCTGCGCCGCGTGGTCGTGGTGGACCAGGAAAACCACGTGGTGGGCATCGTCCTGGACGGAGAACTCATCCGGCGCTTCAGCCAGAAGGAGAGGCCCGGACTGCTCCGCGCCCTGGCCGATCTGCTCACCCCCGGCGGCGTCAGGGACCAGGCCTTCGGAGTCACTGTGGGCGAGGCCATGCGGCCTGACGTTTTCACCGTGCCGCAGGGCATGCCCCTTACAGCGGTGCTTCAGCGCATGGTGGAGACCGGCGGCAAGCGGCTGGTGGTCGTGGACGGCGAAGGCCGCCTGCGGGGCATGGTGGACCGGGACACGGTTCTGCGGATCATCGGCGGCGGACAATGACCCAGAAGGCAAGGCGCACACTCTGGAGGCGAAGTCTTCTCGCTACGGTCCTGGTCCTGGCATTGGCGGGCGGCTTCTGGTTCGGCGTCCGTGGCCCGGACAACCTGCATATCGTGCAGGAGGGGGTGGTCTACCGCTCGGCCCAGATGGACCCGGCCACGCTACGCCGGGCCATTGAGCAGAAGGGCATCAAATCCGTCCTCAACCTTCGGGGAGAGAAGCCGGACTCACAATGGTATAAGAAGGAGACGGGCGTGGTCCGGGCGCTGGGCGTCCAGCACCTGAGCCACAAACTCTCGGCGCTGACGGAGGTCTCGCCGCAGGAGCTGGAGGACATTCTGCGGGTCATGGATGGCGCGCCCAAGCCCTTGCTGGTCCACTGCGAGGGCGGCTCGGACAGGACGGGGCTGGTCGTGGCGGCCTGGGCCTTCTCGCGGGAGCATCAACGGCCAGAGGTGGCCCACGAACAGCTTGCCCTCCGGTACGGCCACTTTCCGTACCTTTGGAGCAGCACCGACGCCATGGACCGGAGCTTTTGGAACTACGTGCGACAGGCAGGAACCGGGGCGCAGCAGCCCTGAACGACAACCCCGAGGAGGACGGCATGAGCAGGAACATCAAGGCCATCAGAGCTATAGATGCCATGGAAATTCTGGATTCTCGCGGCAACCCCACGGTGCGCGTGTTCGTGGAACTGGACAGCGGGGTGCGAGTGGCCGCGTCCGTGCCATCCGGGGCATCCACCGGGGAGAACGAGGCCGTGGAGCTGCGCGACGACGACTCCAAGCGTTACGGTGGGAAGGGGGTGCTGAAGGCCGTGGCCAACGTCCGCGAGACCCTGGCCCCCGCTTTGGTCGGCATGGACTGCACCCGGCAGGCGGAGATCGACCGCCTCATGATTGAACTCGACGGCACCCCTACCAAGGCCAAGCTCGGGGCCAACGCCATCCTGGGCGTATCCATGGCCGTGGCCCGTGCGGCTGCCCAGGCCTGCGACCTTCCACTCTATGCCTACCTGGGCGGCTCTGGGGCGGTGCGTGTTCCGGTCCCCATGATGAACGTCCTGAACGGCGGCAAGCACGCGGACAACAGCGTGGACTTTCAGGAGTTCATGATCGCCCCCATCGGCGCGCCCTGTTTTGCCGAGGCCCTGCGCTACGGGTCGGAAACCTTCCATGCGCTCAAGGGCATCCTGAAGAAGAAGGGCCTCGCCACCTCCGTGGGCGACGAGGGCGGCTTCGCGCCGAACCTGGGCAGCAATGAGGAGGCCTGTGAAGTGATCCTGGAGGCCATCGAGAAGGCGGGCTACACGCCAGGCAAGGACGTGGCCCTGGCCCTGGACCCCGCCGCTTCGTCCTTCTGCGAGGGCGGCTCCTACAACCTGCGCAAGTCCGGCCAGGGCGTGAAGTCCAGCGCCGAGATGGTGGCCCTGTGGAAGGTCTGGGTGGACAAGTACCCCATCGTCTTGCTTGAAGACGGACTGGACGAGAACGACTGGGCGGGTTTCGCGGCTCTCACCAAGGTGCTGGGCGAGCGCATCCAGATCGTGGGCGACGACATCTACGTCACCAACACCCGCTTCGTGGAGCGCGGCATCCGCGAGAAGGCCAGCAACGCCGTGCTGATTAAGCTGAACCAGATCGGTACCGTCACCGAGACCATGGAGACCGTGCAGCTCTGCCGCAAGGCCGGGTGGAGCTTCCTCATGTCACACCGCTCCGGCGAGACTGAGGACGCCTTCCTGGCGGACTTCGCTGTGGCCATGGACGGCGGCCAGATCAAGTCCGGCTCGGTGTGCCGCAGCGAGCGCCTGTGCAAGTACAACCGGTTCCTGGAGATCGAGCGGGAGCTTGGAGGAGTGGCCAAGTTCGGGAGGTAGACGAGTTCACCTAGCGACTGCCGCAATGTGTTGTGGCCTGTGGCTGGGTGGGTGTTGCCAAACATACGCCCCGGCTCTGTCACATTGGGAAAGGGGGTGGCGGGCCACCCCTTTTCTCTGAAGTCGCGGTACGCAGAAATTCTCTGGTCGATCCGCTCACTCACTCCCAGAGTGAAGTGAGACTCCTCTTGCTCCAGGCGGCGTAGATTCGGCAGTACGCGGACATGTTCAAGCAGACCATGACCACATAAGGATCCTTGCTGCACAAGTGGCCCCATAAAATATCCAAGTGGTCCGGGGCACCCGAGAACGTGCAGTAGGTCGTCTGCTTGTACTCGAGAGAACGAGTAAGCAACTCCATCACATTAACCGCCTGACCGTTAATCGTGATGGAGAGCGCGTACTCACGCTCCCCGGCAAGACTAACGTCCATGCCGTATACGTTCTCTGGGTTCCCAAAGGCTTCGCCTACGATCGCAATCGCCTTGAAAAATTCATCGCCCCTGCCAAAGACTGAATCAAAGCTGTTCATGCTGGCCTTTGCCAGTTCCGCTTGGCCACAGTAGCCTCGCTCGAAACGCGCCATGCTGGCAGCGCGCTTAAATTTTGCAGAGATGCTCCATGTGACTCCTTGGCTACTGTTGAGGTACAAGTGCGCTGGCAACCGAATATCCGCCAGTACGGAAGACGGCCCCCTGCTCATAGCCAGGACCATTATCAAAACAACGAATTATTGTCAACCAAAATCTCTTGCGCATCATTGCGGAGCAGGATAAGAACATTTCCCCCATCCAGAAAGAAGGGTCGCCATGGTATGCGCGAGTGAAGATCGCGATACCCACTCTCAACATGTTGACAATCGCATCTCTGCACTTCGGTGACCTCCAGGGTTTTCGGGATGGCGCATAGCTTCTAGCCGTTTGGTTGTCAGCGGCTGTCAAAAGAGGGCCTTTCGGCCCCCTTTTCATTTGATGATCCATGATTCGAAATCACTGCCTTGACCGACCTGGCACCCTTCGTCCAGGCGCATTTCCGCGCCTCGTCTGTCCTTCGCTAACGGATTGGTAGCCAACCAATACCTGCCCCGGATTATTAGTCCGGGGTCGGACGCAGACGTTGCCCTTACGGGAGATTACTACGATGCCTCTGTGTCCTGCAGACTATTGCTAGCCAACAGGTTTCATCCCTGATTCAACCAAACGGCACTTGCCTATCCAGGCAGTACGCCGCCGTGAGCTTTTACCTCACATGCCGTTGTCATCCGCTACAGGTGCCATCTGTGCCCAAGTGTTCGCCGCCAGGGCTATGTTCCTGGCATACGCTCTTTTCAGCCCCCGAGGTGTCACAGCAGGGCGCTACTCCAGAGCTACTTCTTGGGTTTTAAAACGATGGTTCCTTCCGTCACCATGGCGGAACGGGGCGGGTTTTCACCCTCTAACATGACTGCTCTAGCCGCATTGCGCTTATATCCGGGGACCACCCGGTTTCGTCGCACGCAGCCGCCATGTCCCTCACGCGTCACGACCCTTGCCTTTCGGTTTAGGTATCGTCCCGCTACCCTGGTTCCCAGGGCTTTCGGCATTTGATTTATCCAGGCGCACCCCCTCAGGGGAAGCATGGACTCAACGACACTTCACACCTCTGGCTTCCGCCAAAGTAGCTTGTGCAGTTGGTCCCCGAACCGTACGGGCGAGTTTCCTTCGCACACGGCTCTCCAGTGCGAGCAAGCGAATAGACACCACCGCTGGCTAGGCGATGGATACCGGCTGGTTATCCGGGCTTGCTCTCGGTCAAAACGGCAGGGTTACGATTCCGAATTGCATGGTGAAGACGAGCGCCTGGATTTGGAGCGCACGTCTCCCGGTCTGTTGTTCCTCCTTATAGGGTTTTCCGCAACCTTTCCACGACCGCGAATGACGGTGCGGCGGACCGGGCCGGTGTGGGGGCCGGCGGGACGGGATGCGGGTGTACTTCCATCATACCACGCAGGCCTGGGCGCTGCGCAAGAGCAGCGGGCAGAAAAGGCTCGAAGTCAGTCCACCTCAATGATGAAGCCATTTTATCGCATGAAATTATGGCATTATGATAGCGCGAATGTGTAAGCCGAATGTTAGCGGAAAAATAGTGATAAAAAATTGGGGTAAACCCAAATATAGAATTTGACTCCTTTCTGCCAGAGGCTCTATCTGTGCTTTCATGGAAGACTGCCCTCAACTTATAACCGCCTCAGCGCAAAGGAGTTCATGATGAGTCTTACGAAGAGATGTTTGAAGTTGGAGCGCCAGATTAATGTGAAGGTCAATGACGAGACCTACAAGCGCTATCTGTCGCTGCGGGAGGACGCGTCGAAGAAGGGCTACGAGTTTTCGTTGCAGCCGGAGTTCTCCGACTGGCTGACTGGCTACCTGTCCGCTTGCGAGAAGGCGCTTGCAAAGGGCGACAAGACGCAGGCGAAGCCGGCTACCGAGTCCGACGCCGGCATGTAGCCGTGGGCATCGTCCGGGGACCTCATCGGCCGGGGCCGGGGGACGTTGCGCTCGTGCGCCGCGCGCAGCGCTCCCTCGCCCTCGCCGGGCGGCACGCAGATCTGATGCGATACATTGAACGCGACAGCTTTCAGAACTTGGCCGGTGCGCTTGTCGCACGGTACATGCCGCGCTCAAGCAAGAAACACCTCGAGATAGCGGACATCTTCCGTGAGCTCTACTCCGCGTGGCTTGCCCTCGCCCCGATCAGCAACCGGGCGCAAGGCTATTGGCGGCCGTGGTGGTGCCCCGGCGTCCTCACTGGCTGGCTGCGTATCGAGGCGAATCGCTTCCACCGTTGTTGGCTTGGGCATGTCGGCTACGATTGGACTACCGCGCAGATAGCGCCCGGAGCGCTGGCAGCAGGCATCACCGACGAGACCTTCGTCGGCCAGGCGCAGGATTTGCTCGCACATGCAGCCGGGGACACGCTTCGGGCAGAGTTCGCCCGATATGTCCTCGGCAGCATGGTTTGGCGCCATCTGGCAGAGGCAACTCTGTCGGTAACTCGCGAGTACCGCGCGGGCATGATGTGGAACGAAGACGGCTGTTGGCTCATGTCGGCGAAGCCGTTCGACGGGGTCGGCGCAGCGTGGATCGACCTGCGCGCGCAGCCAACGGACCTCCTGTCCTGGTCGGCGCACATAGCCGATAGCTTGTTGAACGTTCGGATGAATGACGCATCGGTCCGGACACTCAAAGAGAGCGTGCGCACGGCGCTGGCCTCCGACGCCTCTCCCGAGCACAAACTCCGCCGCATCAACGCCGCTGCGCGTAGCTTTCACCATTTTGCGCGGTACGCGTTCGATGCCCGGCAGCAAGCTCAGGAACTCGAAGCGTGGATATGGCGACGCGTGAACCGGAACATCGTGCAGAATACACCGTCGCTTGCCGCGCGCTACTTCAATCTGAGGCACGCCCTATGGGACACCCGGCTACACTTCGAACGGAAGTCGTATCTGCTCGATAGAGACGTCACCGAAGAGCAGTGGCTGAACCTATGGAACCCGCGCAGGTAGCGGAAAAGTAGGAGGACAGATGTCGCTCACGTACGACAATGATGGCTTCAAGTTATCCATCACCGCCGGCGTCGCGGACGAGACGAAGGGAAAGAGGCGCTGGACGAGGGTGGAAGCCAGCTTCATGGGATTTCCCTGCTCCGACCTTGAGGCGCTGGCAGCGCTCAAAGCCTGCCTCGATTGCTTCCGCCGGGGGCAGTTCCCAAAAGGCAAGTCGCAGCCATGCCTGGGCTCAGAAGCGGAGGGCGTGCTGTGCGGCATCAAGCAGAAAGACAAAGTGCAGTACCTGCACATGCAGCGCATAGCCGACGGGCGCATGGCCGAGGAGGCATATCTGGCGCAGTTCGACGTCGCACGACTGGAGATAGCCGTCGGAAAGGCGCTTCAGTATTTAGCGCCCGCCTCCATCTGGGGGCCGGAGCCGTAGCGTTCAATATACTGGCTCATTACCCACAGGGTCCGACAGTCAGCGCAACCTCAAATAAACGTAAAAGGGGCACAGAATGAAAGGCGAGATCGAGGCATTTGTTGATACGCTGAAACTCGACGAATTGATACAGCTTCAGGCTGATATCGCCAGAAGGATCGAAGCTCATATGCCAAGGCCTATACGTATCGTGCAGGCGTTTAATGGATACAACGAGAAGCGTTGCTCAAAGCCGTGGATAGCCGCAGTGACGTCTTGGCCTGTTGGCAGCAGTCCGGTCCTGCGCTTCGGAGAATATCTCGGAACAAATGCTGGAGGGCCTGCCGAGATTTTGGCCAGGCCGGGTGATGTCGTCAGGTGGGGACAAAAAGATACTCGGAACGAAAATCATACCGTTGCGAACTGGGGGGTCGTCGCAGCGGATGGAAGCATCCGCAAATGCTCCAAAGAAGAGGCTCGTGAGGCTTTCGGAAGCTAAACACACTGGCAGGCTTGACCCCGTCAGAGCACTTACAACTTGCCAAAGCAGACTCCCACCTAGGTCATTGTCATGAGGATGTTCTCAACTCCTCAGATCGCTGGCCGTAGCAGAAAAGGGGGCCGCAAGGCCCCCTCTTTTCACTCTATCTGGTGCGGCTCCAGTGCCAGCCTCGCCCTCCGCTCCTGCCAGTCCGGCATGAGTGTGGAGAGCAACTCGTAGAATTCTGTGGTGTGCCCGTGGTGCCGCAGGTGGCAGAGCTCATGGGCTATCACGTACTCCACGCAAAGCATCGGCGCTCTGACCAGGTGCCTGTTGAGGGTAATCGTGCCAGCACGGGAGCAACTGCCCCATCTGCTGGACATGGCGCGCACAGTGACACGCTCCGGTGCGCCGATGCCGTGTGCGCCGTACCGCGAACTCAATTCGTCGAGGATACGGCCGAAGACAACGCGAGCGCGGCGCAGGTACCACAAGTCAAGAAGCTCGCGGACCTTATCGCTGTGTGGGGGATTGGCGGTCGTCACCTCGAAGAATCTACCGGCAAGGCGGACATCATTCTGGTCGCCCTGGCGGACCCGAAGCCTATAGTTGCGACCAAGATATTTGTGGGTTTCCCCGCTGACGTACTCGCGGGGAAGCGCCAACTGCCTCACTTCGCGAAAGCGTTCAAGATGGCGGAAGATCCAAACCGACTTCGCCTGAGCACGGGCCGTGATTAGGGCGAGCGGCGTCCCTTGAGGAGCACGGACGCTCACGAGGCCCTCGGGGCGCACGGATATGCGCAGTGTCCGGAACCCGTCAAAGACCACCTGCACCGGGATGCGATGGACTCCATGCACGATTTCAAGAAGGGGTGTCATGCTCTCACTTGGTGCTGCGCTGGATGGCGATACGCATGCAGGCGTCGAGGATGGCGTCGATGACCGCTGGCGGGAGCGCCAGCCCTTCGCCTCCATCGACCGCATCGAAGAACCAGTCGTCCATGTGCTGGAGCATGCTGTTCTTGACGTCCTCGTTGCTCGTCCAGTTCACCACGTTGAGTTCCTGGACGATGGCGTACACGTTGAGCGCTGCCTCGACGCAGAACGCCTCGACCTTCGCCGTCGGGACCTGCGGGGGACTCGCCTCAAGGTGCTGGCGCACCAGTTCGTGAATGCGCCCGTAATACGCCCGGGCGTCGTCCTCGGCGCGCAGACGTTCGGGAATGCCGTCCGCCACGCGATCTCGGACAGCCACCATCAGCTTTTTGACTTCCTTGAGGTACTCCACGTCCTTGAGCCGCCCCTGCCGGAACGCGTCGATGGCCGACTTCAGCAGCTCGGAGAACTTCCGGTAGAACGCCGGGTCCTCTTCCATCTTCTCGGTGATGGTCAGCATGGTGCGGTGGGCAATGGCGTCAGCCTTGGCTCCGTCGCCGTGAACCCGTTCCACCTCGCGCGCAAACCGCTCCTGGTCGAAGATGTTGACCGGCTCCGTAATCAACTCAACATCGACCACGCCCACATGGGTGTTCACGATCTTCTGGATGCGTGCCTCGTACTCGCCGTAGTCCACCGCCTCAGCGTAGCGCAGGCGGACCGCCCGGCGCAGCCGCTCGAAGAACAGCAGGTCCCGGCGGTAGCGCTCCTGCAACGCGGCGTCCGTCTGCTCCAGAAACGTCGCCGAGGAAAAGCTCAAGCCCACGCACCGCGCAAAGGCCGACAGCCGCTCGTAGAACCGCTGGCGCTCCTCGACGTCCGCGAGATGACGCTCGTAGGCCTCCTCGTCGCGCCTGTTGGACACGGCCTTGAACACGTCGAGCAGGGCGGCGTGCAGGCCCGGCAGGCGCACGATCATCTCCGAGACGTTGGTGACGATGCCCTGGAGTTGCTCCGGGTCGTAGTTCTCGGCAGCAAATTCCTCCATCGCCTTGGCGAGGTGGTCCAGCACGCCGACGTAATCCAGAATGTAGCCGTACTCCTTCCCCTCGTGCAGCCGGTTCACGCGGGCGATGGCCTGTAGCAGGGTGTGGTCTCTCAATGGCCGGGCGAGGTACAGCACCGTGTTGCGCGGCTCGTCGAACCCGGTAAGCAGCTTGTGCACCACGATGAGGATTTCCAACTCCTCCCCGGACTTGAAGGCGTTGATGACCTGCTTGTTGTACGCCTCCTCCGTGCGGTACCGCTCCATCCGCCGCCGCCAGAACTCCTGGACCAACGTGGCGTCCTCGGCCCCATCGCCCTCCGGTTCGTCGCTCCGTTCCTCCGCCCGTGTCTGCGGACCGGAGATGAGTACCTCGGAATTCACCAGGCCGTAGCTGTCGAGCGCCTGCTTGTAGCGGATGGCTGCGGCCTTGGACGGCGCCACGAGCTGGGCCTTGAAGCCCGTGCCCTGCCAGTTCTGCTCGAAGTGCAGGCTCACGTCCATGGCGACCTGGTTGATGAAGTTCCCGATGCGCGGGATGTGCCCGGCGCTGGCGAACTTGCGCTTAAGATCGGCGCGCTGATCCTGCGTCAGGTTGCGCGTGATGAGCTCGAAGGCCTGGTCCAGCGGGGTTTCGTTCGGCGCAAGGTTCACGTGCCGCCCCTCGTAGAGCAGTGGCACCACGGCTTGGTCGGCAACGGCGTCCTTGATGGTGTAGGAATCGATGATGCCACCGAACTGCCGGACCACGCTGCCGTCCTTCTTGTGCACCGGCGTGCCGGTGAAGCCGATGAAGCACGCGCGCGGCAGAGCGGCGCGCATCCAGGCGTGCAGCTTGCGGAAGTTGGAGCGGTGCGCTTCGTCCACCAGCACGAAGATGTTGGCGGCGTCGAGTTTGAGCTTGGCCTTGGTGGCGGCGTCCTCAAACTTGTGGAGCACGGTGGTCACGATGGGCTTGCCGCCCTGCTCCAGCTTCTTTGCCAGGTCGCGGCCGGAGTCCGCCTGCTCCAGGTGCAGGCCGCAACTGCGGAACGTTCCGTAGATCTGGTCGTCCAGGTCCGTACGGTCCGTCACCAGCACGATGCGGTAGTCGCCGATGTCTGGCGCGAGCGCGATGCGCCGGGCCAGCATGACCATGGACAGGGACTTGCCGCTGCCTTGGGTGTGCCAGACCACGCCGCCGGGCCGCGTGCCGTCGGGCCGCACGGCGCGGATGCGCTCCATCATCCTGCGCAGGGCGAAGAACTGCTGGTAACGGGCAACCTTGCGCTGGCCAGCATCGAACACCGTGCAGTGGTACACCAGCTCCAGCAGCCGGGCAGGCCGGCACAGGCTCCACAGTGCCGCGTCCTGGGCCGTGGGTGCGCATTCCTCGGCCTCCCACTGTTCGATGTAGGGGCGCCAGTGCGTGTAGGGCTTCTCGAACAGGGCCTCGCGCTCCGCGAAGGGCAACGGCGTATTGATGAGCACGCGCAATGACTCGTCCAGGCGCTCCTGCGGCACGTCCTTTTCCTTCCACACGCTCCAGAACTTGGCCGGGGTGCCGGTGCAGCCGTACCGGGCCTCGTTCTTGGTCAGGGCCAACAGCAACTGCGCGCAGGCATAGAGGCTCGGTGCCTGGTCCTCGCGCTGCTTGAAAAGATGGTCGGCGATGGCGGCTTTGAGCGCGTCCTTGTCGTCCGGGCGCTTGCACTCGATGATCACGAAGGGGATGCCGTTGACGAAAAGCACGATGTCCGGCTCCAGCACGTCGGCCGAGGCGGTCTTGGCCACGGCGTACTCGCTGGTGACGTGGTACACGTTGGCCTCGGGCCGCTCCCAGTCCACGTAGCGCATGGTGAAGCTCTTGGAGTCGCCACCGACGAGCTGCTTGAAGCTCTTGCCGTAACAGAGAATGTCGTAGACGGCGCTGTTGGCCTGCAGCACGGTCGTGTCCTTGGGGTCGGCCACGGCGGCCACGGCGGCGGCGATGTTGGCCTCGGAGAACTGGTGGGTGCGGCTCTTGTACTCGATGCTGTTGAGGCGGCGCAGTTGCTCGGCCAGCACGTCGCGCAGCACCACCTCGCGCGCGCGGCCGCCGCGCAGCCGCTTGGCCTCGGCCGGAGGCAGGTAGCTCCAGCCCAGGCGTTGCAGGGTGCGGATGGCCGGAATGTGGCTGGTAGACGCTTCGTTGAAAATGGCGCTGTCTGACATGGGGCCTCCTCGGCGCCGGGCGTTTATGGAACCCGGACCTTGCCTATGAGCAACTGCTGCATGAGCCCGCGCTTCTGGCGCTTCAGGGCGTCCAGCTCCGCGCGGTGCAGGGCGATTTCGCGGTCGGCGTCTTCAAGGACTTCCACGATGGCGCGCTGTTCCTCCACCGTTGGCGGCAAGGTGACCTTCTCGCCAAGAAAGAGCCCATCGTTGAAGGTCATCTTCTCGATATGGACGCCGTAGCTGGAGATGTAAGCCTTGCGGTACATGATCGGCAGCCGGGAGAGCCAGTCGAAGAACCGCATATCCAACTGCTCCTGGGAGCGCGCCGTGTAGGCGAGGTATGAGTCGGAGACGTGGAAACCGTCGAATTCCTGCGGCACCATGGCCATCGCGCCATGAACGACCTGCATCTTGGAAATGAGAAAGTCCCCGGCCCGCGCCACGTTCATCTTCTTGGTCAGGATTTCACTGCCCAGCAGCGTTTCGCGGTGGAAGGCCCCACCGGACCTGCGGCGCAGGCTCAAGAGCTTGTACTCCGCGCTGTCGTCCCATGTGACGGGACGCCGCACAGGTTTCAGGAGTTGCCCGATCTTGGAGGTTTGCCAAGGTGTGGCGAACCCTGACAGCCGCGCCTTGCCCGTCAGCAGCCGCTGGGCCAGAGCCTTGCGGCGGCGTTGTTTGGCTGTGAGCAAAGCTTCCACACGCTCTTCAACGGCATCGCAGGTGCTCAATACGCCTGCGATGGCGGCCTGCTCACTTGGCTCCGGGATAAGAAGGGAATGTTCAAGAAGAGATTCGGTCTCAAGGCGGCAGGTGCCGTGGCCGGCGGTGGTGATGAGGTTGCTGATTCTGTGTTTCGTGTTTGCAAGGGCGTAGAGAAGGAAGCGCGCATGGACACCTGCATGTGCGAGCAATGCCTTCACGTCCTGGTTGAAGGCGGATCTCTGCTGGCAGATACCCATCGGCACGTCGTTTAGAAGCCCCATCCCGCGCGTCAACACGAGGATGGTTCCAGGTTCAACGACGATGCTCGATTGTGCCCCAAGTTCTGACAGCTTGAGTTCCGACTCGCGTAGCGTCAACGACTTGAGATCCTTCGCCGTGAACCAATTGACCGAGCCTCCCCAATAATCAGGCCTGCTTTTGCTTGGCGTGCCCCCAGACCTGATGGTCACAAGCTCGCCGAGAGGTTTTACGTCCCAGCCCTTCGGAATCATTTCCCTCTCCCCAACCGTTTGGGCTTCGGGCGCGTTTCACCGACCAGCCGAGCCTTTTCCGCGCGGCGACGCTCGTCGAAGAGTTTGTACTGCCGCTCGACCATTTTTTTTGCCCTTTCGGCGGAGATACTGCCCTTACCCGTCAGCACCTTGCGGTCGTAGAAGCGCAGGAATTCATCCAGTTTTGTCTTCCAGTCCGCCATGCGCATGTGTTTGTGGCGCTCGGCTTGATCCTTGGCGTAGTCCAGATACATGGTGACGATGCGGGCGAGTTTCTCCAACTCTTCCGCAGCCAGGTAGTTTTTTGCGACACACACGTCCGTTTTGCAGACCTTGTTCCCCTTCCAGGTCGTCAATCCCATATGGGGCGCGCTCGCGTCCGCACGTCGGACAATGATTTCGGCGGCTGTTTTGCCGGTGACCGAGTAATGCAGCTTGTTCTGAACCGTGGCGAAAAAGGCCAAAGTTGCCTCTGACTGCTTCTCATAATCCACGGAGGTGGCGTAGATGTCCGTGACTTGCAGGTAGAAGCGCTTCTCGGAAACACGAATTTCTTGGACCCGCTTGAGGAGTTCCTCAAAGTAATTCGGGGCGTCCGGCGCAGGAAGCGCAATCCTCGGCACAGGACGAGCCGGAGCATCGATGGCTTTCACACTTTTGGCCTGCTTTTTCCTGATCGTAGCCATTACTTACTCCTCCCGAGTTTTTTGACGGCCTTTTCAAAGTCACCTTCAACAAGCGCATCCTGGGCCCGGCGACGCTCCTCGAAGAGTTCGTACTGCCGCTCGGCCCTGATCTTGGCCAACTCGGCGGAGATGCTGCCCCGATTGTCCAGAACTTCCCGCTCGTTGAAGCGCAGGAAAGCGTTGAGCCGCTCTATCCAGTCCTTCATGTGCATGGCCACATGCCGCGTGGCCTGGTCTTCGGCAAAGTCCAGGTACATGGTGACGATGCGGTTCAGCCCCCGCAGTTCCTCCTCGTTCAGGTAGTTCTTGGCCACGTGCACGTCGGCCTTGCGCACTTTGGCCCCCTTCCAGGAGGTGAGGCCCATGTTGGGTGCGTCGGCGTCGGCGCGGCGCGCCACAATCTCGGCGGCGGTCTGCCCGGTGATGGCCCAGTGCAGCTTGTTCTGAACCGTGGCGAAGAACTCCTGGCTGATGGGCGCGTGGGCGTCGTAGTCCACGGAGGTTGCGTAGATATCGGTGATTTTCTGGTAGAAGCGCTTTTCCGAGCTCCGTATGTCGCGGATGCGCTCAAGCAGCTCGTCGAAGTAGTCCGTGCCGAAGGGCGTGGCCACGGCCTTCAGCCGGGCGTCGTCCATGGTGAAGCCCTTGACCATGTATTCGCGCAGCCGCTCCGTGGCCCAACGACGGAACTGCGTGCCGCGATGCGAGCGGACCCTATACCCCACGGCGATGAACACTTCGAGGTTGTAGAGCTTCGTTTTGTAACGTTTTCCGTCGGTTGCAGTTAGCAAATAATATTTGTGAACTGCGGCTTCACCCAACTCGCCCTCTTTGAAGATATTGCTCAAATGGTGGCTGACGTTCTGGGGCGTCACTTGGTACAGCTCCGCCATGTGCTTCTGCGAAAGCCAGACCGTGCCGTCCTCCAGGCGCACGTCGATGCGCGTCTGGCCATCCTCGGTCTGGTAGAGCAGTATCTCGGACTGCGTGGTGATCTCGTCGGCCATGTCACTCCCCCTTGGCGGGCACGAGGCCCAGTTGCGCGAGGTGCTCGTTCATCTTGGTCCGCACCTCGGCGAGGTCCACCTCCAGGCGGTCGATCTCCTTCTGCACCTCGGCGATGTCGATCTCCTCTTCTTCCTCGAAGGTGTCCACGTAGCGCGGAATGTTCAGGTTGAAGTCGTTGCCGCGAATCTCCTCCTGCGTGGCGCGGTGGGCGTACTTCTCCACCTCGGCGAAGGCCCCGAAGGTCTCCACGATGTGGGCGATATGCTCGTCGGTGAGGATGTTCTGGGTGCGGATGGACGCGAACTCGCGGCTGGCGTCGATGAACAGCACGTCCGTGCCGACGTGTTCCGCCTTGGCGCGGTCGAAGATGAGGATGGCGGCGGGAATGCCCGTGCCGAAGAAGAGGTTCGCGGGCAGCCCAATGACGGCCTTGAGCAGGTTCTCCTCCACCAGCTGCCGCCGGATGGCGCCTTCCGCCCCGCCGCGGAACAGCACGCCGTGGGGCACCACCACGGCCATGCGGCCGGTTTCCGGCTTCATGGCCTCCACCATATGGCTGATGAAGGCATAGTCGCCCTTGCTCTTGGGCGGCACTCCGCGCCAGAAGCGCTTGAACGGGTCGGCTGCTGCGTGCTCCGCGCCCCACTTGTCCAGGCTGAAGGGCGGATTGGCCACAACGATGTCGAAGCGCATGAGCGCGCCGCCGTCGAGGAGCTTGGGGCTGTTCAAAGTGTCGCCGCGCTCGATGCGCGCCGCGTCCATGTCGTGCAGGAACATGTTCATGCGCGCCAGAGACCACGTGCCGTAGTTGCTCTCCTGGCCGCAGAGGGCGAAGTCGCGCCGCTCCTGGTCCGTGGCGGCCGTGCGCTTGATTTCTTCGGCCACGCGGATCAGGAGCGAGCCGGAGCCGCAGGCAGGGTCGCAGATGGTGGAGCCGGGCCGGGCCGCGATGAGCCGCGCCATGAGCTGGGCCACCGGGCGGGGCGTGTAGAACTCGCCGCCCTTCTTCCCCGCGTCGCCGGCGAACCGCTCGATGAGATACTCGTATGTGTTGCCGATGATGTCCTGGCCGCCCAGCCGCGACGGGCGCAGATCGAGCTCGGGCTTGTTGAAATCGCCCAGCAGGTTGGCGAGTCGGCGGTGGCGGTCCTTGGTGTCGCCCAGTACCTCGGAGTTGAAGTCGATGGTCGAAAAGACGCCTTCGAGCTTCTTGGGGTTGGCCTCTTCCAGCTTGGCGAAGGCGATGTTGAGCCGCTCGCCTAGGCTGTAGGGCTTCTCCTCATCGTGAGTGAGGTGCCGGGGGAGTTTCACCTCGGGCAGTTCCCGCTGCGCGTGGAGGCAGTAAAAGTCGCACCCATCCGGGATGGTGAAGCGCTCCCGGGCGAGGGCGCGGGCCACACGAGCCGCGTCGCCGTCATAGCGCTCCTCATGCGCGGCCTTTTTCTCAAGCCACAGGTCGCTCATGTACTTGAGGAAGAGCAGCGCGAGCACGTAGTCCTTGTAGAAAGCGCCGTCGAGGGCGCCCCGCAGGCTGTCGCAGGCCGACCACGCGGCGTTGTTGATGGAATCCTGGCTGATGGTGGTCATGTGGGCGCTCCTAGCGGTTGACCGCGCGTTCGCAGGCCGCGCGGATGCGTTGCAGGTTGAGATCGGCGATGCGGTTCACAAGCTCCCGCTCCTGGCGGGCGAGGCGGTCCAGCGCCACGACATGCTCCTGAACCGCAGCAGGCGGAACAGGAACCGGAAGGGTCTGGACGTCAGCCTTGCCCACCAGCGGCATGTGGCTTCCACGGCGGGCTTTCTGCTGCAGGTATTCCTGGGCCTCCGGCCGGTTTATGGCCCAGGCGAGGTATTCCGGCAAGACTGTCGTCGCGTCTCCCCGGGGGCGCAGGATGAAGAAAAAACTGGGGGCGATGGTCGGGCGCTCGAATGTGATGGTGATGGGGACCGCGTAGTTGACCTGGCCACGCGCGAGAAACAGGACATCGCCTGCGTGGACGAGGTAACGCTCGGGCGGCGAAGGCGGAAGGACAAGCGCGCGCTCATGGCCGTCTCCAGCAAGGAGCCGCCTGTCTGGCCCGATGTCCCTGATCATGACCACGGCATGGGTTCCGTCGGGTTCCGGCGCAATGCGCCCGCGGAACTGCATGCCAAGCTGAATCTCACAGATTTCACCGATATATTTTTTCATGGCTTCCTTGGCTTCCGCCGGGGACCGGTGCCCCCGGCGGAAGTGTGCTTGGCTACTCGACGGTGGAGTTGGTCACCTTGTACGCGTAGACGTACTTGCTCGTCCCATCCCCTCCGCCGGGGCCACCCTGACAGCCCTTGTCCAGAAAGTGTTGCTCGACTTCGCGCGCGATATCGTCAGTGCTGCACGGATGGTAGATCCAGGCCCGGCCCTGCTTGCTGACATTGTGTTCCGTGAACAGCCGCCGTTCGGGATCGTCAGTGATACCCGCGTACCAACCCTGATAGCCAGAGCCTCCGATGTACTTGTCGATCTCACCCACAACGCGGGTCGCCTCCGCCGACATAATCCTCAAACCAAGTCCGTAGCCCATAATCGAAGCCCTCACTCGTAGGGGCAGTCTTGACAGAAGGCGGGGGCAGAGGCATCTTGAAGGTCCTACGCTTCCTCAGCTCTGCCCAGTGAGACGCATTCTGTGTCCGACTGCCGGGGTTGATGAAATCGAAGCCGAATCCTCTCACCGGGGTTCGGCTTCGTTCGCTTTATATGCCGACGCAACCCGGCTGTCAAGTAAGTATGGCGACGTGTGTATATTCATAATAGCAAAAGAATGATTAGCTTGTGTGCGGCACGGAGGCTCGAAGCCTAACACGATCTTCTGGCGCATAACCACTGAAACACACAAGAAATCCTAATTTTCAACTTCGCCCACAAAGAGTTGCCACTTGTTGGCAGAGAATTTCCCGTGCTTTTGCCGGTGTGATCCGTCTGCAGTTTGGCGAGATGGGCGCGAATGTCGAACAAGGGGTCGCCAACCTCTTCAGCGGGATGATGCGGGCAGGATTTCCCCTGCAGCAGCTCCATCCGTGCGCTCGGCTTCAGCGTTCCCTTGTTGCCTTCGTATTCAAGGAAAACGAACTCCAGAAGCGTGGGATGCCACGGGGTCACAATCTGCACCAAAAGCCCAACGGCGGTGGAGGCGAGGACCCCGTTTGGCCAGACGACCTGCGGCTTGCCCCCCGCAGCTCCGTATGCCTGCGCCTCCTGGGCGAGCCTCTCCTCGGTTACGAGGCCGCAGCACCGCAGGCACGGACCGCCAGGCATGGACCGAATCACCTGGCCACTGATCAGAAAACCATCTGGCCCCAAATCGTGTACGTCCATGCCGATGTCGAGGTAGGGGATCAGATGCCGGCGGGCGAACCTTTCAAGCTGGTCGCGCTCCTTGTAGGAATCCACGGCCCCGACAATGACGTCGCAGACCTTCAGGTCATCCATAGCGGCAAGCCACGTGTCGGGCACAGCGACAACTCTGGCGTCAGGCTGCGCGCCGCGAATGACGCGCTCGGCAATCGTCACTTTCAGGGTCTCTGTTCCTGCATCGGCCAAGGTCCCGCCCACCAGGCGGTTGGTGTTGGTCAAATCGATCCTGTCGGGGTCGACCAGGACGAATCCGCCCACACCAAGATGCGCGAGTTGCTGAACGACGTGGGCCCCGCCGCCGCCGAGGCCCACAAGCCCAACCGTGCATTCCCGGAGCAGGTGCTCGCTGTCGGGGCCGAGAAAGCTTTGTCTATCAAGACGATTCATGCTGTCCTCCATTTCTTGAGCGGCACGCCCGTCACCGAAAACTCGTCAATGACGCGGTACGACTGTCGCCGATCGAGCCAGACTTGGCCGTTCGCGGCATCTGTGGTCAGCACGATGGCGCCATGGACACATTGTGGGGCCACCTTGAAGAAGTCTGGGATGAACTTCGCATTTTCGCGCAGGTCGACTCCGCTGAACCAGGGGACGCCGTGCCCACCGTGGCTGTGCACATGGAACAGCGCCACGCGCGAGCCCATGGCCCACTGCAGCGCCTTGCGGATGGCCTCCGGTCCCATCATCGCTCCGACAGTGCGGTCTGGCAGATAGTCCCCGTCCTCCACCGGCCTGTACTCATGGGCGAGAACCAGCACGTTTTCGGAGGCTGCGGTCAGGCCTGCCGCAATGAATCCCACGCGTTCGTGCGCGAAGGCATGCGGGCGTCTGAGGTCCGCGCGAATGCGGTTGAGAAGTGTGGCGGTTGCCTTGAAGATGATCTTCATATGAGTACCCTCAAATGGGCGCAGAGCATGGCGGGCCATGTCTGTTCCGCTGACACCCCCTGCCAGGAGGGCGCCCACCATGCCCGGCCGATGACCATGTGTTGCGTCCAGTTCTGCCCCTTTCCGGCAATCTGCTCTTTGAAGAAAAGGCGCGTTACGTAGCCCGTCGCATGGAGTGAAGGGTGAAGTAGGAGGTCCATACACATGTCTTTGTCGTCTACCTTGAACGGGAAGTCCGGCAGCAAGACCACGGGATTGCCGCCCTCCGTGAAGAGGGCGGCGGATTCGTGGATGCTCTTCAGAGCAAGGAACTCTTTGTTGGTGTCCATCACGACGACGCTCCGCCCGGTACCTGACTGATGAAGATCATCCCGTCTTTGACGTGAAGCCTCTCATTCGGGCGAAGCGTGATGAGCTGATCAGCCCTCATGACATTGAGAAGATAGCCGGGCTCAACGCCGAGGATATTGAGCAGTTCCTCAGTCGTGTAGACGCCAGCAGGGATGGTCTTCTCCTCGCCGTCGAGCTTGACGGTGACCATCTTCGGCCGGGTATGCAGGTGCTCGACGCCGGCATGGGACAAACGCACCGACTCGCCGTCCTTGACCTCGCGCTCCCGGTCACCGTCCTTCAGGACAAATACCATTTCCTCGGGGACCGTTGCCACATAGCGCAGAACCGCTTCACGGATTTCGGGGTCGCCCCACTCATAGCCGTGCCCGTCGATGGTGAAGAGGAAGACCTCCCCGCCGCGAAACGCGCGGCAGACACGCTCTCCCTGCTCACGATGGGAAACATGGTCATCGAGCCCGACCAGCCGGGTGCCGGGCAGCAGAAGCTGTATGAGCGCATGGTCTTCGGCGGGACCGCATCCGGCGGCCTCCAAGATCTGAAGGCCGGTCGGGTTCGGCTGCTCTACGACGATGGGGGTGAGGACCATATTCTCACTCGCCATCAGAATCCGGAATCCGCCCGGCGGATGGGAGTGCGGCTTCTCGGTTTCGTGGTGCTTTCCGGTTTCTTCGGTGGTGTCAGGCAACTTGTCATGGTTTTCCATTTTCTTGCTCCACTGCTATGCTTGGTCTCGTCAGGGCACTTGCCATGTCGAGTTCGCCATGCTATTGATGGCGAGTTAACGATACATGTCGAATATGTCAATAGGAGAATGTCGAAATCGCCATGACAAATACCTCACCAGGCCAAAATAATTCGCCTTCTAATTTTTTTATGGCTCGACTTCGGGCTGCCCGGGAGATGCGCAGCTTGAGCCAGGCAGAGCTTGCGACCAAGACGGGACTGCCCCCGAGTTCCATCGCTCACTTCGAAGGGGGGAAGCGTAAGCCGTCTTTCGACAACTTGAGAAAGCTATCGGAGGCGCTGGCCGTCACCACCGACTACCTGCTCGGCCGAACTGACGATCTTGAGGCGGATGTCAACGCGGATCCACTGTTTCGGCACGCGGCCAAACTAACCGACGACGACCGAAAACTTGTCGCGGGGTTCCTCGATTTGCTTGAAGCAAAGAGGGGTGGCAAGAAAGAGGGGTGACCTTGAGCCGAGGGTTCAGACTCGATGAAGCCAAACGTCAGGGGGAGAAGCTGGCTGTTGATGAGGGCAACACCTCATTCCCTGTTGATTTGTTCGCGATCGCCAGCAAGCGCGAAATCACCATCGAAGCGATCAAAGACGCCGCACCCGGCGTTTCGGCCATGCTGCTGCGAGTCGGCGATACCTACGGCATCTTCTACAGCACGGCCATCCCAAGCCGCGGCTTCCAACGGTTCAGCATTGCTCATGAGCTAGGGCACTACTTTCTGGAAGGCCATGTCGACCAGATACCCTTCGATGGTGGCATTCATGCGTCAAGGGCAGGGACCTTCTGCCGCGATGTGTTCGAGCAGGAGGCTGACAGCTTCGCCAGTGGCCTGCTCATGCCGTCAAGGCTCTTCAAGCGGGCCTTGAACGGTTTCGAGGACGGCCTTGCCGCAGTCAAAGGGCTTGCGGGCCTTTGCCAAACCTCATTGACCGCCACGGCCATCCGGTACGCCGAACTCACTGAGGCTGCCTCTGCGGTCATCGTCAGCACAGGCAAGACGGTGGACTTCGCGTGCATGTCGCCAGCCATGAAGAGTTTCGCCAAGCTGACATGGCTCCGTCCTGGCGACCTGCTTCCCAAAGGCACCCTCACGGCCAACTTCAACGCACAGCGGGACCAATTCGACGAAGCTGAAAGGAACGACGAGACAGAACTTCGGCTCTGGCTCGATGGAACACGCTCCCGCGACGTCCTCGAAGAGGTCATCGGATTGGGGCGCTACGGGAAGACGTTGACCGTCTTGACCTGCCCAGACGCAGGCGGGGACGGCGAAGACGAGGAAGAAGAGGACTCCTTGCGCGAAAGCTGGACACCGCATTTCTGAAGGCGGAAGCGGACGGTAGAGGTGAACGCAGAACGCCCTAACCAAATGCCACCAGCAAAAAGCTACAATCTGTCGTGTTAACTCTGTTTTTAATAAACCCCCGCACCGGGGTTTAAGGGGCAGCGCCCCTTGCCCGCCTTGCCTTTCGCCGCTAGCGCCGCCGCACGCCGAGGGCTATGCCGACCAGGGTGGCGGCCACGCCGACGAGTTCGGCTGCGCCCACGGGCCGGGCGAAGAGCGTCAGATCCCACACGTAGGCCAGCACGGGCTGCAGCAGCAGGATGAGCCCGGCAAGGGACATGCGCGTTTCCCGCAGCCCGCGCGAGATGAGCGCCCAGCCCATGAGCTGCGAGGTGATGCCGTAGCCCGCCATGAGCAGCAGGGGCATGCCCGGAGCCAGGGCCGGGCTTTCGCCGCGCAGCAGCAGCACGGGCAGCAGCAGGGCGGCGGTCATCAGGGAGTTCACGGTCATGACGGCCAGTTGCGAGCCTTCTCCGCAGACGAGCATGCTGCGGCCCAGGGCGATGATGAACCCGGCGTAGAAAAGGCCGGTCAAAAGGCCGAAGACGACGCCGAGCTGATAGTGCTGCCCGGCGCTGGCCCAGGCCGGGGCCACGATGGCGAAGAGCCCGGCCATGGCCAGGCCGAGGCCGAGGAAGAAGCGCAGACCGGGTTTTTCCTTAAGGAACACAATGCCCCACACGGCCAAAACAAACACCTGAAAATTCCCGAAAAGCGTGGCCAAACCGGGGCCTATGTACAGAATGGACAGGTGCCAGGTGACGAGATCGGCCGCGAAGAAGGCCGCGCACACCAGCGACCAGCCCCAGCCGCCGCGCGGCATGGCGGAGATCTTGGAGCGCGGTTCGCGGCTGGCGAGCGTGGCCAGGTACAGGCCTATGCCGCCTATGAGCACGCGGTGAAAGGCGGCTGCGTCGCCGCCGACGCCGTAGGGTGCGGCCAGCTTCACGAACACGGGCGAGAAGCTGATGATGAACGCGCCTAGAAGCAGGTGCCACATGGGGGATCAGCCTCTCCGGGGTGTTTCAAGGGCGGCCCAGGCCGGGGCGAGGCCCAGGCGTTCGGCCAGGAAGATTCCTTGGGGGGTGATGCGCGCGCGCCAGGCCCAGACCTCCACCCCGGCGCGCAGGGCCAGGGCCAGCCCGGCGGCGTATTCGGGATCGACGGCCTCTGCCGGGGCGAAGCAGTCGCCGTCTGGCCGCTGGACCAGGAAGAAGAGCGCGGCGCGGCAGCCTTGGCCGACTAGGCGCGTCAGCTCGGTCAGGTGCTTGCGGCCGCGTTCGCTGGCGGCGTCGGGGAACTGGGCCTGGCCGTCCTCCACAAGGGTGACGTTCTTGCACTCCACGTAGAGCGGCGGCAGGCCGTGGCCTTCCAGCAGGGCGTCCAGGCGGCTGTCTCCGGTCTTGGCCTCGGGCGTCAGGCAGGCGTAGGGGCGGGCCTCCGGCAGCAGCCGGGCACGCCAGGCGGCGGCCAGCAGGCGGTTGGGGGTCAGGGTGTTCACGCCCACCCAGGCTGGGTCGAGGCGTCCGTGCGGGCCGTTGTGCCCGCCGGGCAGGGCCAGGGCCTCCAGGGTCCATTTGAGGGCGCGGCCGGGGTTGGCGGCGGGGGAAAGCAGCGCCAGCGCGCCGGGCCGCAGCAGGCCGAGCATGGAGCCGGTGTTGTTGGTGTGGGCGCGCAGCTCGGCCCCGGTGGCGGGGTCGGTGGTGATGGCGGTGAAGCGCTTTTCGCGCCGCTGCAGCGCGGCCACGCGGCAACCGGGCGGAAAGCTCAGCAGGGGCGCGCCTTGCGGGCTACACATGCCGCAGGCCGCCGCTCTTGCGGGGAGCGTCGTCGTCGTTCCCGTTGTGATCGTCGTTGTGGTCGGCGGGGGGCACAGGCTCTTTGCCCACCAGACGCAGGCCCTCGCCGGGGTAGGTGCGGCGCTCCGCCTTTGGGGTGGGCCGGGCCACGGCGGGCCAGGCTCCGGGCACGGGTTCCGCCCCCTGGCGCGCCAGGGCCGTGGGCTCGCTGTCGGCCATCACGGGCCGGGCGCGCAGGTCCACGCCGGGCACGGGCACGCTGAACTCCACGGCAATGTTGTTGGGATCAAAAGAATAGAGCGAGTGGATGAAGCCATGGTCCACCACCTCGGACACCCAGAACCCGGCGGCTTCCAGGCGGTCGCGCAGGGTCCACAGCTCGTCCTCGTCGGCCAGGCCGAAGGAGATGTGATCGAAGGTGAAGGGGCCGCGCACGGGCGCGCCGTGGTCCTTGTCCGGTCCGGGGGCAACGCCCGGCCATTCGAAAAAGGCGATCATGTCCTGCGCGGTAAGCTCGAAGAAATAGTGCCGGTAGCCGGGGTGGCCCAGGCCCGCCACCAGGCGCAGGCCAAGCAGATCGCGCCAGTAGCGTATGGTGGCGTCCATGTCGCCCGTGGCCAGGGCTAGGTGGTTGATGCCGGTGAAGCGCATGGCGTGTCCCTCCGTGGGCCGCGTCTGCGGCGCTGGCGTTTTGGCGCGCGGCTACTTGGTGATGGTGAGGCGCACCAGCTTGAACGTGTCCGGCCGGTAGCCGGGTTCGGGCTTGCGTATCTTGATCTGGATATCGCATTCGCCCTCGGCCAGGGCGGTGAAGGTGTAGCGCACGCGCTTGCCGCCCTCCACGGGCTCTATGCCGTCCAGGCGCAGCAGGTTGGTGTCGAAGGAGGTGCCCGCGAACTGGTAGCCGCTTTGGCCGGGGTCGCGCATGTCGAGCACCAGGACGCTGCCCGCGCGCAGGCTTTCCTCGTGGAGCTGCTCGCCGTCCAGACGCAGTTCCAGGTCGCCGGTGCCGCCCAGCATGCGCGGCATGTGCGCGCAGCCCAGGGTAAGCAGGCTTGCAAGCAGCAGAGCGGCCAGCAGGGTGGCGTGGCGTTTGGCGGCGGGAAAGGCGAAGGGCATGGCTGTGCTCCGTTGTGGTGCTTGGATTGTGGCGCACCGACGGTGTACTCTGCCCGCACGGCAAGCGCAACCGGGGCGCTTTGCCCCCTGCCGGGCACCCAGCGCAAGGCTGGCGGCGCAAAGAAAGGGGGCCGGTTGCCCGGCCCCGTATGGAGAGTGGAGAGGAGGAGTGTTCAAGCGGAAGATGGCGGGGAAGAGGCTGTTCTTCTTAGGTTACTGCTGGGGGCGCAGCTGCGCTTCCAGCCAGGTGCGAACGCTCTGGTCGGGCGGGTACACGCCCTTCAGGTTGCCCACGGAATCCAAAAACTTTCTGCCGAGGTCTTCGGGAAGCTCCAGTTCGGCCAGTTCGCGCGCTTCCTCTGAGTTGCGGCGCACCAGAATGGCCTTTGGCTTCTTGTCCCAGGTGTAGACCACGAAATAGTTGCTGTAGTCCGCCTTGGAGCGCACGGGCTGATGATCTGCCCGCCAGGAGTTGTTGCCCCATTCCAGGTACAGGGTCACGGCGTCCCAAGGGGTCATGCTCCAGTCGATCTCAAGGTCGCGGTAGTTTTGCAGGCTGCCCATAGAATCCTCCTTGCGTCTGGTGTAAATGATAATTCTTCCTGTTTGCTTGTCAACTGTTTTTGTCGAGATTATTTTTGGGGTGCCAAGCGCCGGGAACAAGGGTAAGGGAGAGGGCGAACCCGGCGTCGCAACGGGCGATTTTTGCGTTTGGTTTGACGCGCCAGGGCCTGCCGTGCCAGAAAAGCCGGTCTGCGCGCATACAATATTTTCATCACCCACCCCTTTTAGAGGAGCACTTATGGAGATGACCGACATTTTGCCCGCCGAGGGCTGGGCCAAGCTGGAGCAGGACATTTACGAGCGCTACGGCGTGAGCGCCCATGCGCACACCGCAGCGGGCGCGCCTTTTACCGGGCGCGAGCTGTGGGGCAACAGGCTGTGCCCCCGGCTGCGGCAGAACAAAAGCGCGGGCACGAGCATTTGCGCCGTGGTGAACCAGGCCGTGCGCACCGAGTCGCGCCAGGAGAGCAAGACCGTCATCACCGATTGCGACGCCGGGTTCATGCTCATTGCGGTGCCGGTCATCGTGGAGGGCGAGTTCATCGGCATGCTGGGCGGATGCGGCGGATTGTGCGACGGCGCAGAGCCGGAGAGCTTTCTGCTGGAGAAGACGGCAGGCTTCAGCGAGGACCTGGTGACGGAGCTGTGCTCCGACATGCGCCAGTACACCGCGGAGGAAGCCCAGGAGATAGCCCGCTACATAGAGGACCGCGTGGCCGAGGTGGTGCGCAACTACGAGGCCGGGCGTAAGTAGTCCCCCGGCCTTTCGCGCCCGCATTGCAAAGGAGCAGCCCGTGCCCAGAATCTTTACGCAGGAAATATGCATCGCCCCGGCGGACATCGACGTGCAGGGGCATGTGAACAACACGCGCTACGTCGCCTGGATGCAGGACGTGGCCGTGGCGCACAGCGTAGCCCAGGGCTGGCCCATGAGCCGCTACGTGGCCGAGGGCGCGGGCTGGGTGGTGCGCCAGCACACGATTACCTACAAACGTCCGTGTTTTTTGGGCGAAACAATCACCGCCTGCACCTGGATAGCGACCTTTTCGCCCCGGCAGAGCGCCCGGCGCTACCAGTTCTGGCGCGCGGCGGACAAGGTCGTGCTGGCCGAGGCCGAAACCCAGTGGGTGTTCATCGACCTGAAAAGCGGCCGCCCGTCCAAGGTGCCGCAGTCCCTGCGCGAGGCCTTCGAGCTGGTGGAGGACGAGGGCGAGGTGAAGCGGATGCTGGAGGGGTAGCGCCCTGGCGCGCCTTCGGGAGATTCCCAAATGATCGACGCCAAGACCGTGCACGAAAGGATGCTCCAAGGCGACCCGGAGTATGCCCGCGAGTATGAGGCCCTGGGCGAGGAGTTCGCCCTGGTGGAAACCTTGGTGCGCGCAACCGGCAGCGCCGCATTGACTCCCGCTCCCCCTCGGTGCACAACTCCCCCACGCGGCCACAGCCGCAAAGGGAGCCTCATCCGCACATGACTGCTGCACAGAAACCTGCCGCATCCCTGCCCATCGGCGTGTTCGACTCCGGTGTGGGCGGGCTGACCGTTCTGCGCGCGCTCAAGAACGCGCTGCCGCACGAGGACTTTCTCTACCTGGGCGATACCGCCCGCCTGCCCTACGGCACCAAAAGCGGCGCAACGGTCGCCCGCTACGCCCTGCAAACCACCAAGGTGCTGGTGGACCAGGGCGTGAAGCTGCTGGTGGTGGCCTGCAACACCGCCTCCGCCGTGGCGCTGCCCGGCCTTGCCGCCGCCTACCCGGACCTGCCGGTGGTGGGCGTCATCGAGCCCGGCGCGCGCGCCTGCGCGAAAAAGGCCCCCCATGGGCGCATCGCGGTCATCGCCACCGGCAGCACCGTGCGCGGCACGGCCTACCAAACGGCCATTCTGCGCCTGCGGCCAGAGGCCACCATCGCCACGCGCCCGGCCCAGGTGTTCGTCGCCCTGGCCGAGGAAGGCTGGACCGAAGGGCCGGAGGTGGAGGCCGTGGCCGCCCGCTACCTTACGCCGCTCATGGCCGAGTTTCCCGGTGGCCGCCCGGACTGCCTGGTGCTGGGCTGCACGCATTTTCCCGTTTTGGCCCAGGCCATACGCAAGGCCCTGCCCGAGGGCGTGTGTCTGGTGGATTCCGCCGAGACCACGGCGGAGTGCGTGGCCCAGGAGCTTGGCGCGCGCGGCCTGCTCAAGCCCGGCGGCGGTCCCGAATGCCAGCCCGGCACGGTGCGCTTTTTCGCCACCGACGACCCCGAACGCTTCGCCAAGGTGGGCGAGATTTTCCTGGGCCAGCCCTTGAATCTGGCGGACATCACCCTGGTGGATTTGTAGCGCGCATTGGGCCGCTGCTTCCGCGCGGCTGGCCTGCATGCCGGGCATGCCGGGGTGATTGCCGGAGGGGCTGCGACGGCCAGCGCTTCGGCCAATGCGACGGCCAGCGCGGGGTGGACGCGGCGGGCCTGGACAAGGGCGCGCTCTGCGGGCATTGTTCCCAGCGGCAGCCAACCCCCAAGCAACGCGGAGGCAGCATGCTTCGTCTGCACGGCCTGAGTCACGAGAGCTTCGAGAAAGAGGCGGAGATAGCCGCCTGGGCGCAGGAGCGCGGCCACAGCCTTGGCCATACGGACCTGTGGAACGGCGAGACTCCGCCCGACCCCTCCTCCTTCGACTTTCTGGTGGTCATGGGCGGGCCCATGGGCATTTATGATGAAGACAAGCACCCCTGGCTGGCCCTGGAAAAGCGCTTCCTCAAGGCCAGCATCGACGCGGGCAAGCTGGTCATCGGCGTGTGCCTGGGCGCGCAGCTCTTGTGCGATGTGCTGGGCGGCCAGGTGACGAAGAACGCCCACCGCGAGATTGGCTGGCACAGGGTGCAGGCCGGGCCCGACGCAGCCAAGAGCCGCGTGTTCGCCAGCCTGCCCAAAGAGTATGAAGCCTTCCACTGGCACGGCGACACCTTCTCCATTCCCCCCGGCGCGCTGTGGACAGCCAAAAGCGAGGCCTGCGCGCACCAGGCCTTCACCGCCTGCGACGACCGCGTGGTGGGCCTGCAGTTCCATCTGGAGACCAACGCGGCAAGCATGGCCGAACTTTCCGTCAACTGCGCCGATGAGATCACCGTTGACCCGCTGAAGTGGCCGTATGTGCAGTCCGCCAGCATGATGCAGGACCGCCCGGAGCGCCTCGTCCCCCTGCGAGGGCTGCTTGATGGCGTTCTGGACAACATGGCGCGGCTGGTATAGAAGCGCGGCCCCGCGCACTTCGGGCGGGGCACTCACATTATAAAGAAGGGGGAGGCATGGCCGAAACCGTAGAAGAATTGACCATAAGCTATGAAGAAGACGGCGTGGTCGTCACCGAGGAACTGGACAAGGTCGTTTTGTCCAAGGGCGCTTGGGCGACCGTGCTTTTCAAATACCGCTCCTGGGACAAGGCCAAGGCCGACTATGGCCCGGTGGCCTTCACCATCCGCCGCTACCGCAAGCAGAACGGCGAGTACAAGCAGCAAAGCAAGTTCACCATCTCCAGCGAAGACCAGGCGCGCAAGATCATCGACGCGCTGAACGGCTGGATTGGGGCGAAATAGCCCGCAGGCGCGGGAAAGATCTTCCCCGGCCAGAGGGAACCATTCCAGCGCCGCCAGCGGACGGTCTACGCAATAAGCCCGCGCGGAACGACCATGCACCGAGGTCGTGGCTGCCTCCGCAATATGTCTACGCAAAACGCCCTGGCGCTTCGGAATGAGGCGCCAGGGCGTTTTGCCGTGCAACAAGCCGGAAACAAAGGGTTTCGCCCCGAAAAAAACATCCCTGCCAGCGACGATATTCCGGGCCTTGCGGTACGCGCCGGAAGAAATACGCAGACGCAGGCGTAACCGTTCGTACCCCTTGCGCGTCTGAGGTTTGAGCCAGAGGTGACGTTGTGCGGGCTGCGCTAGCGCAGCACCTTGACCAGGCTTTTGGCCGCCCCCCGCAGCACGCGCACCGGGGCCTGGTACCACTCCTCGGTTTGGTGCCGCCTGCGCCAGTCCGCCGGGCGTTCCGGGTTCGCGGCGGCCCACAGGCCGCGCCGTTCGCGCCGGGCCTGGTCCTCCAGCGCGCGCAGGCGTACGCAGAGATCCTGGTGGCAGTACTCAGCGTATACCCAGGCCAGGCCCTCGGCCACCAGCACCTCGTTCAGCAGGGTGCCGTCCTGCAGGCGCACAAGGGCCACGGTGCGGCCATAGCGGTCCGTGTCCACTGGCTCCACGTCCAGAACGTTGTGCGTGGCCAGGGCGGATACTTTACTTTTTGCGCGCGGGCCGTATGCCTGCTTGATTTCCGGTGCGTCTATGCCATACAGGCGCAGGATGATGATGGTATTTTTGCTGTCCAGAACCGTGAGGGTGTCGCCGTCGCACACAGTATTTGTGCCCGCCACAAAGGCCCAGGCCGGAGCCGCCAGGCACAGGATAAGCAAAAGAAGCACGCAGCGTGGCATCATTTGGCCTTTGTGCACAATGCCTACAGGCGAGTCAATAAGCCTTGATTCACGACTATCCTGCTCGGTTTTTGCGTACGCGGGGGGTTGACTGCGTATGAAAACGTGCGTACAAATATTTTCACATTGAAGCTGATGGATGGGTAGACTGTATTGAAAGGTGATGCAGACATGACGGAAACCACGGACACCAAACGTTACAAGGTGCTTTTGGCCGAAGACCACGCCTTGCTGCGCCAAAGCCTCAAGGCGTATCTTGAAACGCAGGGCCTTTGCCAGGTTGTGGGCGAGGCCATGCGCATGTACCGCGAACTCAAGCCGGACATTGTGCTCATGGATCTTTCCATGCCCGGCGTGGACGGCATGGTGGCGGTCAAGGCCATCAAGCGCGACTTCCCGGAGGCGCGCATCATCGCCCTCACCGCCCACCGCAGCGAGGACTACCTCCATGCCGCCCTGGATTCCGGGGTTGACGGCTACGTAGTGAAGGCCGCCAGCGCCGAGGATCTGCTTACGGCGATTCGCGCCGTGTGCCGGGGCAAGGCGTACGTCAGCCCGGAAGTTTCGGCCACGCTCATCACCGGTTACCTACGCAGCAACCGGCAAGAGCACTCCTCTCCGTTGGAGGGGCTGACCACGCGCGAACGGCACATTCTTCAGTTGGTGCTGCAAGGCATGAAGAACAAGGAAATCGCCGAAACGCTCTTCCTTTCCACCCGCACGGTGGAGAAACACCGCGCCAACTTCATGAAAAAGCTCGACCTGCACAACCTCCACCAAGTGCGCGAGTTTGTGAAAACCAACGGTGTGGATTTCGATTCGCTCCGCTAGGTGCGACGTTTACAGACCTTGTTCGCAAATCGTTTGCTCCGGCGCAGGGGCGATTTGTGCTGTAACGCGGGTGATTCTTCAAGAAGCTGCATACTATTGAGCCAGCGGGGCAACTCGCTGGCTTTTTTGAGCACAAAGGCTTTACTACGCAAGCCCACTCAGTAGCGCCGTCTGGACGATGCGCCCGGCCAGAGGCGCAGGCGCCCCGGCCAAGCTTCCGCGCATGCGTGCAAAATGTTCCAGGCGCACAGCCGCTTTCGTTGCCCGCCAAGCCGAATCCCTGCCGGACCAGCCAAAACCTTTCGCGAGACAACACTGCTGGTGCGCGTTTGGGCAGGAGCAGCAGGCCGCCCGCAGGCCGCTTGGCAGGGGCGGCATGCCAGTCTCCCTTCGCGGGTGCTTTATTGCGCCTATGCTCCGGGGCAAAGGGCGCGCCGCTGCGTTGCCCCCCTTCGTCTCCAGCTTCTCCCTCCACCGCGCGGGCGGGCGCTCACGCCTTGACCGAAGCCAGCGCCAAGGCTAGGCGCTGGGCCACGGGCGGCCTTGCCCGTGGAGCCCGCATGCCGAACCCGCGTCCGCCCTTGTACACCTTCCGCTTCCTGGCCTTGTGCCTGTTCATGCTGCTGGCCTACTGCAACATCTCCGTCTTCTACAACCTGTACCCGTACCTGGAGCTCCTGGGCGTGCCGCAGGGCCTGCGCGGGGCCATCATCGCCTCGTCGTCGCTGGCGACCATAGCGGGCTTTCTGGTGTTTACGCCGCGCTTGAACGAGCGCACCGCGCCCTGGGCCATTTTTGCGGGCATCGGGCTGTTGATCGGCTGCGGCGTGGGCTATTTGTTTGAAACGGACGTGCCGGGCCTGTTCGCCCTGCGGCTGATGAACGGGGTGGGCATCGCGCTCGTGACGGCCTCGGCCACGACCCTGCTTGTGGCGCACATAGCCCCGGAGCGCAGCGGCCAGGCCTTTGGCGTGTATTCCATCGCCGCACTGCTGCCCTACTCCATCGTGCCCTTTGTGTTCGACCATCTGCCCATGCCGCTGGCCAGCCCGGCGCAGGGCTATGCGCTGATGTCCCTGGCGCTGGTTCCGGCGGCGGGCGTCAATTTGGCCCTGCTGCTGCAACACCGGGCGCTGGCGGCCAGAGCAGGCGCAACGGCTGAAGCGGCGCGCGCGGCCACGGCATCCAAGGGGCGCGGCACGGGCTTCGCGCTCATGCGCTCCAGCCTGGGCGAGGGCCGGACCGTGCTGCTGCTGCTTTTGAACATCGTGTATTATCTGAACTTCTCCGCCCTGTTCTTCTTGTCCAAGAGCTTGTTCGCCAGCCGGGGCCTGGGGGGCGTGGGCGTGTTCTTCAGCATCCAGACGGCGCTGATGCTGCTCATCCGCGTGCTTGGCTCGCGCCTGTTCGACGAAATCAAGAAGCCGCTGTTGATTTTGTGGTGCTACGGGCTCACGGCCCTGGGCTTCGGCATGCTGTGGGCCATGCACGGCCAGGGCATGATGGCGGCCACGGCGCTGGTGCTGGGCCTGGGCATGGGGGTGGGGCCGCCGTCGCTCAACGCACTGATGTATGCGCTTTCCGCCCCGCCGGTGAAGGCGGTGAACTCCAACCTCATGGTCATGGCCTTGCAGACGGGCAGCTTCCTGGGGCCCATTCTGGGCGGCCTAGCCGTGGGCTGGCTTGGCGTGGCGGGTTTTCTGGGCGTGGGCCTGCTGGCCAACGTGGGCGGCGTGTGGCTGGCGCTGTATTTCTTGCGCCAGGGCTGGACAGGGGAGGCGAGGCGGGAGGCATAAAGCTCCCGCAGACGTGCAGGAAGGTATCGGCTACGCGCGCGTGCGCGGCGAAACGCCAACAGGATTCGCTCCAGAGCGCCTGCCCTGCTGCTGCGGCTCAACCTAAACAGTTGCGCCTCGCCCCCACTGCACTTCATGCAATGACGAAAGATGCGTGGCTTCAGTGGTCAAGTGTGCATGCTGAAAATGATTTCGTAAACAGCCTATCCAGCGTTCGCAGTACCGCGCAATGGAAGAACATCCGTCCTTGAGGCAAATCGATGGCAGATACATATAAGCTATTGACATGACGCCATGGTTCTCTAGAGTCATACTCCCGATTGCAAGTGTGCACATCGGGCAAACACTATGGAGGGCAGCGCGTGAAGAAATCAATTCTGCTTCTTTTGATGATTTTTTGCCTTTTGGCCTGTAAATCCCGCCAACAGGTTCTTAGTGAGACGGGCTACCGGGAGCTCAAGGGCGAGGAACTGAGGACCATGATTTCTGGAAACACGGAGCAATCAAGCACCGGATCCTACTACTATCATGCTGCGAATGGCACGTTCTCAGGGTTCAGCGGGCAAAGCGGAAATTACAACACCGGGACCTGGAAAATAAACGAGGAAGGCAGGATTTGCCGCGTTTGGAGCAACAACATGTGGGTTCCGCCTGGTTGCAGCACCATCTACATCAATGACGCGACCAAAGATATCCAGTGGCTTGATACGGATGGCAAGTGGTACGGAACAAAATTTCATACCGGAAAAGTGACGAGATAAATTTCACCCAGGCCGCGCAGGCAAGGCTGGCTCATAAGCCCTTTGAACCAGTCTTTTGAACGCATGAGGCGGCATCCTGTCTCTGGCCCCAAAAAAAAGCGGGGGCGGCCGATCCGCCCCCGCAACCCCGGATGATTCCTGAGTCGGCGCTACTGACCCAGGAGGTCCTTTTTGCCTTCCACCAGGCTGGTGATCACGGTCGGATCGGCCAGCGTGGAGGTGTCGCCGAAGTCCTCAATCTGCCCTTCCGCGATTTTACGCAGGATGCGGCGCATGATCTTGCCGGAACGGGTCTTCGGCAACCCGTCGGCGAATTGGATGACTTCAGGAGTGGCGATGGGGCCGATCTCCTTGCGCACGTGGCCCACAAGCTCCTTGCGCAAGGTCTCAGACTCCTCGATGCCGCTCTTGAGGGTCACATAGGCGTAAATGCCCTGGCCCTTGATGTGGTGCGGCATGCCGACAACGGCGGCCTCGGCCACGTCGCGGTGCGCCACCAGCGCCGATTCGATCTCGGCGGTACCCAGGCGGTGCCCGCTCACGTTGATGACATCATCCAGCCGTCCCATTATCCAGAAATAGCCGTCCTTGTCCACCCTGGCGCCGTCGCCCGCCTCGTACCAGCCGGGGAAGCGGTCGAAGTAGGTTTTGCGGTAGCGTTCGGGGTCGCCGAACACGCCGCGCAACATGCCCGGCCAGGGCTTCTTGATGACGAGATGCCCGCCCTCATCCGGCCCGGCGTCGCTGCCGTCGGCCTTGACGATGGCCGCAGCCACGCCCGGCAGGGCGCGGGTGGCGCTGCCCGGCTTAAGCGGCGTTGCTCCCGGCAGGGCGGAAATCATGATGCCGCCGGTTTCGGTCTGCCACCAGGTGTCCACAATGGGGGTGCGGCTGCCGCCCACGTTCTCGTAATACCACATCCAGGCTTCCGGGTTGATGGGCTCGCCCACGCTGCCCAGGATGCGCAAAGAAGAAAGGTCGTGTTTCTTCGGCCAGTCGGCGCCTTCACGCATCAGGGCGCGGATGGCTGTGGGCGCGGTGTAGAAGATGTTGACCTTGAACTTCTCGACGATCTTCCAGAAGCGGTCCGGCTTGGGGAAGCTGGGCACGCCTTCGAACATGATGCTGGTGGCCCCAAGGGCCAGCGGGCCGTACACGATGTAGCTGTGGCCGGTGATCCAGCCCACGTCGGCCGTGCACATGTACACGTCGTCGTCCTTCACGTCGAACACCAGCTGGGTGGTGTGGGCCGCGTAGGTAAGATAGCCGCCGGTGGAGTGGACAACGCCCTTGGGCTTACCCGTGGAACCGGAGGTGTACAGGATGAACAGCGGGTCCTCGGCGTCCATCTTCTCGTAGGGGCAGTCGCTGCCGATGTCCTCGGCCTCAATGGCCTCGTGCCACCAGACGTCGCGGCCCTCGACCATGCGGATATCAATGCCCGCGCGCTTGACCACCACGCACTGCTCCACGCTGGGGCAGGTCTTGAGGGCCTCGTCCACGTTGCCCTTGAGGGGAATGGCGCGGCCGCCGCGCAGCACGGCGTCGGCAGTCAAAAGCACCTTGGCCTGGCAGTCGTCGATGCGGTTTTGCAGGCTGACGGCGGAGAAGCCCGCGAACACGATGGAGTGCGTGGCGCCGATGCGCGTGCAGGCCAGCATGGCGATGGCCAACTCCGGGATCATGGGCAGGTACAGGGCCACGCGGTCGCCACGGGCCACGCCCAGCTTCTTGAGCAGGTTGGCGCAGCGGCACACCTCGGTGTGCAGCATCTGGTAGGTGTAGACCTTGACGTCGTCCTCGGGCTCGCCCTGCCAGATGATGGCGGCCTTGTTGCGGCGGCCGTCGGTCAGGTGGCGGTCCAGGCAGTTGGCGGAAACATTCAGCTTGCCGTCGCCGAACCACTTGATGAGCGGGGTCTTCATGTCGGCTTCGAGCACCGAGGTGAAGGGCTTGTCCCAGGTGATGAGTTCGCGGGCGCGCTCGCCCCAGTAGCCTTCGGGATCTTCGTCCGCGCGCTTGTACAAGGCCTCGTACTCGGCCATGGACTTCACATAGGCGTTTTGCTGCACGCCTTTGGGCGGGTCGAAGGTGCGGCCTTCCTGCTGCATGCTCTCGATCTTCTTCTCTTCGCTCATTGCCTCACTCCTGCCTTTCGTTTGGGTATGCCCGCTCACGCGCGGAGCCGTAAAAGCGATGCCGTCATCGGCGTGCCCAATTGACCTGCCCCGGTCCTACGGGAGGAATCAAGCCCTTGGCGCGCGTTCTTCGGTGAACGGCGCAAAAGCAGGAGTGAACGGCGGCGGCAGGTGCGAGGCCGGATATGTGCGATTTTTCACGAAAAGAAAAGGCCGCCCGGCCCATTTTCCGGGCGGCGGCCTCAAAAAATGCCCCCGCAGGGCTGCCGCGCTAGGTCAGGCTCTGGGCCATGCCCTGGGCGCTGGTGCCGCCGCTGGAGCTGGCGCTTGCGCCCTTGGACTCGGCCAGTTGCGATTGCAGGGTCAACAGCTCGGTTTGGAGCTGCTGCATCTTCTGCTGCCGCTCTTCCGGCGTCAGGCTGGGGTCGCTTTGCACTTCGCGGATCTTCTGCTGGAGTTCCTGCACCTGTTTGAGCAGCTTCTCGTACTGGGTTTCCCCTGAGGCGGAGGAATCCTGCGCCGCCTGCGCGCCCAGGCCCGCTGCGGAGGAGCCCGTGGTGCTCAAGGCGCCGCCGTCCAGGGTGAGGCTGCCGGAGACGCCAGCGCCAGCGTTGCTGGCCGCACCCGCAGCGCCAACTTCAGCCTGGGCGGCCAGGGCTTTGGCCTCCTCGGAAATGCTCACGCTGTCGCCCTGGTCCGTGGCGGTCTCGTCCTGCGCGGCAAAAACGTTCAGGGTGGTCTTGGCGCTCTTGGCAGAGGCGATGGTCAGACCGCTGACGCCATCGCCCACGATGCTGGACAGGTTCGTGTACCCGTAAATGTCCATACGTTGCCTCCTTTATTTGGTGCCAAACACCAAGCAAGAGGCATGCCTTGAAAAATATTGCCTAGCGGGCGTACTTGCAGCGGGTGCCGCCCTTGTACGAAAGGGGGTTGCCTGCGCTCTCGCCCTTGGACTTCTCCAACTGGGACATCAGCGTCAGCAGTTGGGTTTGCAGCTGCTGCACCTGCTGCCGCCGCTGCTCCTCAGTCAGGGTGGAGTCGCTTTCCACTTCCTTAATCTGCTGTTGCAGCTTGCTTATTTCCTTAAGAATCTTCTCGTAGGACGAATCCGCAGCATCTGAGGACTCGTTCAATTCCTCAGACTCCCCGGTGATGCTGGAGCCGTTCATGCTCAAGGGGCCGCCATCGATGGTGAAGCTGCCGGAAATGGCCGTGCTGGCGTTGCTGGCTGCGGTCGTAGCGCCCACTTGGGCGGCCAGGGTCTTGGCCTCGTCGGAAAGGCTCACGCTGTCGCCCTGGTCCGTGGCGGTTTCGTCCTGCGCGGTGCTAACGTTCAGGCTGCTTTTGAGGCTTTGGCCGGACTTGAGCGCAGACGACAAGGTAAGCCCTGCGCCGTCGTCGCCGAGGGTGGTGGAGAGGTTGCCGTAGCTGGTGATGTTCATGCGCTGCCCCTGTGCCCCCCACAATTTTGGGAGACTGATGATAAACGCTTGACGCATGACATATCGGCTGTCTGCTTTCTGGTCTTTAGGGCGGGCGGAGCAGCGCGCACGGCAAAACCGCCCGTGCTCCCCAGGCAGGGAGGCGGGCGGTCAGGTCTGCACGCCGTGAGCGTACGCAGTGTAAACAGTGATGCGTTAGGTGAGGCTGCTGGCCATGCCTTCGGCCCTGGTGCCGCCCTTGTAGGAAAGGGGGTCGCCTGCGCTCTCGCCCTTGGCCTTTTCCAGCTGGGACATCAGCGTCAGCAGCTGGGTTTGCAACTGCTGCACCTGCTGCCGCCGCTGCTCGTCCGTCAGGGTGGGGTCGCTCTCCACCTCTTTGATCTGTTGCTGCAGCTTGCTTATTTCTTTGAGGATCTTTTGATACGACGAGTCCGCCGCAGCGGAAGACTCATCCAAGTCCTCGGCCTCTCCCGTGCTGCTGGAGCCGGTCATGCTCAGGGAACCGCCATCAATGGTGAAGCTGCCGGAAATGGCCGTGCTGGCGTTGCTGGCTGCTGCGGTTTCGCCCACTTGGGCGGCCAGGGCTTTGGCCTCCTCGGAAATGCTCACGCTGTCGCCCTGGTCGGCGGCGGTTTCGTCCTGCGCGGTGCTAACGTTCAGGCTGCTTTTGAGGCTTTGGCCGGACTTAAGCGCAGACGAGAGGGTCAGCCCTGCGCCGTCATCGCCGAGGGTGGTGGAAAGGTTGCCGTAGCTGGTGATGTTCATGCGCTGCTCCTGTGCCCGCTTGTGGAGGCTGATGGTGAACGCTTGACGCATGACATATCGGCTGTCTGCTTTCTGGTCTTTAGGGCGGGCGGAGTAGCGCGCACGGCAAAACCGCCCGTGCTCCCCAGGCAGGGAGGCGGGCGGTCAGGTGTGCACGCCGTGAGCGTACGCAGTGTAAACAGTGATGCGTTAGGTGAGGCTGCTGGCCATGCCCTCGGCGCTGGTGCCGCCGTTGGAGCTGGAGGTGGTGCCGGAGCTTTCGGCCTGGGCCTCGGCCAGCTGAGACTGCAGGAGCACGAGCTGGGACTGGAGCTGCTGCACCTTCTGCTGCCGCTCTTCCTCACCAAGGCTAACATCCTGCTGGGCTTCCTTGATCTGCTGCTGGATTTCCTTGATCTGCTTTTCGATGTTTTCCACGGTGTCTTCGCTGTCGTCGTCGTCGTCCTCTTCCTCAGAGCTGGAGGAAGCCAGAGTGGACGCAGCAGCGGTGGAAACCGAGCTGGAGCCGCCGGACGAGGAGGCGGCCAGGGCCTTGGCCTCGTCGGAGATGGTGACGCTGTCGCCGGTGCTGGAGCTTTCAGACTCGGACGAAGAATCTTCGCCGGTGCTCAAGGTGCTCTTGGCGGTCTTCGACATGGAGCCGATGGTGAGGGAGGTGCTGCCATCCGCAGCGGCCTGGGCCAGATTTGTATAGCCGGAAATGTCCATTGTCGTCTCCTGTATAAAGTAAATTTGGGTGGGAAACTTTATTTCAGGACAGGGACGCAATGTTTTTTCAATCCCTCTATCGGCGGCGGCGAAAATACCCTTAAGGGCCGGAAGCAACTTTTTTTCAAAAAGTGCGCGCGCGGGGTCGGGTTGCCACGCACCGCCAGTTCGCGCTATCAGAACACCAAGCCCGGCGCTTGGCCCGGCGAACCCCTGCCAGAAGCCCACACGGGGAGCCGCATGAGCCTGACCAACCTCGATTCCCTCCTCAGCCCCAGGGCGGTGGCGGTCATCGGCGCGGCCAACAACCCCGCCAACATTGGCCACCTGGTGATGAAGAACCTCATGGGCGGAGGCTTTCCCGGACCGGTAATGCCCGTAAGCTGCGAGGCCGAGGCCATTGCCGGGGTGCTTACCTACGCCACCGTGGCCGAGCTGCCCAAAACGCCGGATCTGGCCATCGTTTGCCGCCCCCTTGCCGAGGCCCCGGCCATCATCGACGCCCTGCGCGCGCGCGGCACCCGCTCCGTGGCGCTCATGGGGCCCGGCTTCGCCCGCCTGGACGACAAAAGCCGCCTGCGCCTGCGCGCGGAGATACTGGAGGCCGCCAAGCCGCCCTCCCTGCGCGTGCTGGGCCCCAAGAGCATGGGGCTCATCGTGCCCTCCCTGCACCTGAACGCCAGCCTGGCCCACACCAAAAGTCTGCCCGGCAAGACGGCCTTCCTGTCCCAGTCCGACAGCCTCTTCACCACGGTTCTGGACTGGGCGGGCAGCCGGGGCATCGGCTTCTCGCACATGATCTCCCTCGGCGCGCAGCTGGACATCACCTTTGCCGACATTTTGGACCACCTGGGCGCGGACCCTCTGGTGCGCTCCATCCTGCTCTATGTGGAAAGCATTCACGACGCGCGGGGCTTTGTTTCCGCCGCGCGGGCGGCCAGCCGCAACAAGCCGGTGCTGGCCCTGCGCCCCGGCCAGGCCCTGCACGCCGCCCTGGCCGAACTGGCCATGGCTGCGGGCCAGGGCGACACCCTGGCCGCCACCGCCTCCACCGACGAAGTTTACGACGTGGCCTTCCGCCGCGCGGGCATGCTGCGCGTGGGCAGCATCGACGGCCTGTTCGACGCCGCCCAGACCCTTTCCGGCGGGCGACCCGTGCGCGGCGACCGTCTGGCCATCCTGGTCAACGGGGCCAGCGCGGGCATCATGGCGGCCGATGCCCTGCTCTCCGGCGGGGGGCGGCTGGCGCACTTCAGCGACGACACCACCCTGGCCCTGGACAAGCTGCTGGGCGGCGCATGGGACGGCGGCAACCCCGTGGCCCTGCGCTTCGACACCCCTGCGGCCGACTGGGTGGAGGCCCTGAAAATTTTGCTCAGCGACCCTGGCGTGGACGCGGCGCTTTTGCTGCACGTGCCCTTTGCGGGCCTTTCCGAGGTGGAGGTGGCCCAGGCCGTGGGCGCCCAGGCCAAGCGCGCCAAGCGCATGGTCCTCACCTCGTGGATGGGTTCCGACTCCGCCCTGCGGGCGCGCGCCGTGTTCGCCGATGCGGGCGTGCCCACCTACGACACGCCGGAGCAGGCCATCCGCGCCTTCCTCTATATGGTGCAGTTCCAGAAGAACCAGGAGCTGCTCATCCAGACGCCGGATTCCCTGCCCTCGGACTTCTTCCCGGATACACGCGCCGCGCGCGAGGCCTGCGCCCGCGCCCTGGCCGAGGGCCGCGCCAGCCTCACCAGCGCGGAGGCCAAGGAGGTGCTCACCGCCTACGGCATTCCCGTGGTGGAAACGCGCCAGGCCACCAGCGCGCGCGAGGCCGTCATCGCCGCCGACCAGCTCGGCTATCCCGTGGCCGTAAAGCTCAAGAGCCCGCAGATACGCCAGCCCCAGGAAGTGGGCGGCGTGGTGCTCGACCTGGAAGGCCCGGACAAGGTGTGGGAAGCCGCCGCCAGCATTCTGGCCCGCGTTTCGCGCCAAAGGCCCGACGCCTACATCGAGGGCTTCACGGTGCAGAAGATGGGACGGCGCGCGGGCGCGCACGAGCTGTTCATCTCCGCCCACCTGGACCCCGTGTTCGGCCCGGTCATCACCTTCGGCCATGGCGGCGTTGCGCGGGAAATGATCCGCGACCGCGCGGTCACCCTGCCGCCGCTGAACATGAGCCTGGCGCGCGAGCTCATTTCGCGCACGCGCATAGCCCAGCTGCTGGCCGGCACCCCCCAGCACCCGGAAGCCGACATCGACGACATCTGCCTGACCATCATCCAGATAGCCCAACTGCTCATCGACGTGCCGCAGATCGTGAGCCTGGACATCAACCCCCTGTACGCCGACGAACTGGGCGTCTTGTCCCTGGGGGCGCGCATCGGCGTGGCCGAGGAAACTCGCCTGGGGGCGGAGCGCCTGGCCATTCGCCCCTACCCGCGCGAGCTGGAAGAAAGCGCCGTGCTCAAAACCGGCCGGAAAATCACCCTCAGGCCCATTCGGCCAGAGGACGAAACCGCCCACCGCGCCTTCATCCGCCAGCTTTCCGACGACGACCTGCGCATGCGCTTCTTCGGGTCCGTACGGCGCGACTTTGACCACAAGGACATGGCGCGCTTCACCCAGATAGACTACGATCGGGAGATGGCCTTCATCGCCAGCGCCACAACCGAGGGCGGCCTGCCCGAAACCCTGGGCGTGGTGCGCACGGCCACCAAGCCGGACAACACCGACGCGGAGTTCGCCATCATCGTGCGCTCCGACCAGAAGGGCACGGGGCTGGGCAGCATTCTGTTCCGCAAGATGATAGACTACACGCGCGGTCGCGGCACCCACTACCTCGAAGGCCAAACCCTGGTGGACAACAAGGCCATGCAGGGCCTGGCCCGCAAGTTCGGCTTCGAAATCAAGCTGAACCCCGACGAGGAGCTGGTGGACATGGTGCTTGATTTGAGCAAACCGCCCCCCGCCGCCTGAACCTGAGAACACGGGAGACCCCATGAAGACCCTCATAGCGGCGCGCATGGAGCGCTGCATCGGCTGCCAAAGCTGCTCGCTGGCCTGCGCGCGGCTGGTGCACAAGCGTTTGTCCTGGCACACCGCAGGCATCCGCATCAACTCCTCCGGCGGCATCTCCACCGGGTTCGAGGCGCGCGTATGCCTGGCCTGCGATCCGCCCCCGTGCGCAGCCGCCTGCCCCACGGGCTCCCTTTCCCCGCGCAAGGAGGACGGCGGCGTAAAGCAGGACCGCTCTCTGTGCATCCGCTGCGGCAAGTGCGTGGCCGCCTGCCCCATTGGCGCAATTGCCCAGGACGAGCTGGACAACCCCTACGTGTGCATCCACTGCGGGCGCTGCGTGCCCTACTGCCCCCACGACTGCCTGGAGCTGGCCGAAAAGGGCCAGGCCAACGTCATTCAGGAGGTGGCCGAATGATCCGCCCGCATTTCCGCGTGCTGATGGTGGACCTCACCTCCCGCAAAACGCATGTGGTAAACGTTCCCGGGCGCGAGACCTGGCTCGGCGGTTCCGGCCTGGGCGCGCTGCTGTTCGAGAAATACGGCGACCCCGGCCTGCCCTGGAGCGACCCGGCCCAGCCGCTGATCTTCGCCATCGGTCCGCTCACCGGCTACTTTCCGCTCATGAGCAAGACCATCTGCTCCTTCCTCTCGCCCTATCACGGCCAGTACACGGAATCGCACGCGGGCGGGCGCAGCGCCCTGGCCCTGCGCTTCGCCGACATGGACGCCCTGGTCATTGTGGGCAAGGCCGCCCGGCCCTGCGTGCTTTCCGTGGGCTCCAAGCACATGGACATCAAGGACGCGCCCTTCCTGTGGGGCAAGGATGTGTTCACCACCGGCAAGATGGTGCGCAACATGTTTCCCGGCACCGGCACGCGCAGCATTCTACGCATTGGTCCGGCGGGCGAAACAGGCTGCGCCTACGCCTGCATCAACGTGGACACCTACCGCCACTTCGGGCGCATGGGCTCCGGCGCGGTGATGGGCGCAAAAAACTTAAAGGCCATCGCCATCCAGGGCGACGCCTCCTTCCCCCTGCCCGAAGGCAAGGAATACGCCAAGGTCTTCAAGGAAATTTACGAACAGCTCACCGAAACCACCATGATGAGCAAGTACCACGACCTGGGCACCGCCGGGAACGTGGCCGCCTTGAACGAGCTCAAGAGCCTGCCCTGGCGCAACCTGCAGGCCACCACCGACCCCGGCATCGACGGCATAAGCGGCGAACGCTTCGCCAAGGACATGCTGCTGCGCAACACCGCCTGCGCGGGCTGCCCCGTGGGCTGCATCCACATTGGCTACCTGCGCGAGAAATTCATGGCCGACAACCGCTACCTGTACCGCCAGGTGGCCTACGACTACGAGCCCATCTTCTCGCTCGGCTCCATGCTCGGCATGACCGACGGCTTCGGGGTGCTGGGCCTGATGGACGCCGTGGAGCGCGAAGGGCTCGACTGCATGAGCGGCGGCGTGGCCCTGGCCTGGGCGACGGAGGCCCTGGAAAAAGGGCACATCACCGAAGCCGAGACCCTCACCCCGCTAAAGTTCGGCGAGGCCGAAGGCTACAAAAAGGCCATCCACCACCTGGGCGTGGGCACCAACGACTTCTACAAGCGCCTGGCCCAAGGCACCATGAAGGCCGCAACGCACTACAACGGGCAAGACTACGCCTGCGTGCTGGGCCAGGAAATGGCGGGCTACGCCACGGGCGAAAGCTTCTTCGTGTCCGAATCCTTGAGCTTCCGCCACTCGCATCTGGACTCCAGCGCCTACTCCGCCGACCAGAAGCCCCAGGATCTCGACGCGCCCAAAATCGTCGCCGGGTTCGTCAAGGACGAGGCCAGCCGCATCGTGCTCACCAGCATGGTGGGCTGCCTGTTCGCGCGCGGAGTTTACACGACCGAGCGCCTGCAACAGGCCCTCACCTCCCTGGGCTACGCGGAGGTGGCCGCCAACCTCGACACCGCCGGGCAGGACATCCAGCGCTTGCGCTGGCGGCTCAGAATGCGCTCCGGCTACGCGCCCATGCAGGCCACGATACCCAAGCGCTACTCCGAGGTCGTCACCTGGAAGGGCCCCATCAACACCGAATTCATGGAAACGTTGCGCCAAACCTACGCCGCCAAGCTCATGGAGTTGGGACGGGAGGTGCATGGGGCGGAGGGAAAAGAGGGGTAAAAGAGCAGGCCGGGGCGCAAAAGACGGCAGGCGCGCGGCTTCTGGTCCGTGGGACTTGCCGTCTCCGCCTGCATGCAATCCGCCGGGCTGGTGAGCGGTAACCAGCTCCGCCTGCCTGCGCCACGCGGAGCTGGCCGGACGCGAACAGCACCCGGCGAGTTGACCGCCACGGCATTAGCCCGTACTGTGCGCCCCCTAACCAAACCATTCCACCGAGAGGTGCATCATGTCCCAGTGCCATTGCGGCAGCGAACTCGCCTTCGAGAACTGCTGCCAGCCGATCATCAAAGGAGCTCCCGCCCCCACGGCGGAAGCCCTCATGCGCGCCCGCTACAGCGCCTATGTCGTGGGCGACATCGCCTTCCTCAGCTCGTCGCTTTCGCCCGATGAACGCCACGACTTCGACCCGGAGCAGGCCAAGGCCTGGAGCGAGAACTCCACTTGGCTCGGCCTCGCCATCCACGCCGTGAAAGACGGCGGCGAAAACGACCAGACCGGCCAGGTGGACTTTACCGCCAGCTACGAATACCAGGGCGCGCGCCAGGACCACCGCGAACTGGCCAGCTTCAAGCGCCTGGATGGCGTGTGGCACTACACCGACGGCCGCATGCGCAGCCACGACCCCATCGTGCGCGGCCCCAAAACCGGCCGTAACGACCCCTGCCCCTGCGGCAGCGGCAAAAAATTCAAGAAGTGCTGCGGCAAGGGCGAATAAAAAAAACAGGCAGGGGGCGGCGCTCCCTGCCTTTCTTTTCGCCTTTTTCCGGCAACACGGGGCTGTGCAGAACGCACGCGCCGTGCTAGAAGCCTGCTGGCGACCATGCCGCAGAACCCGGTCCGCGCTGGCGCGCCGGGCGTGTTCGAATTGTGTTTACAGCCGCAAGCTATTCGAGTAAGCAGCATGGTCTTCAGGGTGCGGCCCCAAGCGGAGCACCCGGCCCTTGAACGGCGTAACGGCCTTTGGACCCGGTCCATCTTGGACCGACCGCGGCAGCAGCGTCACCCCCGAACGCCTCGGATTCGGGAAGCTGGTGCTTGCGGCCAAAGGCCACAAAAAGCGCAAATACATTTGTCCGAGGGAGTGTCGTTGGAGGCAACGATGGAAAAAAACAAGAAAGTCGCTGAAATGGAAATGGACCTCAATTTTGAGGCTGCCCTTGAGAACTACCTCAAGGAAGACTTTGGTGATCTCGACGAGGGCACCATTGTCCCCGGCACCGTGGTCAAGATCGGCAAGGATCACGTGCTGGTCGACGTCAACTTCAAGTCCGAGGGCCAGATCCCGGTCTCGGAATTCCTCGATGCCGAGGGCAACATCACCGTGGCCGTGGGCGACAAGGTCGATGTCTTCGTGTCCAACAAGGACGAGAACGAAGGCACCATCCATCTCTCCCGCGACAAGGCCAAGCGCATGCAGTTGTTCGACCGCCTGGAAGACTCCCAGGAGAACAACGGCACCGTCACCGGCCGCATCGTCCGCCGCATCAAGGGCGGCTACACCGTCGATCTCGGCGGCGTCGAAGCCTTCCTGCCCGGCTCCC
>DIVX01000122.1 GCA_002422505.1 Desulfovibrio sp. UBA6121
CCCTTGGCGGTGGGGGGGGCGGGGGGAGGCGGAGCCTGCCCCCGCGTTGCTCTGCCCGCTAGGGAACCTCGACAATGGCTGGCGGCGGCCACGAGCCGTCCAGGATGGAAGGCGGCGCGGCCTTGGGCCGGTAGAGCCGCAAGATGGGGTTCATCTGTCCTTCTGGCGCGGGCAGCCAGTTGGAGCGCTTGGCCGGGCCGGGGTCTTCGCGCTGCAGGTAGAGTTCAATGGAGCCGTCGGCGTTGGGCTTGAGCGCATCGCGCGGGCTCAGGGTGTAGCGGTTCAGCGGGTTGTCCACAAAGTAGAAATTCTTGTCGTACATCGTCAGCGACCAAAACCCGTCCACCGGCGGCAGCTGGCCTTTTTCGAAGCGCATGACGTACTTGCGCGCCCAGGACAGCTTCTTGCCCGGTGCGGCGTAGGCCGGGTAGACCGCGTCCTGCGGGAGGTTTGCGCCCAGACCCAGGGCGGCCACCATGGCCCGCAGCATGTACTGCATGCCGTACTGCCCCAGGTTGGTGCGCACCAGCCAGCCGTTCACCAGCCCTTCATCCTTGTTGGCATAGGCCATGAGCCGCCGGAAGGCCTCCCTGGGCACATCGGCCAACTGTGCGCGCTGCTGCGGCGAAAAGCGCTCCAGGCGGAAGGGCTGGCCCGGCGCAAGGCCCAGCCGGGCCATGCGCTCCAGTTGGGGGGCGTCCTCAACGGCGGGAGGGTTGCCGAGCATCAACGTGGACAGCAGGCTGAAATAGCTCTCGATGTCCAGGGCGTTCACCTGGTTGCGCAGTGTAGTTTGCATGTCCACCCCGGAGTCCACGGCGCTTTTGGGCGGGGCGAAGAGCGCGCCGTAGGCCGAAAGCGGCGTCAACGCATAGGCGTTTTGCAGGGCATGCACGGCCCGGTAGTCCTCAGCCGTGCCGTCGCAATAGGTGCGCCCCAAAATCCACACCATGTTCGTGGGGGATGCAATCCGCGTCACGCCGGGGGGCAGCGCCCCCGTGAAGCCCGGCCCGGTGAGCGCGAAAACCTGCGCCCCGTCGCCCGTGGTGCGCGTGCCCGGGGAGGCGAACACGTCCGTCCAGCCGGACATCATGGGCATGAGAAAATAGCGGCCGCGCATGTCCGGCAGGGAGAGCACGTAGGGTTCCTTGGCTAGGTCCAGCCAGGCGATGGAATAGAGCGTGTCGGCGTTGGGGGTGGTGAAGTCGCGGAAGGCGGCGTCGGGGTACTGCCGCATGTTGGCGAAACGGCCCATGGGCGCGCGCCGCGCGTCCGGCTCGGCCACGTTGGTCATCACCCGGCGCGTCAGCTCCATGGTCACCAGCGGGTAGCCGTACAGATAGGCGTCAATGGCAGTCTCGTACAGTTCGGCGTCGCTCAGGGGCGCTTGCAGGGCCGGGCTTTCCGAGGGCGGGGCGGCGCAGGCGGGCGCGGCAAGGGCGATGAGGGCGACGAGGAGGGCCGAAACCATTGCCAGCAACACCCGGCGCGCGGCATGCCAGGGCAGAAGTTCAAGACTCATGCGCTTTACCCCCAAGGTGGATGTTTCGCGGGTGTTTCTTCCGCCGCCGCGCTTCCGGGCGGGCGCGGAGGCCCCGGACCGGAGGCTTGGCAGCGGGACATGGGGGCAGCCCCCGGCGCGGCAACGTTCTTTCGCGGCGTACGGTTTCGCGCCCGGCTATTCCTCGCTCGGCTGCACTTCGCTCTGCTGTAGTTCGCGGGTGCTCTTTTCGATCAATTGCAAATCAGGGACCTCGTCAATCGTCCCCGCCCCTAGCTCCTTCAGCTTCCTGGCCTGGGGCAATGCCCGCGACTCAAGGGAGCCAACAGCCTTATTGTAGCCTTCAACCGCAGAGCCCAACCCTTTCCCAATCCGGCCCATGTGCTCCACGAACGTGCACATGCTCTTATACAGCTTTCGTCCTTGTTCGCTCACCTTCTGCGCGCTTTCCGCCACCGTTTCCTGCTGCCATCCATAGGCAACGGCCCTAAGCAACGCGATGAGAGTCGTAGGCGATGCGACAATCACATTCTTGCTGACCCCTTCTTCAATAAGCCCAGGGTCGTGTTCCAAGGCGGAACTGAAGAATATTTCGCCCGGCAGGAACATGACCACGAACTCCGGCGTGGGTTTGATGTGATCGCAATAGCTCTTCTGCCCCAATTTGGTCATGTGGTCGCGTATCTGGCGAGCGTGGGATTGCATGTTGCTTTTGCGGGTATCCTCATCCTGCGATTCGTAGGCGTTGAGGTAGGCCTCCAGCGGAGCCTTGGCGTCCACCACCACGTTCTTGCCGCCGGGCAGGCGCACCACCATATCCGGCCGCAGGCGGCCCTCCTCGGTGGTCACACTGGTCTGCTCGGAAAAGTCACAATAGTTGATCATGCCCGCCAGCTCCACCACGCGCCGCAGCTGCATTTCGCCCCAGCGGCCGCGCACGGTGGGCCGGCGCAGGGCGTCCACCAGCTTGCGCGTCTCTTTTTTCAGGTCCACCTGATCGCTGGCCAGGAACTTCACCTGCTGGCACAGCTCCACGTAGGCGTTCTGGCGGCTCTTCTCCATGTCCTGAATGCGCGCGTCCACCAGGGTAAGGGATTCCTTGATGGGCTTCACCAGACCCTCGATGCTCTTCTGGCGCAGCTCCAGGTCGCCCTTGGCGGCTTCCTGGAACGTGGAAAGGTGGGCCTTGGCCAGCTCCACAAAGCTCTGGTTGTTGTGCTTCAGCGCGTCGGCGGAAAGGGCCTTGAAGGTATCCTGCAATTTGGCCTGCAAGTCTTCCAGCAGGGCCTGCTTCTCGTTCGCCGCCTTGCGCTCCTCCTCCATGCGGGCCGCCAGGTCGCCCTCGCGCACCTTGAGGGCCGAAAGATCGGCGGAAATGGCGGTAAGCTGGGTTTCCAGACCGGGCACGCGGGCGGCTATCTCCTCCGCGCTGGCGCGCTGGGCGGTTTCGGCGCGCAGGGCGTCTGCGGCCTTGAGGGCGGCGGCGCGGGCGGCGTCCAACTCGGCGCGCAGGGCGGGCAGGCGCTCGGCCAGCTCGGCCTCGGCGGCCTTGGCCTGGGCCTCGGCGCTGGCGCGGCGGCCGGTCTCGGTGCGCAGGGCCTCCACGGTCTCCGTGGCTAGGCTGCGGGCGGCGTCCAAATCAACGCGCAGGCTCGCCAGCTGGGCCTCGGCCCCGCGCAGGCGCTCCACCAGGGCGGATTCGCCGCTTCTGGCCTGGGCCAGGGCCTGGGCCAGGGCGGTTTCCGCCTCGGCCCGCTGGCGCGCGGTTTCCGCCGCAAGGCGGTTCTTGAGCAGCGCCGCCGCAAGCCCCACGCCGAACAGCAGGCCAAGAAGCAGGGCCAGGCCGCCCGTCAACGCCTCCATGGACTAGGCCGCCAGCTTCTTGAGCAGCCAGGCCATGTTCTGCCCCAGCACGCGCATGGTGTTCAGGCCTTCGTCGTCGCCCTTCACCTGGCCGGGCTCCCGCCCGTAGCCCATGTTCCAGTAGCTGGAGCCGGGCACCACCATCTGGCCGATGAAGAAAAAGTGGTTCAGGGTGTCGAAGGTATGGATGGCCCCGCCCCGGCGCGCGGTGACCACGGCCGCCCCGGCCTTGCGGGCGAACATGTCGCCGTTGGCGCGGGCCACCATGCCTGCGCGGTCCATAAGGGCCTTCATGTTGCTGGTCACATCCGCAAAATAGGTGGGCGAGCCGAGCAGAATGCCGTCCGCCGCGATCATCTTTTCCACGTAGCTGTTCAGAACATCGTCCACGGCGCAGCGCATGTCCTTGTTTTCAAAGCACTTGTAGCAGGCGATGCAGCCCTGGAGGCACTTTGGCCCCAGTTGCAGCAGTTCTGTTTCAAGCCCCTCGGCCTGCAGGGCATCCAGGGCGGTGCCGAGCATGATTGCGGTATTGCCGTTGAGCCGTGCGCTGCCGTTGATGCCGAGAACCTTCATGTGCGATCTCCTTTGTTTTCATCCTGTGTGCGCCTGGCCCAGGAAACGCCCTGGGGGCTGCTGTCGTCGGCCATGCCCACGTGGCTGAAGCCGATGGCGATGCGGCGCATGGTTCCGCCGGGGCCTTGGGTTTCGCCCAGGCCGCGCACCTCGCCCGCATACCAGTAAGGCTTGAACTGCTTTTCCCGGAACAGGAACAACGAGCACTTGAGCACCACGGCGGAGCCCAGGACCAGCGCGTCCGGCGTCTGCTCCGCGCGCACCTCAAGGGCCAGGCCCCCGGCGGAGATGTTCGTCACCGCGTTTTCCTGGCCATGGGCGCCCTCGTAAGCGTTCACGGAAATATCCGGCGCGGCGTCCGGGAAATAGCGTTCGGTCGTGTCCGGCTCGGCCAGCCACAGGCGCACGCGCACAAAGCGCTGGTCGCTCACGCGCTTTCTGGGGTGCCGCCTGCGCGCAATGGACAACAGCTCCGTGGGCGGGCCCAGGGTCAGGCGCGGGGGCTCAAGGCCGGTGTCCACGCTGGCGATGACCGTCTCAAAGGCGTTGACCTGCCTGCCCCCCAGGCGCTGCGGGGTGAAGAAGCAGGTCACGGGCGCGCCGGGCGCGGCCTCCAGGCCCTGGGCCGAGGCGAAAATTTCGCAGATGAGGCCATCAGGGCTGGCGGCGCGGGCCACGCAGCGGGCCAGGGGCTCGTAGGGCGCGTCTTCGCCCAGGGCCGAGTTGCCGTTTGCGTCCAGCCAGGCGCGCGGCATCACGTCCAGCTCCACGCCTGCGGCGGCCAGGGCCTGCAAGGCCGGGAGCAGGTGCTTGCCCCCCGCCTGGGCCGGAGCCACGCAGCGCCGCTTCAGGCGTCCCAGGGCATAGCCCAGCGCAGCGGAAACCACCGCCACCAGCCCAAGGCCGCCCCACATCGCCACGTCGCCCATCGCGCCCCCCAAAATTTCAGGATGCCGGAAGGATACGTGGCGCGCGCGGGCCTTGTCAAATTTTCAGACGCTGGCAGGTTTCACCCGACCAGCTTCGTCCCAGTTTCGCCCCGGCTTCGCCGTCTCAGGCGTGCAGGCCGGAGTGCGCGGCAACGCCAGGGCCATGCAGACGCTATTACGCGCTGCGGAACACGTCGTACAACTCCGGGCTCACCTCAATCACGAAATGCCCGGCCTCCACGCGCATGCGCACGTTAAGCGCGGGCACCAGGGCCATGTCCTCGGCCACGTTGGCCCATTTGCCCAGCAGGGCCTTGGGGTCGGCATCATCCACAGGCAGCTTCTCAGCGAAAATCCATTCCGAATCCATGACATGCTCCTTTGAGCGTGGGTGCTTTGCACGGTTTTAGCGGGCTGGTTGCCGGGCCAAAAGCCACGGCGGCCCGCAGGGGGCGAAGAATGCCAGATCGCCTCTGGCGCGTCGAGAGGAATCGGCGCGGCGCATCCCCCAGCCTAGCGGTGCGGCCTGCCTGCGGGCGTCACCGTGGGCCATACCTGGATGGGCTGCTGCTCCAGCGGATACGGCTCCTGGGTCTTTTGCGGCGGGTTGTGGCGCATCACCGTGTCGCCGGTGGCGTCGTCGCGCCCAAGCTGAATGGTGCCCGTGCCCGTGCCCATGTCGTAGTCCTGGCGATTTTTCGCCGTGTCCTTGTTGGGAAACTTCGGCTGCGGCTCGTCCGTCTTGGCAGCTGGGGCCTGTTGGGCGGGCGCGGCCTGGGCGGGCGCGGCAGTCGCCTTGGCGGCGGCAGGATCGGTGAACGTAAGCGGCACCGGCGCGCCCACCGGCCCCCGCACGGCGTTTTGGGCTGCGGCGGGCAGGGCCCAGGCCAGCAGCAGGGCCATTACGCCCAGGCGAAAAAAAATCCATTTGCACTTCGGGAGCATGGCTGCCTCCACGGGCGCGTTGCCCGCCTCCTGGCCGGGGTGCGCCAGGAATTAAGGTTTGAATCTTGCCCGGCTTCAGTATACACTTGCTCGCTTGAAAGAATCAATGGCACAGTCGGCCCCGCCGATAGCTCAAGCCCACGCAGAAGGAGTACACAGCATGTCTCACCGCGCCGATGCCTATAAAGCCGCAGGGGTCAACATAGACGAGGCCAATGTCTTCGTCGAGCGCATCAAGGCTCTTGCCGCCAGCACCCACAGCAAGGGGGTGCTCTCTGGAATCGGCGGTTTCGGCGGGCTGTACAAGCCCGACCTGACCAACGTGGCCGCGCCGGTGCTTGTTTCCGGCACGGACGGCGTGGGCACCAAGCTCAAGCTGGCCTTCGCCTTCGGCGGGCACGACACCATCGGCATAGACCTTGTGGGCATGAGCGTGAACGACGTTCTGGTGCAGGGCGCGCGCCCCCTCTTCTTCCTTGATTATTTCGCCACTGGCAAGCTGCACACCGAGGTGGCCGTGCGCGTGCTGGAAGGCATTGTTGAAGGCTGCAAGCAGGCCAAGTGCGCCCTCTTGGGCGGAGAGACGGCGGAAATGCCCGGCTTCTACCCCGAGGGCGAGTACGACCTCTCCGGCTTCTGCGTCGGCATGGTGGACTACGAGCGCATTGTGGACGGCTCGCAGATCGCCAACGGCGACGTCATCATCGGCTTGGCGTCCTCCGGCCCGCACAGCAACGGCTACTCGCTCATCCGCAAGATTTTCGATTCCTCCGGCCTCAAAGGCACGGACATTCTGCCCGGCGACACCCAGACCGTGGCCAGCGCCCTGCTTGCGCCCACGCGCATTTACGTGCAGCCGGTGCTGAACCTCCTGCGCGACCTGCCCATCAAGGGCATGGCGCACAT
>DIVX01000142.1:0-4114 GCA_002422505.1 Desulfovibrio sp. UBA6121
TCTGCCCCCAGGAAACCCAGTGCGAAGGCATGTGCATCATGGGCAAGAACCCGGACAAAACCGGCGGGCCCGTGGCCATTGGCCGCCTGGAACGCTATGTGGCCGACACCTTCGCCGCGCGCCTGGCCGAGGGCGACACCGCCTGCCTGCAAATCACCGGCGAAGCCGCCTGCCGCATGGAGCGGCCCGACTTGCGCGTGGCCTGCATCGGCGGCGGCCCCTCCTCCCTCACCGTGGCCGGCTACCTCGCCGCGCTCGGCATCAAGGTCACCGTGTTCGAGGCCCTGCACGAGGTCGGCGGCGTGCTCGTCTACGGCATCCCCGAATTCCGCCTGCCCAAAGGCATCGTCCGCCGCGAAGTGGACGCCATGAAGGAACTCGGTGTCGAGTTCAAGACCAACTGGGTGGGCGGCAAGGCCATCACCGTCCAGGAGCTTTTTGACCAAGGCTACAAGGCCGTGTTCATCGGCGTGGGCGCGGGCCTGCCCCAGTTCATGAAGATCCCCGGCGAGAACAGCATCGGCGTGTTCTCCGCCAACGAGTACCTCACCCGCGTGAACCTTGGCCGCGCCTACGACTTCCCCAATTACGACACGCCCATCTTCAAGGCCGACGAGGTCTGCGTCATCGGCGGCGGCAACGTGGCCATGGACGCNNACGCCGCCCGCACCGCCCTGCGCCTGGGAGCCAAGAAAGTCTCCATCGTCTACCGCCGCACAAAGGCCGAAATGCCCGCGCGCCTCGAAGAACTGGAACACGCCATCGAAGAGGGCGTGCAGCTTGAGCTGCTTAACGCTCCCCTGGCCCTCAACGCCGACGAGAACAAGCGCCTGATCAGCATGACCGTGCAGAAAATGAAGCTCGGCGAACCCGACGCCTCCGGCCGCTGCCGCCCCGAACCCATCGAGGGCCAGACCGCCGACATCCCCTGCCAGCTCGTCATCATCGCCGTGGGCACCAAGCCGAACCCCATCCTGCTGGAAGCCACCAAGGGCCTCGGCCTCAACAAGCGCGGCTACATCGACGCCAACCCCGAAACCGGCGAAACGAGCATCCACAACGTCTTCGCCGGGGGCGACATCGTCACCGGAGCCGCCACCGTCATCAGCGCCATGGNNCCATGGGCGCAGGCCGCAAGGCCGCGAAGGAAATTGCGAAGAGGCTGCTGGGCCTGGACGCGTAAAGAAGAAGCAGGGGGCGCCGCCCCTTGCACCTGTTGGGGGGGAATGATTCCCCCCCTCATGGCAAACGAAATGGAAGACGGGGGAGATGTAGCGGTATTCGTCCGCCGAGATGTACTGGCGCGCTTTGGCCGTCCAGCTGACGGCGGCGAACAGACCCCGGCCCCGGAAGGCCAGATGGGCGACGTTCTGTGTCGTGGTGTCGGTGGGCTTGCGCTTCATGCCACCGGTTTTACGGTGGCAAGGGGGCGTGAGACAGGATGAAGGGGTTCAGTGCGAGGCTATTCGGAAACGGACTTTTGCTCTTCCAATTCTGTATGTTGCGCTGGGTCAGGCTTCCCGTTTTCGCCAGCAGTAGCCATTACCTGCTGCATTTGCTGTAAGGAATCTTGGGCTCTCACTTTGCTCCCAAAGATAAAACACCAGACTATGCCGAGGAGCGTACCGCCGAAAACAGCCGCCCCCGCCCACGGATGACCAAGGACAGCGAACCATGCGGCCGTGGCAAATCCAGCGAGGGTCAAGATAAACCCGAAGACCAAACCTACCCGACCATCTCTGATGGAAGCTCTCGATTGGGCTTTTTCTATTTCAAGAAACTCATGCTCCATTAAATGGCGATGCTTCTGTTCATTTTCAACCCACAAAACAACATTTTCGGCAAGGTGGGGGACCACCTTGTCATATTCGGCGAGTGTTTTTGGCGAAGGGAATGGGCCAGAATGCATCTCGACTTCCTGGCGGAGAATTCTCCCCCGTGAAGATGAGGCTGGAACAACTGTAGGAACAGGAGTTGGAATAGCAACAGAAGAAGACCCCGCAGGAGTGCTCGGCTTCTGCGAGGGCTTCTTATTCTTTGGTTTAGGCACGGACCTTGGCCTTTTCCATGGCGCTAGTCATGTCACGCCCCACCTTGGTCAAGTCTTGCTGTAAGGCCTCGGCGTCAGTGCGGTTGGCATAGTACTCACGCATTGAACGGCAACGTGCAACGTCGATGACAAGCGCCGAGCCAGAAAAGTCCAGAACTCTACTGGCTCCAACGATGATATTCTTAATCTTCTTTGTCATATCTTTCACCCTCCTGTGCTTATCACAATTTCTGGGTGTTTGAGGAGAATATAGCCATGCCCTTTTACCAAGTCAAAGTTTTGGGGCTTGGCTTAGTGTAATGCAAAAAATAGCCCGGTGGAAAAATTCTCCCTAGGGGCAAGCGGGCGCATTGAACTTCGCGTCAATCTCTTGCGAAAACACCGTTAGCGTAGCGTTAGAAATAACGCAACCCCCGCCCCCCCCGTTAGCGCCCGCCGCACGGCGTTTTTCACGCTCTCCTCAATTTCCGCTTCCTCCGGCTTGCCGGTGCCCGGGCAGGGGCGGGCCGGGATGTCGCCTCCTGAAGAGCGACAATGAAGCATGCGCACCGCTTGAGCTTGATACGCGGAGCGATTTGGCTGACGGGATTCGCATCATTGGCCGGGCCGTGTGGGGGAGTCTGCTGGCCCGCCACAGGGCCACGTTTCCACCACGCCCGCCCGAAACACCTGCGCCGGGTCTTCGGTCTGCTCTTGCAGACCGAAGACCCGGCGCTATGGGGATTCCAAAGGGCNNAGGGCCTCAGGCCCTTTGGCGGGGTCCAAGGGGCGGCGCCCCTTGCTCTTACTCTACCCGCACTTGGTGTAGCCGCAGGATTTGCAGCAATTGCAGCCTTCCTCGAAGGTCAGCACTTCGCCGCATTCCGGGCAGGTTTCCTTGGTAATGCCGTTGGCGTGGCTGGAGGCGTGCTTTTCCCCGCTCATGTAGCGGTTTTCCAGCACCCAGGCCACGGCGTCGGGTATGGACTGCAGCAGGATCTTTTTCTGGAACTTGGGGTATTCGCCGCCGATGCCCTTGAGCTGCTCCACGATGTCGCGCACGGCTACGCCGGAGCGCAGGGCGAGGGACACCAGGCGGCCTATGGCCTCGGCCTTGGCGGTGATGGACTTGCCGGACTTGCCGATGGTGGCGAAGACCTCAAAGGGCTTGCCGTCCTGCTCATTGATGGTGAGGTAGAGGGCTCCCAGGCCGGTATCGACCTTTTGGGTGAAGCCGTAGACGATGTCTGGCCGCTTGCGCACCACGGTCTTGGGCTTGCCGTCTTCTTCGGCGGTGTCCTTCTTGTCCTGGCCGTCGCCGGTGCACAGCACCTGGNNCGTAGGCCTTCCAGTAGATGTCCCAAATGTCTTCCTGGGTGGCGGTGCTGGGCAGGTTGACGGTTTTGGACACGGCGTTGTCGGTAAACTTCTGGAAGGCGGCCTGCATCTTGAGGTGCCAAATGGGTTCGATGTCCATGGCGGTGACGAAGACGCGGCGGATGTCCTCGGGCAGGTAGTCCATGCCGCGGATGGTGCCGCATTTGGCCACCTCTTCCATGAGCTTGGGGCTGAAGGCCTCGGCCTTTTTGAGGGCGGCCTCGAAGTAGGGGTTCACCTCCACGAGCTTGTCGCCGTCCATGACGTTGCGCACAAAGGACAGGGCGAAGAGCGGCTCGATNNGGTGGTGGTGGTGGCGTTGCGGTAGGGGCCCTGCTTCTTGGCGGCAAAGGTGCTGCCTGCAAAGGCCGGGAAGGGGCCGCGCTCGTCGGCCAGGGCCTTGGAGGCCAGCTTGGATTCATCCTGAATGAAGGCCATGAGCCGTTCGGCCAGGGAGACGCCTTCCTGGGAGTTGTAGGGCACGCCCAACTGGTAGAGCAGGTCGGCGAAGCCCATGAGCCCCAGGCCGATCTTGCGGTTGGTGCGCACCATTTCGGAAATCTTGTCCAGGGGGTACACGCTGGCCTCGATGACATTGTCGAGGAAGCGCACGCTCTGGTGGATGACCTTTTTGAGGCCCTCCCAGTCGATCTGGTCGCGGGCGTTTTCGTCGTAGAACAGCGCCAGGTTGATGGAGCCCAGGTTGCA
>DIVX01000142.1:4122-4327 GCA_002422505.1 Desulfovibrio sp. UBA6121
TCGCGGTTGATGCGGTCGAGGAAGACCATGCCGGGGTCGCCGGACTCCCAGGCCTTTTGCACCAGCAGGGCGAACACCTCGCGCGCCTTGAGGCGTTCGCGCACCTCTTTGGTGTTGGGGGCGACGAGCTCGTATTCCTCGTCCTTGTCCACGGCCTGCATGAAGGCTTCGGTGAGGCCCACGGAAAGGTTGAAGTTGTTCAGCT
>DIVX01000052.1:0-120 GCA_002422505.1 Desulfovibrio sp. UBA6121
TCCATGAACTGCGAGAGCTGGGAGGTTCCAAAGAACTCCTTCAGCACGGCGGCCACGGGCTTGGGATTGATGAGGTCGTGCGGCATGAGCGTGGACACTTCCTGCAGGCTCATGCGCTCC
>DIVX01000052.1:188-3258 GCA_002422505.1 Desulfovibrio sp. UBA6121
GCCTTGAGGATGTCCTCGTTGGTCAGGGTGCGCAGCTCAAGGGATTCCTTGATGTCCATGCGGGTGTTCAGCTTGTAGCGGCCCACTGTGGACAGGTCGTAGTAGTCCGCGTTGCGGAACAGGTTCTCAAAGAAGCTGGAGGCGATTTCGGCCGTGGGCGGCGAGCTGGGACGCAGACGACGGTAGATCTCGATCTGCGCGCTGGCGATGTCCGTGGTCTTGTCGGCGGCCAGGGTGTCGCGCATGGAGGAGGAGACGTCCATGCCGCGGGTGAACAGCACGCTGATCTCCTGCACGCCCTGGGCGCGCACGCGCTCAATGAGGTCGGCGGAGATCTCCTGGGCGGCCTCGGCAATGACCTCGCCGGTGCCCGCGTCGATGATGTCGTGGGCCAGGTACTGGCCAAGCAGGGAGTCCGGGGCGACCTCGATGGCGCTCTGGCCGTCCTTGATCATCTTGCGCCAGGAGCCCTTGGTGATGGGACGACCGCGCTTGACGAGCACCTTGCCGTCGGAAAGGGTCACGTCGACGTAGGCGTCTTCCTTGCGGTACTGGTCCTCGCGCATCTTGCGCAGCACGCGCTCGCCGTCGAACAGGTATTCCTCGTGCTCATAGAAGTAGTCGAGGATGTCCGTCTTGGTCATGCCCATGGCCTTGAACAGGATGGTGGCGGGCATTTTGCGGCGGCGGTCGATGCGGACGTACAGGATGTCCTTGTGGTCGAAGTCGAAGTCCAGCCAGGAGCCGCGCATGGGGATGATGCGGCAGGAGTACAGAACCTTGCGGCTGGAGTGCGTCTTGCCGGAGTCGTGCTCGAAGATGATGCCGGGCGAGCGCTGCAGCTGGTTGACGATGACGCGCTCGGTGCCGTTAATGATGAAGGTGCCCTTGTCGGTCATCAGCGGCAGGGTGCCGAAATAGATGTCCTGTTCCTTGATGTCGCGGATGGTGCGGCTGCCGGACTCTTCGTCGACATCAAAAACCACCAGGCGCACGATGAGGCGCAAGGGGGTTTCATAGGTCAAGCCCTTGGCAAGGCACTCGTCCTCGTCATACTTGGGGTCCTGGATGATGTAGCTGACATACTCCAGGCTGGCGGTGCGGTTGAAGTCCTCAATGGGGAAAACGGAACGGAAAACGGCTTCAAGGCCGAGATCGGCGCGGCTGGCCGGTGGTTCGTCGCGCTGCAGGAATTTCAGGTATGAGTCGACCTGGAGCTCCAGCAGGTGCGGAATAGGCAGGCTGTTGGCGATCTTACCGAAATGTTTCGTGAGTTGGGCCATTGTCACCTCATCGAGCGAGACGGTTTGTGTTCACGGGAAATAGAAAACCCTGGGCGCACTGCGCCCTGGGGCAATTGTCAGGTCCCGGTCCAAAAATGCGGGTCACGTTGCGTCACGTCTTCATAGTCCCCAAATGGAATCAGATCTCCGCAGGGGGGTGGGAAAAATTCCTATTGCGGATCGCGCTGTTACAGCTGCGGCTCCCAACGCACCGGACCCTTGCGGCGCAACTCAACCCGCACCGCCAACGGCGGCAACGGGCTATATAAATTGAGACGGGACAGAGGACACACCCCGCAAAGGATGCGTCCTCTGTCCTGTATAGCTCAAAGTCTGGACAAAAAGCTACTTCACCTCGACGACGGCGCCGGCTTCGGTGAGCTGCTTCTTGGCGTCTTCGGCGTCAGCCTTGCTCACGCCTTCCTTGATGGTCTGAGGAGCGCCGTCGACCTTGTCCTTGGCTTCCTTCAGGCCCAGGCCGGTGAGGGCGCGGACAACCTTGATGACGCCGATCTTATTGGCGCCGGCTTCCTTCAGGATGACGTCGAACTCGGTCTTCTCTTCGGCGGCTTCAGCCGGGGCGGCGCCAGCAGGCGCGGCGGCGAAGGCGGCCATGGGAGCGGCGGCGGAAACGCCGAACTTCTCCTCGAGCTCCTTGATGAACTCGGCCAGATCGAGAACGGTCATGCTGGAAATGAACTCAACAACCTGCTCTTTGGTCACGGACATGATATATTCCTCCTGGAAAGTTGCGTTGCTTGAAGTTGACTGGGGTAATGGGGCCTTAGGAGGCCGCAGGGGCCTCGGGTGCGGCGCCGCCTTCCTTCTGCTCCTTGATTGCATTCAAGGCATACAGGAAGTTGCGGAGCACAGCCGCGAACACGCCGACGAAGTTGGTGGGCACCGCATTCATGGTGCCGAGCAACTTGGCCAGCATTTCGGGCTTGCTGGGCAGCGTTGCAAGCTGCTTCACGCCCTCCTCGTCAAGGAATTTCCCCTCAAGGCTGCCGTAGCGCATGGTGAGCTTCTTGCTCCCCTTCACGAACTCGGACAGGGCCTTGGCCAGGGCTACGGGATCATCGTAGCCCAAAGCGACCGCGCAGTTTTCTTTCAGGCGATCATTGAGAACGTCGTGGGACGTCTCTTTGAGCGCCAACCGGGCCAGGGTATTCTTGACGACTTGGTAATCGACTCCGGCTTCGCGAAGCTTGGCGCGCAGAAGAGTCATCTCCTCAACGCCCATGCCCTTGAAGTCGGTGACGACGGCGATGTTCGCCCGCGCAGCCTTTTCGTGCAGCTGCTCGATGATCTGGGCTTTATCTTGCCTGTTCACCGTGTCTCGCTCCTCGTCGTTCATTGGCCCGGAAAGCAAAGTCCGTCTCGGCAGGCGTTATTAAGGGCGTGCGGCCCACCTGCTTTCTTCGACTTAAACTTCCCGTGCTATCTATTGAGTCCAGTTTGGACGGCCACTCCGTCCGCGCCGGTTTTAGCCTTCCAGAAACTTCCGGATGCTCAGCGTATCGACCTTAACGCCAGGGCCCATGGTGGTCGCCACGGCCANNTGGCCTTCAGGTAGGTGCCCTTGGCGGTGTTCGGCTTCAGGCGGTTCACGGCCTCCAGCAGGGCGGAGAGGTTCTGACAGAGCTTCTCCGGGCCGAAGGATTTCTTGCCGATGGGGGCGTGCAGAATGCCCGCCTTGTCGACCTTGAACTCCACGCGGCCAGCCTTCACTTCACGAACGGCGTCGCCCACGTTGAAGGTGACGGTGCCGGTCTTGGCGTTGGGCA
>DIVX01000087.1 GCA_002422505.1 Desulfovibrio sp. UBA6121
TCGCCCAGCAGCAGCACCGTGGCCTTGGTGGGGGCCACCTTGCACACCTGGTGCTCCACGTCGAGCATGGACAGGCTTTTGCCCACGATGTACGGCCCGCGCTGCTCGCGGGTTATCTGCGAGCGCAGGGAAAGGTTCTCGCGCACCAGGGCTTCCTCGCGCGCCTTGATTTTCTCGTTCAGCGACAGGAACTGGCCGATGAGCGTTGCCACCACGGTGAGGAAGGACAGGTCCTCCTCGAAGGCCACTTCGTCGCCGAAGAGCCTGTCGACGTTGAGCACGCCCAGGCAGCGCCCGTGGGAGGTGATGGGCACCCCGATGAAGCTGACGCGCCCGCGCTCCAGGTGGCGGGAGCCGGTTTTGTCGAGGAACAGGGGCTCGCGGCGGATGTCGGGCACCACGTAGGGCTTGCCGGTTTGGAAGATGAGCCCGGTGACGCCTTCGTCCAGTTCGTACACGCCGCGCTGACGTTCTTCGCTGGTGAGCCCGTGGGAGGCCGTTATGGCCAGCCGTTCATTGTCCGGGTCGGCCAGGGTGATGGTGGCCCGCTTCATGGACAGGCTTTCCGACAGGATGCGCAAGACCTCGCCCAGGGCTATTTCGAGGTCGAGCGCCGTGTCGATGATCTGGCAGATGGATGAGAGGACCTGGAGCTTCAGGTTGCCGAGCAGGAGCGTCATGGCTTATGGCAAGCAATATCGGTGCCGTTGCGCGAAGCCTTGGCGACAATATTTACTTGCCACTGAAATTGTTGCTGAAAATAAAAGGGTACGCGGGTAGAGCAGCGGCATGGAAGAGGCTAAAAATTACAAATATGGCAATCTACGGCTGCGTTGTCTCACAGGATTGCGAATACCCGCCGGGGCAGGGAGCCAACGTGGACTCCGCATAGGCCCCGAAGTGCGCGGCCAGCAGCATGTCGCGCGCGGCGCGGCCGCCCTCCGGGCCGTCCGGGAACTCCAGCACCTGGCGCACGGCCCCGGTTTCGTACAGGGCCACGGTGCCGCCAAACTCCAGCACGTCGTCCGGGTCGTGGGTGATGAGCACCGTGGGCGCGCCCGCAGCCTGGCAGATGGCGCGCACCTCCCGGCGCATGCGCTGGCGTAAAAGCGGGTCCAGCGCGGCAAAGGGCTCGTCCAGCAGCAGCACGCGCGGCTTGCGGGCCAGGGCGCGCATGAGGGCCACCCGCTGGCGCTGCCCGCCGGAGAGCCGCCCCGGCCGCGCCTGGGCCAGCTCGGTCAGGCCCGCCAGGTCCAGCAGCTCCAGCACGCGGCGCTTGGAGGCCGCGCCCACCCGGCCGAAAAGCCCGCGCCCAAGGCCGAAGCCAACGTTTTCCGCCACGTTCAGGTGCGGGAACAGGGCGTAGTCTTGGAACACGTAGCCCACGCCGCGCTCCCGCGCGGGCAGGTCCACGCCCAGGCCCGCGTCGAAAAGCGTCTCGCCGTCCAGCACGATGCGCCCGGCAGAGGGCTTCATGAGCCCGGCCACGGCGCGCAGAGTTACGGTTTTGCCGGAGCCGGAAGGGCCGAAGAGCACGGTGGAACGCCCGCGCGAGGCCAAAGCCGCCGCCAGGGTGAAGCTGCGGCGTCCGGCGCCAAGGGTCATGCGGATGTCTAGTTCCAGGCTCATGGGCGGCTCCCGGGTTGGCCCGCGTTGTTGCACGGCGCTGCTAGCGGTGGCGCGCAGGAGGACACGGCGCACAGGGTTTCCGGCGCGGGCAGAACCAGGGCCTCTGCGGCCTCCGGCGCGGCGCGGGCGGCCAGCAGGGCGGCCAGGGCCAGCGCGCCGAAAAGGGGTCGAAGCTGCGGCATGGGGATTCTCCTTTGGCTTCAGCGTATCTGGCGGTTCAAGAGCTTGCCCGAGGACAACAGCAGGGCGACGCAGACGCAGGAGGTGAGGACCACGAGGAAGGCGGCCTCGTCGTCGCGCCCGGCCTGCACGGCCTCATATACCGCAAGCGACAAGGTCTGCGTGCGGCCCGGCAGGTTGCCCGCAATCATGAGCGTGGCGCCGAATTCGCCCATGGCGCGCGCCAGGGCCAGCATGGTGCCCGCCACAATGCCGCGCCAGGCCAGCGGCAGGGAAACGCGCAGGAATACGCGGCCCTCGCCCGCGCCCAGGGTTCTGGCGGCGTTCTCCAGGCCTTGGTCCACGCCCTCGAAAGCCGTGCGCGCGGACTTGCACACCAGGGGAAAGGCCACCACGCTGGCGGCCAGGGCCGCGCCCTGCCAGGTGAACACCAGGCTCACGTCGAAGGTCTCCTCCAGCCACTGGCCCAGCACGCCTTTGCGGCCAAACACCACCAAAAGGTAATAGCCGATGACCGTGGGCGGCAGCACCAGGGGCAGGGTGCACAGCGAGTCAAGCAGTTCGCGGCCGGGCAGGCCGCGCCGGGAAAGGGCGTAGCCCGCGCCGATGCCCGCCAGGCAGGCCCCTGCGGTGGCCGTGAGCGCCACCTTCAGGGTCAGCTTCAGCGGGATGGCCGCGTTGGCGAGGAGATCGAGCAGGGCGACAGGCAAGGTGCGGCCTCCAGGGTGCTGCGGTGGGGATACAGGGCCTCGCCGGGGGGCGGGCCGCCTGGTCCGGGGAAAAGCTCGCCCAGGCTCAGCTCTGCCGAGGCACCGATGCCGCCTGCGAGTTGGAGCGCGTCGGCGACGGTTTTGAAGATTCCGGCGAAATTCATGGCGTTCTCCTGCTTACAGAACGGCTGCCTACATGACGGCGAGAATTTCCGAGTCCGTGAGCGGGCGGCCTAGGCGCTGGCCCAGGGCGCGTACGCGCTTGAGCAGGCCTTCGTCCGGCCTGGCCCCCGGCGGGGAGGGCTGGCGCAGGCGCTCCAGGGCCTGCCCCAGGGCTGCACAGCCGCTCTTGCCGCCCACGCCCACCCGGCGCGAGGCTCCGACCTCTTCCGGCGCAAAGGGCTCGAAGAGGGAGGGGTCGCGCAGCAAGCCATGCACGTGGATGCCGGACTCCGCCGCGAAAATGTCTTGCCCCACCACGGGGCGGTTGCGGGCCACGGGCACCTTGCCCGCCTGCCCGGCCAGCAGGCACAGGGCGCGCAGCACGCGCAGGTCGTAGGTTCCTTCCGCGCGCAGGTTGGCCCAGGCCGCCACCTGCTCCAGGGCGGCGATGCCCGCGCGTTCGCCCAGGCCCAGCACCGAGACATCGGCAAAGGCCGCGCCGTGCTCCAGCGCCGTAACCGCATTGGCCGTGGCCATGCCCAGGTCGTTGTGGGCGTGCAGGGCCACCGGCACGGCCAGGGCCTGCGCAAAGCGCCCCACCAGGGCCGCCGTGGCCGCCGGGGTAAGCAGCCCCACCGTGTCGGACAGGCGCACCCGGGCCGCGCCAGCGCCCGCTGCGGCCTTAGCCAGGGCCAGGGCCTCGTCCGCGTCGGCGCGGGAAATGTCTTCCAGGCCTACGGAAACGTAGTCGATCCCCAGGCTTATGGCCGTGGCCACCACCCCGCGCACACGCGCTGCCATTTCCGCCTGGGAAAGCCCCAGGCGCTTTTCCCGGTGCTGGGCGGAAGAGGGCGCGCCGATGTTGAGGCGCTGGATGAGCCCGGCCTGGGCCAGGCGGGCGGCCTCACGCACATCGGCTTCGCGGCAGGGGCACCACAGCGAGAGGGCGGGCCCGCCGGGCGCCAGCCCGTTGCCGGGTTTGGGCAGCGTTTCCGCCGCCCAGGTCAGAAACTCCTCCAGTCCGTCCTGGCCCACCCAGCCGCACTCCAACTCGTCCACCCCTGCTGCGGCCAGCAGCTCGGCCATGCGGCGCTTTGCGCCGGCCCCGAAGTAGACCCCATAGGCTTGCGCGCCTTCGCGCAGGGTGCTGTCGATGAGCATGGTCCTCTCCTTGTTTGGAGCGGAGAACTGCACCTCTGGTGCCATCGCGTTGCCAGGGCCTGTTTGGCTTGTGAATTCAGCTCTTTGGTCTTTCGCCTCGACCTTGCTGAAAGTACATACAAAAGTGTCGTTCCTACAAAATTCGTATGTAGGCGCGTGTTGGAAGTGTAGCTGATCCCCTGGAGTAAATCCAGGAAAAACACCGGATATCACGCGGTTGACTGAATTCGTGAGCGCTGGCACGGCCCTTGCCTTATCCCCCTCGTCCATCAACCCCAATGTCGAAACGAGTGGAGGTAAGCGAGATGAAGAAGATGAGAAAGGTGGCGATTTACGGCAAGGGCGGCATCGGCAAGTCCACCACCACGCAGAACACCGTGGCTGGTTTGGCTGAGATGGGGCGCAAGGTCATGGTTGTGGGTTGCGACCCCAAGGCCGACTCCACCCGCCTGCTGCTTGGCGGCCTGGCGCAGAAGTCCGTCCTCGACACCCTGCGTGACGAAGGCGAGAACGTGGAGCTTGAAAACATCCGCAAGCGCGGCTTCGGCGAGACTTGGTGCGTGGAGTCCGGCGGTCCTGAGCCGGGAGTCGGCTGCGCCGGTCGCGGCATCATCACCTCCATCAACATGCTGGAGAGCCTGGGCGCCTATCACGAGTCCGAAGACCTCGACTACGCCTTCTACGACGTTCTCGGCGACGTTGTCTGCGGCGGCTTCGCCATGCCCA
>DIVX01000089.1 GCA_002422505.1 Desulfovibrio sp. UBA6121
CCAACCGCGACCTGGAGGACATGGTGGCCCGGCAGGCCTTCCGCAGCGATTTGTTTTACAGGCTGAACGTGGTGCGCCTTATGCTGCCCCCCCTGCGGGACCGGCCGGAGGACGTGCCCCTGCTGGCGCAGCATTTCATCGCCCGGCAGAATGCGCTTACCGGCAAGGAAATTTCCGGCCTGGCCCCGGAGGTGTTGCAACTGCTCATGCGGCACGACTTTCCCGGCAACGTGCGCGAGNNACATCATCGAGTACGCCTTCATCCTGTGCCCCGGCGGGCTCATCCGGGGAGAGCACCTGCCGGAGAGTCTGGCCAGGGGGCTTGTCTCCGGCGCGCCCGACGACACGGCCCCGGCCCTGTGCGCAGGCGGCCAGCCGCAGCTCTTGCCGGGCCGCGCCCTGCCGCCGCTCACGGGCAGTCTGGAGGGCATCAAGCGCCGCGCCGCGCAGGAAGCGCTAAGCCGCCACGGAGGCCGCGTCATGGCGGCCTGCCGCGAACTCGGCATTTCCAAAGACACCCTGCGGCGCATTTTGCGCAAGGGCGCGGGCGAGGCGTGCTGATTCCGGGCTTTGGAGCCGCGAAAGGCCGCGCGTTTGACGTAGGATGTGGCGCGCCGCTGCGTCGAATCGAGCGTCGATGCGGGCAGCCGCAGAGAATCAAACGTTGCTGCGCGGCGGCGCGCATTGGCGCGTAACGTCGCGCGTTGTCTTGAAAAGCTGTGCGTTGCTGCAGGGCGGCGAACGCCGCTGCATAGTGCCGCGCACTGCTTCGGGGCGTGCCGGGCGTTTCGGCGTGAATGGACCGCGCTTAGCGGCTTGCGCCCACGCCGGGTGCTCCAGGGCTCCCTGGCCTGCGGCCGCGCCAGCGGCGCACACTGGGCGCAAAACGCGCCCGGCGTCGAACCGCAGTTTTGAAGCGCTTTTGTAATCATTAAATTTCGCACGCATTTTTGAAATGGCACGATACCTGCCAAAGGCTCTGTGGTTGCGCCGTTGCGCAGCCTGTGGACCGCAATGGGGGGAAAGACGATGCTTGTGTGCCTGGCCTGCTATGGCGACCGCGTGGCGGCGCTGCTGGAGACCGCGACGCAGTTGCGCCTGTACCGCAAGGAGGACGGCGCGCTGCACCCCTGCGGCGACCTCCCGGCCCCGGAGACCGGGGTGCTGGCGCTCATCGACCTGCTGACGGAGACCGGGGCGGACTTGCTTGTTTGCGGCGGTCTGAGCGGCTGCGCCCTGGCGGCGCTGGTGCAGTCCGGCGTGGCGGTGGCCCCCTGGGTGGGCGGCGCGGCCAGCGACGTGGCCAACGCCTGGGCCACGGCGGGTCTGCCGGGGTTGGATGCCTTCCGCCTGCCGGGCTGCGGCCTGGGCAATTGCCGGGGCAGGCGCATGGGCGCGGGCTGCCGGGCCAGGGCCGTCAAGGCGCTGCGCGTGCGCAAACTCAACGAAAAAGGAAGCGTTCCCAATGAGTGAAGCGAAAAAGGCCGAGGCCATGGCCGCCGATGAACGGCTGAATGGCCGCATGGCGCGCATAGGGCAAAAGATTGTGGTGCTTTCCGGCAAGGGCGGCGTGGGCAAAAGCACGGTCTCGGCCAATTTGGCCCTGGCCCTGGCGGCCACCGGCGCAAAGGTGGGCCTGCTCGACGTGGACGTGCACGGACCGAGCATTCCGCGCCTGCTGCACCTGGGCGGCAAAACGCCAGACATGAGCGGCGACGCCATGCTGCCCGTGCCCTACAGCGCTAACCTTTCGGTCATGTCCCTGGGCTTTTTGCTGGATGACAAGTACGCGGCCACCATCTGGCGCGGCCCGGCCAAGGCCGGGGTCATCCGCCAGTTTTTGCAGGATGTGGAGTGGGGCGAGCTGGACTATCTGGTGGTGGACTGCCCCCCGGGCACGGGCGACGAGCCCCTGTCCGTGCTGCAGCTCATGGGCAAGGACGCGGTGGCGGTCATCGTCACCACGCCCCAGGCCGTGGCCCTGGACGACGTGCGCCGCTCCGTGGGTTTCTGCAACACCATGGGCCACGCCATGCTTGGCCTGGTGGAGAACATGAGCGGCTTTACCTGCCCGGACTGCGGCACGGTGAGCGAAATTTTCGGCAGCGGCGGCGGCGAGGCACTGGCTGCGGAAGCGGGCATCCCCTTTTTGGGGCGCATTCCGCTGGCGCAGGCGGTCATGGCCTCCGGCGAAAGCGGCGAGGCCTTGGCCGCGCTGCCCCCAGAGCATCCGGTGGCCCGCGCCTTTGCAGGCATTGTGGAGCGCATCCGCATGTTCTCCGCCGGGCTGGCCCGCCAGAACAGGAAGCCGTAAGCGCTGGAAGCACTGGCCCGCATTCCGGCCAGGGCGCGCGCGGAGCGGGAGGCCCACCGGCCTCCGCAGGCATGTCACGCAAGGAGGAGCATTATGCCTCGTGGTGATGGAACAGGTCCGAACGGCACAGGCCCGCGCTCCGGTGCGGCGGGAAGAGGCGGCGGCTGCCGCCGTGGCGGCCAGACAGGTGGTCAGACAGGCGGCCAGACAGGCGGCCAGATAGGCGGCCAGGCAGCGGCGCGGAACGCCGCAAGCGGCAACATGACAAGCACACACACAGGAGCGAATATGACTCGAATCATCGCCGTGACCAGCGAAGGCCCGGCACTGACGGATATGGTGGACCCGCGCTTCGGCCGGGCGGCGGGCTTTGTGGTGGTCAACCTGGACACCGGGGAGCACAGCTTTCTGGACAACGGCGGCTCCCAGGTGCTGGCGCAGGGCGCGGGCATTCAGGCGGCGGAGAACGTGGCCAAGGCCGGGGCGGGCGTGGTGCTCAGCGGCTTCGTGGGGCCCAAGGCCTTCACCGCCCTTGCCGCTGCGGGCATCGCCGTCATTCAGGACGTGGAGAACATGACCGTGGCCCAGGCCGTGGAGAAGTACAAAAGCGGCGCGCTGGCCGTGGCCGAGGGCCCCAACGCCCAGTCCGGCGGCAACAAGCCCGGCGGCGGGCAGGCGGGAGCCGCCCGATGATCTACGCGGTGGCCTCCGGCAAGGGGGGAACGGGCAAAACCACGGTGACGGCCTCGCTGGCCGCGCTGTGGGGCTCGCCCCTCATGGCCGTCGACCTGGACGTGGAGGAGCCCAATCTGCACCTGTTTCTGCATCCGCAGTTGACGGGCGAGAGCCCGGCGATGCTGGAGGTGCCCGTGCTGGACGCCGGGCGTTGCGTGCTGTGCGGCCAGTGTGCGGAGTTCTGCCAGTACAAGGCGCTCTCCGTCATGGGCAAAACCCTGCTGCTGTTCCCGGAGATGTGCCACGGCTGCGGCGGCTGCCTGGCCTTGTGCCCGGAGGGCGCGCTTTCCCCCGGTGGACGCGAGCTGGGCGTCATTGCTTCCGGCGTGTTTGAAACCGGCCTACCGGGCGAAGGCGCTGTGGCCGGGCGCGGCGATTTCCTCATGGGCCGCCTGCGCGTGGGCGAGGCCATGAGCCCGCCCTTGATGCGCCAGGTGAAGGCCCTCCTGCCCAAGCGCTTCGACACCCGCGACGTGCTGGTGGACGCCCCCCCGGGCGTGAGCTGCCCGGCCGTGAGCGCGGTGATGGACGCGGACTGCCTGGTGCTCGTCACCGAGCCCACGCCCTTTGGCCTGCACGACCTGC
>DIVX01000106.1 GCA_002422505.1 Desulfovibrio sp. UBA6121
CGGCCAGGTTCTCGCCCACGGTTTTGCCGGTGCAGGTGAGCGCGCCCGTCTCGATGAGCCCGGCCTTGTTCAGCTCGGCCATGACGGCGGGAATGCCGCCTGCCGCGTCCAGGTCCTGGATGTAGTCCGGCCCGGCGGGCGAGAGGCGACAGAGGTTCGGCGTGCTGCGGCTCACCTCGTCGAAAATCGCCAGGGTGAGGTCGAGCCCGGCCTCGCGGAAGATTGCGGGCAGGTGCAGCACCGTGTTGGTGGAGCAGCCCAGGGCCATGTCGAGCCGCACGGCGTTTTTGACGCTTTTTTCGGTCACGATGTCGCGCGGGCGGATGCCGCGTTTCAAGAGTTCCATGATCTGCATGCCGGCGCGCTTGGCCAGGCGGATGCGCGCGGCCNNCAGTTCATGGAATTGGCGGTGAACATGCCCGCGCAGGAGCCGCAGCCCGGGCAGGCGCATTCCTCCAGCTCGTCCAGTTCGGCCTCGTCCATTTTGCCCAGCTGCACGCGGCCCACGGCCTCGAACACGTTGATGAGATCGACCCGCTTGCCGCGCAGGTTGCCCGCGAGCATGGGCCCGCCGGAAACCACGATGGTGGGGATGTTGAGGCGCAGGGCGGCCATGAGCATGCCCGGCACCACCTTGTCGCAGTTGGGCACCAGCACGAGCGCGTCAAAGGGGTGGCCGGAGGCCATGATCTCAATGGAATCGGCGATGAGTTCGCGGCTGGGCAGGGAAAAGTGCATGCCCTCGTGGTTCATGGCCAGGCCGTCGCACACGCCGATGGTGGGGAACTCCATGGGGGTTCCGCCCGCCATGCGCACGCCGTCTTTCACTGCCTGCACTATCTTGTCCAGGTGGATGTGGCCGGGGATGATCTCGTTGGCGGAGTTGGCGATGCCGATGAGCGGGCGGCGCATTTCCTCACGCGTAAGGCCCAGGGCGGCCAAAAGCGAGCGGTGCGGGGCCTTTTCCAGGCCTGCTGTCATTTTGGAGCTGCGGGCGGTCATCTTCTTGCTGGCGGACATGGGGCTTTCTCCTGTTTGGTTCGGCGGAAAATGGGCGGGGGCTACCTGCGGGCGGCCAGGAAGGCGGCCAGCCCGGCCACGCTGGTGGTGGCCAGCACAAGGGCCGCGCACTGCCAAAGCGGCAGAAACTGCACCTTGAGGAACAGCGGCGGCACATCGAGGACGCTTTTAAGCCAAGCCTGCAAAAATTTAAGGCACACGAGGGAGAGCACGCTGCCGAAGAAGCCCTGCACCACGCCGTTGGCGAACAGCGGCGCGCGGATGAACCAGGGCTGCGCCCCCACCAGGGACAAAATCTCCACCTCGTCCCTGCGGGCCAGCATCATCAGCTTCAGGGTATTGCCCACCACCAGCCCCACCACCAGAGCGAAGAAGCCCAGGGCGGGCCAGGCCGCGTGCTCTATGAGCGCAATCCAGCCCGTGGCCAGATTGAGCTGCGTGGCGTTGTAGCTCACCTTCTCCACGCCGGGCATGCCGCGCAGGCGGGCGTACATGCGGCCCATCCAGGGCTCCGGGGCCTCGCCTGGGGGAATGTCGAAGCTCACCAAAGCCGTGGGCGGCAGAATGTCCGCGCCCTCCAGCCAGGAAAAATCGTCCAGCACGGGCGGGGCCGGGGCGGCAGGGGCAACGGGGGCCGGGGCCTTGGGGGCCGGGGCGGCCTGCGTGGCGTTATCGGTCTTGGGGGTGCTGGCGTTGTCTGCGCTGGCCGCGCTGGCGTTGTCGGCGCTGGCGTTATCCGCCGGGGGCAGGGTGACCACCGCAGGCGCGGGAATGGCGGCGGAAAGCCCGCGCATCAGCTCGGCCATGGCGGCGCGCGGGGTGAAGGTGGAAACCTCCGCCACACCGGGCACCTGCTTCAGGTCGGCCCATTGAACCTCCACGTCCGTCATGTTGGAGCTGGCGGCCCAGTACACCTGGAAACGCGCCTGGGCCTGGGTTTTCAGCACCTGCTGCTGCACGTTGTGCAGAATGAGCAGGCCGGTGCCCGCCAAGAGCGCCACCATGCACACGGTGATGAGGGTGAGGAGCTGCGGCAGGGGGTGGCGCACCATGTCGGCCACGCCGCGCAGCATCAACTTGCCGCTGCTCATGCGCCCCTCCGCGTGGTGTGGCACTCTGTTTCGATGATCTCCGCCGTGGGCAGGGTCATTGCCCCGCGCACCAAATGCACTTGCCGGGCCTCCGGCGCCCAGGAGAGCACCTCTCGGTTGTGCGTGGCCATGATGATGGTGGTGCCGTAGGTGTTGAACTGCTTGAACAGCTCGATGAGGTGGCGCGAAAGATCGGCGTCCAGGTTGCCTGTGGGCTCGTCGGCCAGAATAAGCTCCGGGTTGACCACCATGCTGCGCGCAATGGCCACGCGCTGCTGCTCGCNNGCGATGGCCACGCGCTGCTGCTCGCCGCCGGAAAGGGCGCGGCAGGGCGCGTAGGAGCGCTCCTCCAGGTCCAGGGCGCGGATGACGGCGCGCACGCGGCGGTCTACGCTGGCGGCGGGCACCCCGCGCACTTCAAGGGCGATGGCGATGTTTTCGAACACCGTGCGCTCCGGCAGGACCTTGAAGTCTTGGAACACCACGGCCACCTTGCGGCGCAGGGCGGGCAGGCCGGAGGCCTTGAGGCGCATGAGGTCCACCCCGGCCACGGTGGCCGTGCCGCTCGTGGGCTTGAGGTCGCCGTACAGCACGCGCAAGAGCGTGGTTTTGCCCGCGCCGCTGGGGCCGGTTAAAAACACGAATTCGCCGCGCTCCACATGCAGGGAAACGTCGGCCAGGGCCTTCGTTCCGCCCAGGGTGCAATTCACGTGATCGAGATGAACCATACGCCGAAGGTTCTACGCCAAAGATTCACGGTTTGGAAGGGCCCCCTGCGGGGGGATATGCGGGGGCTGCGGCGCGGGCTTTTCTAGGCCTTGTCGCAAGGAAGGAGGAGGCGTATTGGGGAGTGGATAGGTGAGGTTGGGAGAAAGGGAGGGGAGAATGGGTACATGCTGCAAGTGTCGCGTGGAGAGCCACGGATGGGGGGACATGGAGCCCATTGTCTACGTCAACCCGGCAACCAAACAAGAGTATTGCATCTTCCATGCGCCAAAGGAAGAGAAACGCAAGAGTTTGGATAGCAACGAGCTCCTTACTCTGGAGGAGTTCAATGCCAAGGTTCATGCTCGCATCTATGGTGTTATTAAACACAACAGTGAGTGCAGATCAGAGAAAGGGCATAGAACATGCGAATTGAGCGATACAATTTTTCCAGGCGACATCTCATTTAGGGAATTCGACAAAGACAATCCACTACCACACATTAGTTTTCTGCGAGTAACGTTTTGCAATGTAGTCAATTTCTGGGGCACAACATTCAGTTCTGGTGCGATATTTACCAGTGCAAAATTTGTCAACACTGCCTTTTTCTGCGACGCAAAGTTTTACGGCAAGGCGAGCTTTGCTCACGCCACATTCGAACATATTGAGAAACTACGTGGGGTACATTTCAACGAAACCCAATTTAATGGTGGCGCGTCATTCTACAAGACAATCTTTCGTGGTATTGCACAATTCTGTCAATCAACTTTCAAGAACACGCCTATAGAATTTCACAGCACAGAATTCCATGATGCGACAACATTCAATGAGGCCACAATCGACACGATGGTTCTGTTTAAACAGACCACGCTCGGAGAGAAAACGGAATTTTGCGGCCTAAGAGTCAGCGCAGCAGGCAGCGTACACATTGAGGAGATGGATGGTCGTAGCCTGAAACACCTGTATTTTAAACAAGCAGATTTACCGATTTTTACTTTCAAGTGCTGGCGTAAGCCTGAACGTCTTGGCCTGGATGTTCATGGTGATGCAAAACAGAATAACCTACTTGAATGCGAAGAACTCTACCGCGCTATGAAGCAACGCGCTGCGGAAGAACACGACCAGCCGCAAGCCTCCCACTGGCACTACCGCGAAAAGCTCATGGCGATGAAACGCAGAGGAAACAGCGCATTCGAGCAGGCTATGCTCTGGCTCTACTTTTCCTGCTCTGGTTTTGGAGAACGCCCTGGACAGTCACTATTAGTACTGCTGGCCCTGATCGTCCTGTCGTTCGTTGCCAACAGCATCAAAGAGCCCTGGATATGGGCCGAACTGCCAGGCAGCGCAGCGGCACAATACACCCTCGCCACCATCCCCTTTGCCAAGGACATTCCCGGCGACGGCTGGGTCAAGGCCGGGCGCGGGTTCTGGCAATTCCTCATTGCCGTGCAATTCACCCTCTTCGCCCTGGCCGTGCGGAACCGCTTCCGCCGCTGAGTTTTCGCCAGCCCTTGCGCCGGGCGCAAAAAAGCCCTCCGGCTGCATCTGTCATCGGGATGCGCGGGAGGGCGAAGCGTGCGCGATGCGCGGGGGAGGCGGGCGAAGGCGATGCGAATACAGCGCTAATACAGCGCCAGCAGCGCCTCGATCTGCGTCTTGGCCTGCGCCTGCGTGGCCTGCGCGGCGGCGACGGAAAGCCGGTCGGAGATGGACACGTCGCGGTCCTGGGCCACATGCCCCGCCAGGGTGAGCAGTTCCGCCCGCGCCTGCGGGTTCTGCACGCGCTGCGCCAGCCCGATGAGCTTGTGCTGCATGTGCGCGCGGGCCTTGTTCCAGGTGGGGGCGGCGGCCTGCGCCGGGGCCACATGCGGCTTCACGGGCGCGGCGGCGATGCGCGGCGTAAGCAACGGGGCCTGCACGGCCAGGGGCCTGATCACGGTGGCGCGGTACTCGCCGGGGGTGTTGCGCGTCACACGCGGCAGAGCGGCTGCGCTGCCCGCAACGCCGGAAACGGCGGAGGCAGACACGGCGGAGGCGGACACGGCGGAGGCAGAGGCGACGGGAGCAGACACGCCGGAGCTTGTCGCGCCCGAAGCGGACAAACCGGAAACATACGCGCCAGAGGCAGTCACCCTGGGGCCGGAGTGCTGCAACCCGGCGTACGGCGCGCCGTCCTGCATCCACGCGGCCTGCGCCAACGTGGCCTGCGTCACGCTGATGGGCCCGCCCGGCAAGGCCTCGGCGTCCGCGTTCAGCATTGTGGTTTGAAACGGCGCGGCATCGCTGGGGGCCAGCAGATACAGCTGATTGGTCTCGGTTCGGCCCGTGGCGTATTCGTTGCGGATGGCCAAAAGCGACATGACCCGCGCGCCGGTGACGGATTCCAGGTACTGGATGAGGTCCAGGGCCTCGGCATGGGTGCCCACAACGCCCATCAGGCAGAGTTCGCCCTCCACGGCGCGCACCTCCACCCCGGCGTTCTTGTGCAGCAGGTGACGCGAAAGCGCCAGATGCGCGCTGTTCTCCAGGCCGTCGTCGGCGGTGATGCTGGGGGAGCTTTCGGGGTCGCGCAGGCGCAAATGGCCCTTCACTTCGCCCACGCCCTGCACCTGGTGCATGGCATTGATGATTTCGTCGCGCTCGTCTGGGGTTTCCACCGTGCCCACGGCGAACAGGTCGCCATTCAGGGCCAACACCTGCACGTCGTCGCCGCCCTTGAGGGTCAGCATGGCGCTCTTGGCCTTCAGGCTCAGCATGTTGTCGCGCACAATGGTGTTCACGTCGCGCTCGTCGCGGGCGAGCATGGCGGTGTTGTACGCGCCCTTAACGCCGCTCATGGCCAGGGAGGCCGTTTGCGGCATGGCCAGCGAGGCCGTGGTGGTAAGGGCGAAGGGCACCATGGCGCAGCCCCCGGCGCACGCCAGCCACACCCCCAGCGCGGCCAGCAGGGCCACGCGCGGGAAGCGGGAATGCGCAAGTGCGGAAGCGGTGTACTTTGCCATGTTCACTTTTTTGCAACATTTGGGCCAAACAGCCCAAAGACATGGCGCTGCAAGGCCGGTCGTACTTTAGAAAAAGTCTAGATCAATGCGGCGTGCGCGGTCACGCCAATCTGTTGACGTGACCGTTTGCGCTTCGGTTACAGCACCTTGGTCAAGGTCAGGCCCAGGCCGGACTTTTCCAGGGCCTCGCGCCCGCCCGCCACCACCACCGGCCCGTTCTGCAGCACGGCGGCCACGGCCTCGCCAAAGGCGGCAAAGTCCTTGGGGCTGGCGGAAAGCACGGCCTCGCGGGAGGCCTGCCGGTACTCGGCGTCCTCGCCGGTCAGCTCGCGCGCCATGGCGGTAAAGCCCTTGGCGTCGGGCAGCATGTAGTGGTCCATGTCGCCAATGCTGCCGATGATGCTCTTCTCCAACTCCGAAGAGTCTAGAGAAAGTCCTGAGAGGTATGGACCAATACCGCTATAGGCGTCAAGCGTTCTGGCCACATTGGGGTCGCGGTAAGACGAGAAAACAAGGTTGCCGGAAAGCCTGCTGTACGCGCAAGAAGCGCCATAGGCCCCGCCCTGCACGCGCACGCGCTCCCACAGGTAGCCAGCGCGCAGCATTTTGGAAACCACAGCCGCAGCCGCGCCGGGCTCAAAGCCAAGGGCGCGGGCGTTGCCGCCGGCCACAACGTAGTTCACCTGGGCGGGCAGGCACAGGCCCTCGCGCTCCGGCAGGGCGGGCAGGGCGCGCGGGGCCGGGGCCAGGTGCTGCTCCGGCAGGCTGGCCGCCAGCTCGCCAAGGCGCGGCAGGGTCTGGGCTATGGTCGCGCCATCGGCGGTAAGGTTGGCCACCAGCGCCCGGCGGGAAAGCAGCAGGGCCAGCAGCTGGTGCAGGTCGCTGCTCACGGCCTCGGGCGCGGTCTCCATGCGGGCGGCCAGCTCCCGCAGCGATACCAGCCCGGTGAAGCCGCTCATGGCCTCGCCCATGGCCTGGGGCACGCCGGTGCGCGCCTTGAGCCGCGTGGCGGCCAGCACATGGCCGGAGGGAATGAGCCGCTGCTCGCGCCGGGCCTTGGATTCCATGATGATCTTGCCCAGGCGTTCGGCGTCGCTGAAGTCCGCGTCACGCAGCACCTCGCCCATGAGCTCCAGCAGCACGGGCAGATTCTCCGCCGTGGCCTTGCCGCGCAGGAACAGGCGCTGGGCCACCGGCCCGCTTTCGGCGCGGCTGGCGGAAACAAAGGTTTGCGCCCACACCCCGCCCGTGCTCATGGCGATGGCGCGCGAGAGGTCCACGAAGCTGCTCTTTTTTGTGCCCATTTCAAACAGCGCCCGGCCCAGAATGGGCACCAGGGGCAGCAGGGAATCGGGCACGGCGGCCATGTCGAAGCCCAGGTCCAGGTACACCACGCCGCTGGTGGGCAGGTCGTGCACAAAGACGGCTGCGCCAGCGCCGGGCAGCTCCACGCGCTCGCTGGGAATGCTGGCGTTCTCGCGCGGCAGGTCGGCCAGGGTCAGGCGCGGAATGCGGGCCAGGTCCTCGGGCGCATCCGGGGCCTCTTGCAGGGCGCGCAGGGTGTGGGTTTCCTGCACCAGCTCCGCAAGCTCCGCAGGCGAAAGCGCGGCCTTCACCTGGGCCAAACGTTCGGCCTCAATGGCCTCGCGCCGTGCGCCCAGGGTGGTGTCGGGCTTCAGAATCACCAGGGCGCGGTGGGGGTTCTCCAAGAAATGCGTGTGGATGAGTTCCTCAAAGACCATCTCACCATTGGCCAGCCGGGCCTTAAGGCGCGCCAGCGGCCCCTCGAAGGGCAAATGCGCCAGGGGGTCGCCCTCGTACAGCCAGGTGGACAGCGCCTCGAAAAAAATGACCAAGCCGCGCGGATAGCTGCCGGTGTTGTTCTCGCGCAGGTCGAACTCCACGCTGTTGATGCCCGCGCGGATGTCGTCCGGGTGCAGCCCGGTTTCCCCGCCCTGGGCCAAGGTGCGCAGGGTATTCAGCACCAGCTGCTCCACCTGCTCGGCCACGGCCCCGGCGTCCTCCTCCGGGTGGCCCTCCCTGCCCGCCACCAGGCCCTTGAGCCCAACGGAGAAGGCCATCTGGCGCAGGTCCGTCTCCAGCCCGCCGCCGGTCAAGTCCTCGCCCAGGCCGGAATCCACCAGGGCCTTGCGCAGCGGGGAGGAAGGCAGGCCGATGAGCACATGCTCCAGCACCTCAAAGGCCAGGCTCAGGTCCGGGCTTTGGGTGTCGGGCAGGCCGAAGTTCACGGTGCACATGGCCCGGGCCCCCCCTTCGCCCCCTTCGCCCGCTTCGCCCGCTTCGCGGGATTCAAGGGGGGAAGCGGCGTCTCCGGCGGCGCCGGCGTCCGCTTCCTCCGGGGCATCGGCGGCGTAGAAGTGCACGCTGCGACGGGGCGCGGCAAAGGGCGGCTGCAAGGCCACCTCGGAACGCGGCTCGCCGGGTGCGGGCGCGTCGAACTGCGAAAAATACTCGTCCACCAGGGCCAGGCGCTTGTCCGGGTCGTCGTCGCCGGAGAAGAAGGCATAGGCGTTGGACGGATGGTACAGCCGCGTGTGGAAGTCCATGAACTGCTCGAACGTCAGGTCGGGAATGCGCTCCGGGTCGCCGCCGGAATCCAGCCCGTAGCAGTTGTCCGGGAAGAGCGCGCGCTGGGAGTACTCGGCCAGCAGGCTGTCGGGCGAGGAATACACGCCCTTCATCTCGTTGAACACCACGCCCTTGAAGGCCAGCGGCTCCGCCGCGTCCTCCACGTCGTAGTGCCAGCCCTCCTGCTTCAGCGTATTGGGCGTAAGCCGGGGAAAGAACACCGCGTCCAAGTACACGTCCACCAGGTTGTAAAAGTCCTGCAGATTGGCGCTGGCCACGGGGTAGCAGGTCTTGTCGGGAAAGGTCAGCGCATTCAGAAAGGTGTTCAGCGAGCCCTTGATGAGCTCCACGAAGGGCTCCTTGACCGGGTACTTGCGCGAACCGCAGAGCACGCTGTGCTCCAGAATGTGCGGCAGGCCGGTGGAATCCGCCGGGGGCGTGCGGAAGGCCACGCCGAAGACCTTGTTCTCGTCCGGGCTGATGAGGGACAGCAGGCGCCCGCCGGTTTTGGCGTGGCGGTAAATGCGCGCCGTGGCCGAAAGTTCCGGGATCTCCTGTTCGCGTTCAAGGGCAAAGCCGTGGAGGAGCTGGGTCATGGGGCCTCTTTGTTGGATTGGTGTGTGCGTCCGCATGCGGCGGCGCAGGCGTTGGCCGCCCGCGCGCAGGCCATAGATATAGCACGAAGCCCCAGGAGGGAAGGGGGGCGGCAATTGACACCCCCGCGCCGAGAACCTATCGTCCTCTAGAACCGGGACTGCTCCCGCGCCCAGAACTGGCGCGAGCTTCCGCCACCTGCCAACAACGGAGAACACCTCATGGAATGCTGCGATCACGACCACGATCACGACGAATACGACTACATGGAATGCGCCAAGGTGGGGCAAAAGATCCGCAACTTCACCTTGGAGGCCTACGACCCCACCGAGGGCGGCTTCACCGTGGTGGATTCCGAGAAGATCCAGAAGAAAAAGAAATGGCTTGTGCTCGTGTTCTACCCGGCGGACTTCACCTTCGTGTGCCCCACGGAGCTGGCCGACCTGGCCGCCCAGCACGCCAAGCTCAAGAAGCTCGGGGCCGAGGTCGTCAGCGTATCGACGGACACCAAATACGCCCACCTGGCCTGGCAAACCAGCGAGCGCCTGCTGGGGGACGTGAAGTTCCTCATGGCCGCCGACCCCAACGGCGGCGTTTCGCGCCTGTTCGACGTGTGGGACGCGGAAAGCGGCCTGGCCCTGCGCGGCACCTTCATCATTAACCCTGATGGCGTGCTGGTTTCCAGCGAGGTGAACTTCTACAACGTTGGCCGCAACGCCGATGAACTGCTGCGCAAGCTGGAGGCCAACGTCTACCTCATCAAGAACCCCAACGAGGCCTGCCCGGCCAAGTGGACCCCCGGCGCCAAGACCCTGACCCCGAACGAGGCCATGGTGGGCAAGGTGTACGAGGCCCTGAACGGCGAATAGCGCCCTGCCGCAGAACCCGCCCCCGGACCCGCAGGCCGCGTCCGGGGGCATGTTCCCCCTCTCCCTTTGGGCGCAAAAAGGCAGGCCACGCATGAACTGGGACGCGTTGCGCTACGAGCAATGGTTCGCCACCCCGGAGGGCCGCTTCGCCCTTGGGGCGGAGCGCCGCCTGCTGGATAGCGTAGTGGCCGAGTGGCCGCGCAGAAACCAGCGCGTGCTTGAGATCGGCTGCGGCACGGGCCTGTTCCAGCAAATCCTTTTCGACGACGGCTTCAGCGTGGCCGGGTTGGACAAGTCCCCGGAGATGATCGGCGCGGCGCGCCGCCGCCTGGGCCCCGGCGCGGAACTCTACGTGGCCGACGGCTCCTGCCTGCCCTTTGCCGACAACGAGTTCGACTTCTGCGTGCTTTGGACCGTGCTGGAGTTTTGCCAGGAACCGGCCCAGGTGCTGGCCGAGGCCGCCCGCGTGGCCGCCAAGGGTTTGCTCATCGGCTTTTTGAACCGGCACTCCGCCTACTGGCTGGCGCGCGGCTGCCCCTGGCCCTGGAACCGTGGCCGCAGCCTGGCCCAGGCGCGCTGGTTCACCTGGCCGGAAATGCGCGCCATGGCCCTGGTGCAAACGGGCAAAACGCCTGCGCGCACGCGCTCGGTCCTGCTTGGCCCGCCCTGCACCTGGCGCGCGGAGCAGCCCTGGAAGGCGCTGAAC
>DIVX01000034.1:0-8750 GCA_002422505.1 Desulfovibrio sp. UBA6121
CGCTGCATGTTCTGCGGCAACTGCTACACCATGTGCCCCGCCATGCCCCTGTCCGACAAGGACGGTGACGGCATCGCCCTCATGGTCGGCGGCAAGATCAGCAACCGTATGACGACCCCCAAGTTCTCCAAGGTCGTTGTGCCCTTCATCCCCAACGAGCCGCCCCGCTGGCCGACCATGACCAAGGTCATCAAGAAAATCCTTGATGCCTACGCCAAGGACGCCCGCAAGTACGAGCGTCTGGGCGACTGGGCCAACCGCATCGGCTGGGAGCGCTTCTTCGAGAAGTGCGACCTGGAGTTCTCGCACCACCTGATCGACGACTTCCGTGATCCGGCGTACTACACCTGGCGCCAGACCACCCAGTTCAAGTTCTAGACATCAGCTCTCCACGGGGCGCGGGGATTTACCCCGCGCCCCTTACTATAAAAAGGGGCATCATCATGGCGCTCGTGTACGAAGAAGCTAAAGCCAAGATTGTCGAGTTCATCAATTCCAAGAGCAAGTCCAAGAGCAAGTTCTACTTCAACGACTTCACCGCCCTGTTCCCCGAAGAGAAGGGCCGCGACGTCAAGAAGATTCTGACCCAGATGATCAACGAGGAAGTCCTCGTGTTCTGGTCCTCCGGCAGCACCTCCATGTACGGCCTGCACGGCGCCGGCAAGCACGCTGACGGCGAGGACTAGCCTCACCGCTTTTCCTTTGTTTCGAGAGGGCCTTGCCCAAAGTGGGCAAGGCTTTTCTCGTGCCGAGAGCGCGAGCCAACGCCATGCAGAGTTTCCCCCGCATCATACTGGCAGGCTTGTCCGGCGGCTCGGGCAAAACCTTTGTCTCCATCGGCCTGTGCCGCGCCTTGGCGCGCCGGGGCTGCAATGTGCGGCCCTTCAAAAAGGGGCCAGACTACATCGACGCCTCCTGGCTGACCCACGCCGCCCGCCAGACCGCCTGCAATCTCGACCCCTTCCTGCTCCCGCGCGAGACAATCGCCGCCCTGTTCCAGGAAAAAGCCCGCGAGGCCGACCTCTCCATCATCGAAGGCAACCGAGGCCTGTTCGACGGCAAGGACCGCGAGGGCACCTGCTCCACGGCCGAGCTGGCGCGCCAGCTGGACGCCCCGGTGATCCTGGTGCTTGACGCCACCAAGATGACCCGCACCGCCGCCGCCATTGTGGCCGGGTGCCGGGCCTTCGAGCCGGGTCTGAACCTCGCCGGGGTCATCTTGAACCGCACCGCGGGCGAGCGTCACCGCGCCATCCTCAAGCAGTGCATAGAGGAACTGGCCGGGGTGCCAGTGCTTGGCTGCCTGCCGAAGATTGCCGACAATCCCATTCCTGAGCGCCACATGGGCCTTGTTTCCGACCAGGAGCACGCCGGGCGTGAGGCCGCCCTGGAGGCCATAGCCGACGTGGTGGAACGTAGCGTGGACGTGGACAGCCTGCTGTTTGCGGCTCGGAATGCCGCGCCCCCGGCCAGCGCCGGGGCGGTGCCCTGGCCCGCCTCCGTGGTGGACGCCCAGCAGAAGGCCCCGGTCATCGGCTACGTGCACGACGCCGCCCTGTGGTTTTATTACCCGGAGAACCTGGAGGCGCTGGAGCGCGCCGGGGCCACGCTGCGACGCGTCAGCCTGCTGGCGGACGAGCCCTGGCCGGAGCTGGACGGACTGTACCTGGGCGGCGGCTTCCCGGAAACGCACGCCCCGGCCCTGGCCGCCAACGCAGCGGTGCGCGGGCATGTGCTCGCGCTGGCGCGCGCGGGCCTGCCCATCTACGCCGAATGCGGCGGGTTCATGTATCTCTGCGAAGGGCTGCACCTGCCGGGCGGCTGGCACGAACTGGCCGGAGTCTTCCCCCTGTCCACGCGGCTGTGCCCACGGCCCCAGGGCCTGGGCTACGTGGAGGCCCTGGTGGAGGCGGAAAATCCCTTCCACCCCCTTGGCGCGCACGTCACCGGGCACGAGTTCCACTACTCCGCCTGCACCGAGCCAAGCCGCCCCGAGGACATGCCACCCCTGGCCCTCAAAATGCTGCGGGGCCACGGCATGCTGGCCGGGCGCGACGGCCTGCTGGTGGACCGCACCTTCGCCTCCTACACGCACATCCACGCCCTAGGCGCGCCGCACTGGGCGCCGGGCTTTGTACGCGCCGCCCTGGCCTATCGCGCCGCCCGCTAGCCCACGCACCTCCCGTCCTCGGGCCGTGCACGGGCCGCGCCGACTTGCCTATCGCATCACGTTAGCATGATTCTGCACGCCAGCGCGGGCGCGCCGGGCTTAGGCTCGGCCTTTCTGCTGGGCAGCAACATGCAGGAGCGGGGCGGCTCCGACGCGGTCTTTTGGGGCAGGCGTCCTGCCTGTGTTGTGCATGGCGGGCCCAAACGCCACGCCGCACGCCAGGGCTGCGTGCCGCGCGGGCAAAAGAGCGGGCAGGGCAGAACGCCAGGACGCGCTGAAGCCGCTTTGCTCAGGGGACGATGCTTAAGGCCGCAGATCCAGGCGCTGGTGCACGCAATCCGACACCACGCCCTCGCGCTGGGAGAGTTGCGGCCTGCCCGCGCGGGCCTTGGTAAAGGCTTCGTCGAGGCTGGCCGGGTCGGCGGGAACGTTCAGGCCGCCGCTGCAGGCCAGCACGTCCAGACTTTTGAGCCCGCTTGGAAGCGGGTGGCGCAGGGTTTTGCCCGGGCTCAGGCGGAAGGATTGCACCCCGCCGGGCAGCATCTCCGGCTCGGCCTTGGGCGCGGGCAGATACGCCGCCACGGCCTCGCAGGGGCGATTGGCCTCCAGGCTCAGCTGACCGGCGGCCACGCTTGCGCGCAACACCAGCAGCACCGGGTCGGCGGCGCGGGAGCTTGGCTGGGCCAGGCCGCGCAGACGCAGTTCCACAAACACCAAGGCGCGCGGCTGGCCAAAGCCCATGGCCGGAAAATGTTTCATGCTCACCAGACGCAGGGCGTCTTCCCCGGTGGCCAGCGCCTGGGCGCCGCCCAGGGCGGCAAGATGCCTGGCGGCCAGGGCGCGGGCGTTCTGCACTGCCTGGGCCTCCGCCTCCTGGGGGGTGAAGCCCTGGCCCATGGCCTTTACCAGCAGGTGGCGCACCGGGGCGGGGCTGAGGCTGCGCTCGGCGGCAATGCTGGTGGCGCTGGCGGGAGTAGCGTTGAGCTCGGCTGGCGCATCTTCGGTGTGCGCTGCTGCGTGGGCGGCCCAAGGCAGGGCCAGCAGGGCCAGCAAAACCAGCGGTGCGAGCCGCGCTGCGTGGGGGATGGCATGGTGCGGACCGATGCGTCGCGCGGTTTGTGTCGGCATGGGGGGCCTCCGGTTGGTGCTGCGATGCCGGATGCTAGCCCATACGCGCAGCGCTGACAACCGATGCGCGCCGCGGGAAACGGACGGCCAGCGGGCCGCCAGCGGCAACATTGCCCTGCCGGGGCGCGTCTGGTACTGAAAGCACCAGCGGCCAAGCCCGCACCCAATCCGCGAACCAAGGAGAACTCACGATGCAGCGTTATTCCCGTCTGATCATGGCCCTGGGCCTTGTGCTGGCCCTGGCCTTTCCCGGTCTGGCCCAGAGCGCTTCCGCCGGAGCCGCGCCGGATGGCTCGCCGCAGAGCGGCAACCCCAGGGTGAAGCTCGAAACCAGCAAGGGCGACATCGTCATTGAACTCTTCAAGGACAAGGCCCCGATTTCCGTGGCGAACTTTTTGGCCTACGTGAAGAAAGGCCAGTACGACGGCACTGTCTTCCACCGCGTCATCAACGGCTTCATGGTCCAGGGCGGCGGTTTCGACGTGAACATGAAGGAAAAGCCCACGGGCAGGCCCATCAAGAACGAGGCCGACAACGGACTCAAAAATACCCTGTATTCCGTTGCCATGGCGCGCACCTCCGAGCCGCATTCGGCCTCGGCCCAGTTCTTCATCAACGTCAAGACCAACCGCTTTCTGGACCACAGCGGCAAGACCAGCGAGGGCTGGGGCTATGCGGTCTTTGGCGAGGTGGTGGACGGCAAGCGCGTGGTGGACGAGATCAAGGGCGTGCGCACTGGCCGGGTCGGCATGTTCGACGACGTGCCCTTGCAGCCTGTGCTCATCAAGAAGGCCACCATCATTTCGCAGTAATGGCGCTGCGTTAGCCTGAACAGGGCGGCCTGCGCGGAAGATGCGTGGGCCGCCTTTTTTTGCGCCCTGCGGGCCGGATGAAGCGGGTGGGCGCGTGCTGCAAGGCGGCTCTTCTCGCCGCACAGAGAAGCGCGGGCGTGGGCGGCCGCCCGGAACGAGCGCGCGAAGGGGCAGGGCGAACGCTTCTGGCGTCTGGGCCGCGCGGACGTGTCACGCTGGCAGGCCGCGCGAACGTGTCACGCTGGCAGGCCGCGCGGATGTGTCGGGCCGGGCTCAGGCCGCCTGAATGGGCTCGGCGGTTTCCCGACGCAAGGACTCGTCCAGGCGGCGCACGGAGTCCTCGTGGCTCAGGCCGTGGCCGTGGCGCAGCAGGGTGTATTTGAGCCCCTTGGCCGAATAGGCGGGATTGCCGCAGCAGGACTGGCAGATGGGCTCGGCCGGGGTGACGCCGTGTATCGGGGCGGGCAACAGGCGCAGCATGGGGGTAAACCTCCCTGGACAGCGGCGGATGCCGGACGGCGTTCCGCTGTGGCGCTGCCCTTGAGAAGGCACCCTGCCAGCCGAAGGTGACGCGGCCAGGGCGCGGGCGTGACACTTTGCGCCGGGTGGGGGGCAATAACTGCTCCTCGTCGTCCTTCGGTGGCGGGCGCTTGCGCATTGCGCGCACGGCACGGGAAAACGAGAAAAGCCCCATGCACGACGGGGCTTTTCGGTGTGCTGCGCGCTGGCGGCTCAGCTGTCGGCGCTGGTGGTATCCACCACGTGGGGCACGCCGCAGGCCTTGGTGCGTTCGGCCTCCTCGGCGCGCAGGGCGCGGCGCAGCACCTTGCCCACCATGGTCTTGGGCAGGCTTTCGCGGAACTCCACGTGGCGCGGCACCTTGTATCCGGCCAGTTTCTGGCGGCAAAAGGCGATGATTTCGGCTTTGGTGGGCGTTTGGCCCTCTTTGGGCACCACGAAGACCTTGACCACCTCGCCGCGCGCATCGCAGGGAATGCCAACGGCCACGGCCTCCTGCACCTTGGGATGCTGGTGCAATATTTCGTCGATCTCGCGCGGGTAGATGTNNTGTCGCCGGTGTAGAGCCAGCCGTTGCGCAGCACATCGGCGGTTTCGTCTGGGCGGTTGAAGTAGCCCGCCATGACCTGCGGGCCGCGCACGGCCAGTTCGCCAAGTTTGCCGGGCGGCAGGGGCGGGCCGCCCAGGTCCATGTCGACGATTTTGGCGTCGGTGCCGGGCACCGGCAGGCCGATGGACCCGTGCTTGGCCACCCCTTGCAGGGGGTTGATGTGCGTCACCGGGCTGGCCTCGGAAAGGCCGTAGCCCTCGCAGATGCGCGCTCCCGTGGTGTTCTTGAACTGCTCGAACCACTCCACCGGCATGGGGGCCGAGCCGGACACGCAATAGCGAATGGAGGAGAGGTCGTAGGTGCCGACATTTTTTTGCTGCAAAAGCGAGATGTATACCGAGGGAGCGCCCGGAAACACGGTGGGCCGTTCCTTGTGGATGGTCTTGAGCACATCCGCCGGCACATAGCGTGGAAAGGGAATCTGCGTGGCGCCAAGCGCCGTGCACAGGTTCAGGCTCACGGTAAGGCCATAGATGTGGAAGTAGGGCAGCACGCCCAGGAACAGCTCGCGGTTTTCGCCCATGCCGGGCAGCATGGCCGTGCACTGCAGGGCGTTGGCGCACAGGCTGGCGTGGGTTATCATGCAGCCCTTGGCCAGGCCCGTGGTGCCGCCGGTATACTGCAAAAGCGCCAGGTCCTTCTCTGCAATCAGCCCCTTGGCCGTGTAGGTGGAAAGCCCGCCCAGAAGCGAACCCCAGGTGTGCACAGTTGCGCCGTCGTAGGGCACCTTGCGGGTCTGTCCATCGCGCCAGGCGCGCAGCTTGTAAAGCATGCTCAAGGGAAAGCGCAGTGCGTCGGCTATGGAGGTGACGAAGTACTTTTCGATGCCCAACTGCGGACGCAAAGGCTCAATCTTGTTCCACAAAAGATCCAGTGTGATGAGGAAGCGCGCGCCGGAATCGGCGAACTGGTGGACGATTTCCGTTTCCATATACAGCGGGTTGGTGAACACCACGGTGCCGCCTGCGCGCAGCACGCCCCAGTAGGCGATGACGGTCTGCGGGGTGTTGGGCAGCATGATGGCCACGCGTTCGCCGCGCTTGAGCCCGTGCTTGCGCAGGTTGGCGGCCACCAGGCCGGAGTATTTGCGCAGCTTGGCGTAGGTGATGCTGGTGTTCTGGAACATGATGGCCGACCGGTCCGGCCAGCGCTCGGCGGCCTCGTCCAGAAGCTCAAAAACAGGGCGCACGGCAAGGTGCGGGGAATCTGGAACATTTTGGTCGTAATGCTTCAGCCAGGGGCGGTCAATCTCGGGCATTGGAAAACCTCGTGGAACGTCTTGCTGCCTAAAAGCGCCGGGGAACTATAGTTGCCCGCACAGAAGGTGGCAAGGGGAAATGAACAGGCACCCCGCCTTGGCGTTTTGGGTCGGCGCGTCACACTTTTGACCATGACAATTTATTGTGTCCATGAATGATTTGCCCTTTTGCAAGCCTCTCGACGGGATTTTCGCTTTTGCTGCAAATATGGCTGAAAGCTTGACATGGCTTTGGTTTTAGGGGTATTCGTAAAATGCTTGGCGTTAAATTTTAAAAAAATAACGTTGACCGAGTGAATGATTCGCAGGGGTTTTGCCCAAGATTTGCATATTGGTGGGCAGGATTGTGAGGCGGCAGACCCTTCCGCCACCCTCCGGCCCTGGCGGCAGGCGGAATTCAGGCAAGCATCAACCATCGAGTGAATGAACATGCTGCTTTCTGACGGAAAATACCTCAAGCCCAGCAAGGAAACGCGGGTGCTGGCCATTCTGGACTCCCTGTCGCACGACTCGGCCCTTTCGCAGTATGAACTGGGGCGGCGTCTCAAGCTCAGCGGAGCCATGGTCAACCAGTACCTGAAGCTGTTGCAGGAGCAGAAGCTCATAGAGTTCCGCCCCGTGAACGGCAAAAGTTACCGCTACGTGCTGACCACCGGCGGCGAGAAAAGCCGCAGGCAGATGTTCAGCGACTATTCCAGCGAAACCATCCGCCTGTACACGAACATCAAGGATTTCATCCTCTCCAAGCTGCGCAGCCTGGAGGCGCGCGGCAGCAAAAAGATCGCCCTGTTCGGCGCATCGGAAACCTGCGAGGTGGTCCTTTCCGCCCTGCGCGACACCGGCTTCCATGTGGTGGCCGTGGTGGACAACGATGTGGAAAAGCATGGCGCGCTGTTCCACGGGTACGTTATTTCCTCGCCCCTGGTGCTGGAGCATGTGGACTGCCACGCGGTGGTCATCACTTCCTTTGGTCGCCAGGACGAGATTCATCAGCAACTGCAGCCCGTCTCCGCCAGGAGAGGGCTCGAGACCGTGAGGTTGTGAGCATGGCGCACGTCGTCACCACCGTTACGCTCCCATCTGGCCGTAGCATCGGCCAGGGCCAGCCCTGCTTCATCGTGGCCGAGGTCGGCAACAACCACCAGGGCGACATGGTCCAGGCCCGCCGCATGGTCGAAGAGGCCGCCAAGGCCGGAGTGCAGGCCGTGAAGTTTCAGAAGCGCCACATGGAGTCGCTTTTGACGCGCATTGGCCGCGAAGCGCCCTACACCGGGGCCAACAGCTTCGGCCCTACCTACGGCGCCCACCGCATGGCCCTGGAGCTTTCCGCCGAGCAAATGGCCGAGCTCAAGGTGCTGGCCGAGTCCCTGGGGCTGGTGTTCTTTGTTTCCGCCTGGGACGAAGTGAGCCTGGAGGAGATGCTGGCCCTTGATCTTGACGTCATCAAGGTCTGCTCCGCCGATGTGGTCAACGTGCCCCTGGTGCGCAAGATCGCCAACAGCGGCCTGCCGGTCATCATGAGCACGGGCATGAGCAGCCTGGAAGAGGTGGACCGCGCGGTGGAGATCATCCGCGCCCGGCACGACAAGCTGGTGCTGCTGCACTGCAACAGCTCCTACCCCTGCAAGGAGGAGCAGATCGGCCTGCCGGTGATGGACTCGTTGCGGGAACGCTACAACCTGCCCGTGGGCTATTCCGGGCACGAGCGCGGCCTGGCTCCCAGCGTGGCCTCCGTGGCCCTTGGGGCCTGCGTGGTGGAGCGGCACTTCACCCTGGACAAGGGCCAGGTGGGCACGGACCACAAGGCGTCGCTTGAGCCCGCCGAGCTGGCGGATATGGTGCGCATGATCCGCGAGGTGGAAGCCTGCATGATCCAAAAGGGCAAGAAGGTCTTCCCGGAGGAGCAGGCAGCGGCCAAGAAGCTGCGCAAGTGCATGGTCTTCTCGCGTGATTTGCCCGCCGGGCATGTGTTGACCCCTGCGGACCTGACCACCAGGAGCCCCCTGGACGGCATTTCCCCGGTGCACTGGGACGAGGTGCTGGGCGCGGCGCTGTTGCGTAGCGTGAAGCACGAGGAACCCCTGCAGTGGGAGTACCTGGACCTGCCCGGCCAAGAAGCCAGCGCGGCCTCCCTCTCCACCTGAGGGCCTTGCCCTCCAGCGTGAAGGCGTTTCGGGAAAACACAGGTAGAGCATGCACGGAGCAGTATGAACCAGACCAACATCCTTCTGGAGACCGGCACCAACGAGCTGG
>DIVX01000034.1:8759-11040 GCA_002422505.1 Desulfovibrio sp. UBA6121
CGTGGCCAAGGTGCTGGAGATCATCGAGTCGCCCCCGCAGCTTGAGCCCGCGAGTTCCTCGGAACATCCCAGCTATCTGGGCGTCATTCCCCTGCGCGACATGGTTCTGCCCGTGGTGGACCTCTCGGTGTGGCTTGGGGTGGAGCGCGCCCAAAGCAGCCACGAGCCCATCCTGGTGACGGAGTTCAACGGCGTGCGCACGGGTTTTCTCGTGTCCGGCGTCACCATGATCCACCGCGTGAGCTGGAGCGAGGTGGAGCCCCCCAGCCGTTATCTTTCCGACATGCCCGGCAATTGCATTACCGGCACGGTGCGCCTGGGCGAGCACTTCGCCCTGCTGCTGGACCTGGAGCGCGCCCTGGCCGAGCTGAACGCCCTGGACACCAGCGAGCCGGAGGTTGAACCCGCGCCAGAGACCGACACCCCCTTGCGCGTGCTGCTGGTGGACGACTCCACCTCGGTGCGCTTTCTGCTGCGCCGCAATTTCGAAAGCGCCGGGTTCGAGGTCGAGGTCAAGAACAATGGCGAGGACGCCTGGAACCACCTGCTGGCCCTCAAGGCCGAGTCCGAGCGCAGGGGCCTGCCCGCGCCCAGCCTGCTTGACGCCGTTGTTTCCGATGTGGAGATGCCGCGCATGGACGGCTACACCCTGACCAAGAACATCAAGACCGACGCCGTGCTCAAGGCCCTGCCGGTGATCCTTTTCTCCTCGCTCATCTCCAAGGGCCTGCTGCACAAGGGCCAAAGCGTCGGGGCCGATGCCCAGATAACCAAGCCGGAGTTCGGCGGCCTGACCCACCAGGTGCGCAACATTATTTTGGAGCGCCGCGCCGCCAGCGGCACTTGACCTTTGCCGGGCTTTTGGCGTAAGCATCAAGACAGTCAATCAACCCGCAACCTTCGAGCCGCAACGACATGAACCGCACCGCCGCCGCTTCCGCCCTGGCCCTAGCCGCCCTGGCCTCCCGCGCCGACGTCCGCGTCGTCGTAGTAGTAGGCATCGTAGGCGACAGCGCGTCGTAGCGGGCAGGTTTTTCCTTAGGCAAACCCAAACCCCCGTCGGCGCGAGTCGGCGGGGGTTTTTCGTTCTCCCGGTCCAGCCAGGGCCGCACAGGGGAGAAAGCCGAATCCAGCCGACCGCGCCGCCGGGGCACCCCTCAAGGAGGTGTCTCATGACCAGGCCAAGCGCGACGCCGACCACCATGAACGGCGCGGAGCTCACCATCCGCCTGCTGGAGCGCCAAGGCGTCGACATCATTCCCGGCATTCCCGGCGGGGCCAACCTGCCGCTGTACGATGCGCTGTCCAAAAGCACGGTCATCCGCCACGTGCTGGCCCGCCACGAGCAGGGCGCGGGCTTCATGGCCCAGGGCATGGCCCGCACCACGGGCGCGCCCGCCGTGTTTTTCGCCACCTCCGGCCCTGGGGCCACCAACACCCTCACCGCCATAGCCGACGCCAAGCTCGACTCCGTGCCCATCATCTGCATCACCGGCCAGGTGCCAAGCAGCATGATCGGCACCGACGCCTTCCAGGANNNNGCCGCCCCGGCCCGGTGCTGGTGGATATCCCCAAAGACGTGCAGACCGCCAGGATCACCATTACCGACCTGCCGGAGCCCGGCGGCCCGGACCCCGTGGAGGCCCCGGACCAGGAGGCGCTGACCCAGGCCCTGCGCATGCTGGCCGAGAGTCGGCGGCCCATCTTGATGCTGGGCGGCGGGGTGGCCGCCTCCGGCGCGGCGGATGTTGCCCGCGCCTTTGCCGAGGCCGCCAGCCTGCCCGTGACCATGTCGCTCCTGGGGCTGGGCATATTGCCCGATGCCCACCCCCTGAACCTGGGCATGCTTGGCATGCACGGCACCCAGGCCGCCAACATTTTGATGCATGAGTGCGACCTGCTGGTGGTGGCGGGGGCGCGCCTGGACGACCGCGCCACGGGCCGCCTGGAGCAGTTCTGCCCTGGGGCCAAGCTCATCCATCTGGACATCGACCAGAGCGAGCTGGACAAGCTCAAGGCCACGCACCTGGCCATCCGGGCCGATGTGGGCGCGGCCCTGGCCGCCCTGACCCCCCTGGCCCAGGGCGGAGCCGGGCATCCGGGCCGGGCGGATTGGCTGGTCCGCGTGGCCGCCTGCAAGGCCGAGCATCCCCAGGCGCTGCCCGGCGCTGGCAACCCGCTGACGCCTTACGGCCTGGTGCGCTGCGCGGGCGAGATTCTGAACGCCGCCGGGGACGGGGGCGGCATTGTGGCCACGGACGTGGGCCAGCACCAGATGCGC
>DIVX01000128.1:0-2019 GCA_002422505.1 Desulfovibrio sp. UBA6121
GATGCCGCCAGTCTCGGTCTGCCACCAGTTGTCGTGAATGAGGAGTTTGAGTACCCTGCGCCCCCAGACCACTGCCTCCGGGTTCAGGGGTTCGCCGACGCTGGCGGAGAAGCGCAGGTGGCTGAGGTCGTAGGTCTTGAGCGGGTCGATATCCAGACGCATCAGGCGGCGGATGGCGGTCGGGGCGGTGTACCAAACCGTCACTTTTTGATCCTGCAAAATGCGGTACCAGCGGTCGGGGTCGAACTCGGCTTCATCCACGATATTGGTGACGCCGTGGAGCATGGGGGCGACGATGCCGTAGGACGTGCCGGTCACCCAACCGGGATCCGCTGTGCACCAGAAGACATCGCCGGGATGCAGATCCAGGGCATACTTGGCGGTCATGTAGTGAACCATGACGGCTTTATGCACATGGATGGCGCCCTTGGGCATGCCGGTGGTGCCGCTGGAAAAGAAGATGCACATGGGCTCGTCGCCGCCGGGGGTCTCCGCCGTGCGGGGATAGTCCGCCGCGCCGGAGGCCACGAGCTTCTCGTAATTCTCCCACCCGGCCGGGGCCTTGGGGTGGCCGCTTTCAGAGGGAATGTCGATGAGCAGCTTGAGGCAGGCGCACTTGGGCTTGGCCTCCTCCACCCGCGCGGTGAGGGAATCCTCGCAGATGACGCAGCTGACGTTGGCGTAATTCACGCGCGACTCGATGTCGTGCGGGGTCAAAAGCGAGGGCGAGGGAATGGGCAGCGCGCCGATGCGGCACAACGCCAGCATGCTCACCCAGTATTCCATGCGGCGGTAAAGAATGAGCATGACGCGGTCGCCCTTTTTGACGCCCTTGGCGGCCAGGGCGCTGGCGAACTTCATGGATTCCTTTTGGAAGAAGCCGTAGCTCAGCTCGCGCCGCGCTCCGGCCTGGTCCACGTGGATGAGGGCCAGGCGGTCCGGGTCCTCCGCCGCGCGGGCGTCCAGGAAGTCGTAGGCGAAGTTGAACTTTTCCGGCACGTCGAGCTTGAACTGGGCCATGAAGTCGCGGTAGCGGTTGACCCGGATTTTGTCGAAGGTGGTTGTTTTCATGTGCTGGCTCACTCCCCCTGCTTACAGGATCACATCGAGAAACACTGCGTGGCGGTCGTCCAGGCCGCGCAGGGCGTGCGGCGTCTGGGAGTCGAAATACAGCGAGTCGCCGGGCTCCAGGGCCAGGATGTCCTCTCCCAGGCGCAGCTCCAGGCGGCCTTCGGTCACGTGGATGAACTCCTGCCCGGAGTGGGACACGAGGTTCATTTCCTCCGGGCTCTTGGCCGGCACGGTGATGAGGAAGGGCTCCATCTTGCGGCCGGAGAAGCGGTAGGCCAGAGACTTGTAGTCGTAGTCCTTGCGGCGCTCCACGCTCAGGCCCTCGCCCCGGCGCACCAGGGAGTAGCCCTTGAGATGCGGCTCCACGCCGCTTATCAGCACGGTCAGGTCCACATGGCAGGCCTGGGCCACCTTCATGAGGAAGCCCACGGGAATTTCGCTCTCGCCCGACTCGTACAGCGCGACCAGCTCCGGGCCGACGCCGGTCTTCCGGGCCAGGTCCTCCACGCTCATGTCCAGGGCGTCGCGCAGGCCGCGCAGGCGCGGGGCTATGTCCTTGTATGCCTTTTCCAGGTGCATGTGCATTCCGCTCCTTGGTTAGACCTTGGGAGGCTCTTGCATGGCCTCGGGGAACATTTCCGCCGCCAGTTCGCGCAGCTTGTACTTCTGTATCTTGCCGCTGGCGGTCATGGGGTAGGCCTCCACGAAGGCGATGTACTTGGGAATCTTGTAGCGCGCTATCTGGCCGCGGCAGTATTCCTTCACATCCTCCGGCTCCAGCTGGGAGTCCGGCTTCAGAATGACGAAGGCGCCGACCTCTTCGCCGAACTTGCGGCTGGGCACGCCCACCACCTGCACGTCGAGGATGCCGTCCATGCGGTACAGGAATTCTTCAATCTCGCGCGGGTAGACGTTCTCGCCGCCGCGGATGATCATGTCCTTCAGGCG
>DIVX01000128.1:2060-2618 GCA_002422505.1 Desulfovibrio sp. UBA6121
TCATCACGTTGTAGCCCCGGCAGCAAATCTCGCCCACGGTGTTCGGGGGCGACTCCTGGCCGGTTTCCGGGTCCCTGATGCAGACCTCGATCTCCGGCATGGCGCGGCCCACGGTTTCGGTCATCTGGCGCAGGCTGTCGCCTATGCGCGTCTGGGTCATCACCGGGCTGCCCTCGGTAAGTCCGTAGCAAATGGTGATCTCGCGCATGTTCATTTCATTCATGGCGCGCTTCATGAATTCTATGGGGCAGGGCGACCCGGCCATGATGCCGGTGCGCAGGGTGCTGAAGTCGAAGCGTTTGAAGAGCTTGTGCTCCAACATGCTGATGAACATGGTGGGCACGCCGTAAATTGCGGTGCACTTCTCCTCTTCCACGCTGGTCATGGCCATTACGGGGTCGAAGTTCTCCAGGAACACCATGGTGGTTGCGTGGTTGATGCAGGCCATGACGCCCAGCACACAGCCGAAGCAGTGGAACAGCGGCACGCCCAGGCACAGGCGGTCCTTTTCGGAAAAGTGCTGGTTCTCGCCTATCCAGTAGCCGTTGTTGCCGATGT
>DIVX01000128.1:2625-56419 GCA_002422505.1 Desulfovibrio sp. UBA6121
TGTTCACCACGTCGTGCGGGGAAAGGCTTTTCTGCCGGGCCTCGTATTCCTCCGGGCCGGTCATGACGGAAAGCGCCTGCACCTCGCTCATGGAATACATGCCGCGGTGCTTTTCTATGCCCAGGAAGATGACGCGCTTCAGGTGCGGGAACTTCTCGCTCTTGAGCCGCCCGCGCTCCTGGGTCTTAAGCTCCGGCACGAGGTCGTAAATGGTGCCCACGTAGTCGGTGTCGCGGAAGCCGTCGATGAGCACCAGATTCTCGCAGTCGGACTGGGAGAGCAGGTACTCTATCTCGGCGCGGCGGTAGTGGGTGTTCACGGTCAAAAGCACGGCGCCTATCTTGGCCGTGGCGAACATCAGCACCACCCAGTAGGGCACGTTGTTGGCCCAAATGCCGACCTTCTCGCCCTTTTTCACGCCCAGGGCCATAAGCCCCAGGGCCACCTCGTCCACAAGGTCCGAGAACTGCCGCCAGGAAAGGCGGAATTCGCGGTCCACATAGACCACGGCGTCGCGGTTGGGCCACTTGGCCACGGTTTCGTCGAGCAGTTGCCCCAGGGTCGCTTCGCGGATGGGATTCTCTCGCGGCATGGGCTACTCCGGGAAGTAGAGCACCGCGTAGATGCTGGCTGGCTCCGTGCCTGCGGCGGAGAGGTTGTGGGGCACCACGGAGTTGTAATAGATGCTGTCGCCTGGGCCCAGGATGCTGACCTCGCGTCCGTAGGCCAGCCGCACCTGGCCGGAGATCACGAAGATGAGCTCCTCGCCCTCGTGGACGGAAAGGGTCATGTCCTCCTCCGGCTCCGGGTTCATCACAATGAAGAAGGGCTCCATGTGGCGGTCGGTCTTGCCCTTGCCCAAAGAATAGTACTCGTGGCTGGCGGGCTTGTCGCCGTCCTGGTGCATGCTGAACTCTTCCTTGCGCTCCGCCAGGCGCACAATGAGCGGATCGCGGCTCACGTGGTCGTCCAGGAAGGTGCCCAGGCGCACGCCAAGGGCGCGGGCTATTTTAAGCAGCGGTCCAAGGGAAGGGTACAGGTCCTTGGTCTCCACCGCGCCAAGGAAGCCCTCCTCCAGGCCGGTGCGCCCGGCCAGGTCCGCCAGGCTCAAATTCTGCTTCTCGCGAAAGGCGCGTATGCGCTCACCCACTTTCTTGTCCATGCTGCCCCCGTCCTGTCCTTGTTCTTATCGTGTTCTCACGCCTCTGCCGCCTTGGCGGCAACAATCAAAGTGCCGCAAACCGTATCGCATCCGCCCGCAAATGTCGACTCTGCTTCGCCCTTTGCACACCGTGTTCCGGGCGGACCTTGCCAGGCCCGGAGGAAGCGTGTAGCCTTGCATGTGGCCGCAGAACCAGGCCGGAACCGATTCCCCCCAAGGTGCAGCGATGAGCGAACAGCAGGGTCAGGAAACGCACGCCGCGGTGTACCGCCCGGAAGGCGGCAAAAAGATCAAGGGCCTCTTTTCCACCCAAACGGTGGAAAAGGTCGGCACCGGCACCACGCAGCGCAAAACAATAAGCAAAATGTACTGGTACTGCATCCAAGACGATGACGGCCAGATTGCGGTGCAGGCGCTGAACAAAAACATGGTTCCTGCGGGCAACGCCACAATGGTCCCGCAGGAGGACTTTCTGGCGCGCTACAATCCCGAGCCGGAAATGTACATGAAGACCGTGTACCCCAAGATGCAGGAACTGGCCTCCACAGTGACCCGTGCGGAGGAAAGCCGCCAGCGCGGCGCGCTTTACAGCGCCCAGTTCGAGTACGAAAACGCGCTGGCCGTTGATGAAGAGAACGTGCGCGCCAACTTCGGCCTGGGGCTCACCTACGTTGAGCGCGGCGAAACCGCCAAGGCCCAAGACATCCTGGGGCGCATCGTGGGGCTTGAGGCCGCCTTCGCCCCGGAACACAAGCACCTGTTCAACGAATTCGGCATCTCCCTGCGCAAAAGCCGCATGGTGGACCAGTCCGTGGAGTACTACACACGGGCGCTCACCCTCTCCGCCACGGACGAAAACCTGCACTACAACGCAGCTCGCGCCTACTTCGACAAGGGCGACATGGAAAAATGCCGCGAACACCTCGCCGAGGCGCAACGCCTCAACCCCGACCACGAGGAAGTCAAAAAGTTCATCGAATTCCTGAACAAGAAGTAGGCCGCCGCCTTATGTTCCAGGCCAACCGCACAGCTCCCGTCCACCTGGCCCTGCACGGCGTTTGCTCTCCCGGCTTGCACGCCCTTGGCACTCCCCGCTCCAACGCTTCGTGCGTTTCAAACAAGCTCTCCGCCGCCGGGCCGCGCAGTTCCCGCGCGCGCCGGGGCGGCGCTGGCGCAAGGCCGCTTTCCCGTTGCATTCCGGGGCGCGCTGCGTATAGTAGTTTTCAGTCTCCGCAAAACCGCACAGGCAGATGAGGACCCAATGCTCCCGGACCGCCACCACATGCTCTGCCTGCATACCGTGTTCGAGGGGCTGCGCCTGGGCCTGTGCGAATTCTCCGGCCCGTCGCGCGCGGCGCTCATCTATGCCTGCGAGCCGAACGAGCCCCTGCGCGTGGTGGACCCGCAAGGACTGCTGCGCGGGCACGAGCCGCGCATCCGCGAATATTTTCTGGACTCCGCCGAATGGCAGGAGGGCCTGCCCCCGCCAGAGCTGGTGTCGTTCTTCGACCAGTACCACGCACGGCGGCTGGGCCTGGCGGGCATAGTGAGCCTGGGCGGGCGCTCGCGCTCGGTGGCCTATCAAATGTGGTTCACCGAGCACCACCCCGACCTGTGCTCCCCCGGCCCCACGCGGCGCTGGCTGGAGCTGGCGCTGCGGCAGTTCACCATCAGCCTGCGCAGCCCAGACATCATGTCCCTCGACGCGGCCTCCAACACCTTGCAGGAAATGGCCCCCCACGCCGTGCACGACTTCATCATGGACGAACGGGCGCGGGCCATGGGGCCAGACACGCGGCTGCGGGTGTTCTGCATCCTCTCGGCCATCATCCAAATTTCCAAAACGCCGGAGGAAGGCGCCTGGGCGCGCGGAAGGCTGGCCTTTGTGGAGCCCTCGCGCCTGTCGCGGGTGCATTTTCTGGCCCGGCTGCCCAAAAGCGAACGCCCCCGGCTGGACCACGGCAAGCACGTGCGCAAGATGCTACAAAGCGTGGAGCGCTCCCAGCGCATCCTGGTGTCGGATGGCGAGCACATTCTGGGCATGGCCCAGGGCTGCCTGCCGCAAACCTGCCTGGCGCAGGGCGGCAAGCTCGTGGGAGCTGCGCAGCAGCTGGTTCAGCCCGCAGCAGACCAGGGAGAACTGCCCCTGGGCACCCTGTGCGCGCGCTTCAATGGCCGCCACGGCATGCTCTCCCTCGACGGCAGCCCGGTGTGCAGCTTTTCCGACGGCGCCTTCCACTCCACCAACCGCAGGCCCAACCTGGTAACGCTGGAGGAAGCCCTGCTGGAGTGGCCCCTGGACGACGCCCAGCGCACCGCCCTGTTCACGTCGGTGTCGCGGCTGGTGGCCGCCGCCGGGGAGCAGAAATACGGCTGCGCGCTGATCATCGACCCCTACACGCCGCTTTTGGCCCTTTCCGGCCACGGCCTGGAAACGCCCATGCCCCTGGTGGGCGAGGAACGCCTCGCCCTGGCCGCCGGCCTGGCCCGCGTGGACGGGGCCCTGCACCTTTCCGCCGCGCGCAACCAGCTGTGCTCCTTCGCCTGCCTCATGGACGGGCCGAGCTTCCCCGGCGAGGACCGCGCACGCGGGGCGCGCTACAACTCGGCCCTGCGCTTCACCCACTCCCACCCGGAGCTCATCGTGGTGGTGGTTTCCTGCGACCGCCCGGTCTCCGTGGTGCAAAAGGGCATGGACCTTTCCAAGCCGCCCGTGTGGCCGCCCGTGCCCAGCATGCTGCGCCCGCCGCCCACCCTTGAGGAGTGGCTGGAAGGCTAGCCGCGCGCCTCCTTTACGCCTGCTTCGCGCTTACGCAGCGCGCAGGCTGGCCCTGGCGCGCGCTCCGGCCTCGCCGTCCTGCGCCTCTCCCGGCCCGCCTTGCCCCTTGACGAACCGGCCCGCCATGCTTTCTATTGGGGCCAGGCGAAATACGCCCAAGGGAGTTCCACTTCATGAGCACCATGTTCGGGGCGCGCGTGCCCTTCTACAAGCTGCAAGGCTGCGGCAACGACTTCGTGGCCATAGACAACCGCGTGTTGCGCCTGCCCAAAGAACTCATGGCCGAGTGGGCCAGGCGCATCTGCCCGTGCGCCTTCGGCGTCGGGGCCGACGGCCTGTTCTTTCTGGAGCTGGCCACGCCGGGCTCCGGGGCCGATGTGCAGTGGCACTTCTACAACGCCGACGGCTCCCGCGCGGAAATGTGCGGCAACGCCAGCCGCTGCGCGGGCCGCCTCATCCACGCCCTGGGCATTGCGGGGGAACGGCACGTGCTGTTGACCGACGCCGGACCGGTGGCCATCGCCGTGGACGCCGCAGCCGGGCTGGTCAAGGTGCAGCTCACCGCGCCCAAGGATTTGAAGCTGAACACCCGCCTGAGCGTGCTGGGGCAAGAGACCGTGGTCCACTTCGTAAACACCGGGGTGCCCCATGCGGTGATTTTGGTGGACAAGGCCGAGGGCGCGGACGTGGCGGCAATGGGCCGCGCCGTGCGCTTCCACGAGCATTTCGCCCCGGCGGGCACCAACGTCAATTTCGTGCAGGTGCTGGATAGGGCCCACACCAACATGCGCACCTACGAGCGCGGCGTGGAGGCCGAGACCTACGCCTGCGGCACCGGGGCCTGCGCCGTGCAGGTGGTGCTGCACGCCCTGGGCCTGGCCGACGCCCAGCTGGCCAGCACCAGCACCGGCGGCGAGGTGCTCAGCACCAGCCTGGAGGATGGCCGCGTGTTCCTCAAAGGCGCGGCGGAGCTCACCTTCACCGGCGAGCTCAACGTTCCGGCCCTGGGCCTGCCCCTGCCCTAGCCTTTCCCAAACCGCCACCGAGCAAAAAAAGAGCCGGAGGGAACAATCCCCTCGGCTCTTTTGCGTTGACTGCGGGCGTTGGCCGCTGGCGGTGATTGCTGGCGGTGATTGCTGGCGGCAACTGCGGGCGTTGACTACTGGCGTTGGCCGCTGGCGGCAACTGCGGGCGTGGCCGCTGGCGGGGTGGCGTGATGTGGCCCATTCGCCCTGTCGGACCTTCCGTGCAGGCGCGACGGCTTGCGCCGCGTCCTTGCACGCCGTGTTCAGAGGAGGCAGGGCAAAGGGGCATGGGCGGCCACACCTTCAGCCATGTCCGCTGTGCGTTGGCAAACTTCGCCTGCGTTGCTTTCGAGATCATGGCGCGGCACCCGGCGGACAGGTTCGTGGGCCAGCGCAAAGAATGGGCGCGCTCACGCTGGAACAGCGCGGCAAGCCACGGGTGGCAGGGCGCAGCCTCAGCAAAAGCGGGCGGCGCAGTCCTGGCGCAGGGCTTCTCCGGTCTGCTCCAGCAGCTGGTCCAGCTCGACCAGGGCGCGGCGCATTTCGGCCAGGGCGGCTGCGTCCGCCACTTTGCCCCCGGTCGCTGCCTCCATCTCGCCCGGCGCGCCGGAAAGGGGCGCAAGCTGCGCCGCAGCAAGGACCTCCAGCGCATGGGCCGCCTGGCTGGCCGCACACGCGCCCACGCTGGCGCTTACGCCCTTGAGGGAGTGGGCGGCCAAGCGCAGGCCCGCCATGTCGCCGCATTCCAAGGCCTCGGCCAAACACCGGCGGCGGCTCGGCAACTCGGCCTGGTAGATGGCGAGCACCTCGGCCAGCAGCTCTTCCTGCCCGCCCAGCAGCCGCGCCGCCCTGTCCAGGTCCGTGAGCGGCTCGCCCTGCGGCGGGCAAGGCGCGGGTTGGAGGCAAACGCAGGATGCCGCGGCGGCGCCGGAATCGCCAAGCTCGGCGGATTCACCAAGCTCGCCAAGCTCGCCGGATTCCGCAGATTCGGCGGGGTCACCAAGCTCAATGGATTCACTAGGCTCGCCGTATTCGGCAGATTCCGCAGATTCGCCAAGCTCAATGGATTCACCGGGTTCACCAGGTTCACCAGGTTCTGCGGATTCACCGGGTTCGCCGGAATCGTCAAGCTCGTTGGATTCGCCAAGCTCAATGGGTTCGACGCACGCGCCGGATTCACCAGGCTCGCCGAGGGCGGAAGTGGCAGCGGGCTGCACACCGGGCTGTATCTCGGCCAGGGCCTCGGCCAGGGTGCGAAAGCTCACCGGCTTGGGCAAAAAGCCGTCCATGCCCGCCTCCTGGCACTGGTCGCGAAAGCTCCCCAAGGCGTGGGCCGTCATGGCCAGCACAGGCACCCGGCGGTTGCGCTCCCCGGCGCGGCCCTGGCGCAGCTGGCGCGTGGCCGTGAGCCCGTCCATGCCCGGCATCTCCACATCCATCAGCACCACGTCGAAATCCTCCACGGCCAGAAGCTCCAGGGCCTCCAGCCCGTTGCTGGCGTGGCGGACGCGGTGCCCCAACCGCTCGATGAATCTTCGGCCAATGATGACGTTGGCCGGGGTGTCCTCTGCCAGCAGCACGGAAAGGGGCCTGGCTGCGGCCTGGGCCCGGGCGGCCTCCACGGCGCTCGCCGCAGAGGGCGCGGCCAGGGCGGTGCGGCGCGCGGCCTCCATGGCCTGGGCCTCTGCCTGCGCGGGCACGCGGAAGGGCAGGCTGACGAAGAAGCAACTGCCCTGGCCGGGCTCGCTCTCCAGGCGAATGTCTCCGCCCATGCCGCGCGCCAGCTGGCGGCAAATGGCCAGCCCCAGGCCCGTGCCCCCGTAGCGGCGCGAGGTGGAGCTGTCGGCCTGGGTGAAATTCTCGAACACCTGAGCTTGCGCCTCCGGCGGAATGCCTATGCCCGTGTCGCGCACGGAGAACTCCAGCCGCACGCAGTCGGCCGGGCCTGCCGCTGCCGGCTCTTCCTGCGCGCGCTCCACCCCCACGTCCACCCCGCCCACCTGGGTGAACTTGAGGGCGTTGCCCACCAGGTTGGCCAAAATCTGCCCCAGGCGGGTGGGATCGCCCACCAGTTGCAGGGGCACGCCCTGGCCCAGGCGCGCCTCCAGGCGCAAACCTTTGGAAGCCGCCTCCAGGCCGGGGTGCTCCAGCACGTTTTGCAACACTTGCCGCAGGCTGAAGGGAATCTGCTCCAGCGCCAACTGGCCGGACTCCACGCGGGAAAGGTCCAGCAGGTCGTTGACGAGGCTGAGCAGCAGGTGCCCCGACTGCCGCAAAGAGGCCAGGGAGCGCCGCTGATCCTCCTGCGACTCGGCCATGTCCGCCAGCTCGGAAAAGCCCAGTATGGCGTTGAGCGGCGTGCGTATTTCGTGGCTGATGCGCGCCAGGAAGTCGCTTTTGGCGTGGCTGGCCTTCTCGGCGGCGTCCTTTGCGGCCAGCACCTCGCGCTCCAGGCGCACGCGCTCGCTTATGTCCGTGCCGATGACGCAGATCTTGTCCGGGCGGCCGCTGGCGTCGAGCAGGGGGAACTTGTTGAAGAACAAGGTCACGGGGTTGCCGTCGGCCTGGGGCAAATCCAGCAGCTTGGTCAGGGGCTGGCCCTTGGTCAAGATGTCCTGGTCCTCGCCCAGCACCTCCGCCGCCAGCTCCGCCGGGTAGACCTCGCGCAAGGTGCGGCCCACAATGCCCACGCCGCCGCCGATGCCCAGTTCGGACACGCGCCTGCTGGCCACCAGAAAGCGGCTGTCGCGGTCGCGGATGGCGATGTGCAGGGGCGCGTGGTGCAAAATGCCGCGCAGGTGCTCGCCCGTTACGCGCAATTCCTCTTGGGCCTGCTTGATGGCCGTGATGTCCGTTGTTGTTTCCAGGCGGACCATGCGCCCGTCCACCCAGCGCAGGGCCTGCACGCGCACCAGGCTCCAGCCGCCGGTGGCGGGCTCGCGCAGTTCGCGGGTGAACACCCCGGCCGCCTCGCCGTCCCTGGTCAAAAGCTGCCTGCGCGGGCACCCGGCGCAGGGGTCGTGGCTGCCGTGCATGGCCGCCCAGCAGGGCCGCCCCACAAGGTCGTGGCCCACGCGCTCCAGGGCTGCGCGATTGGCGTACAGTATGGCGTCGGTTTCGGCGTCGGCTACAAAGAGCGCATCGGACTGGTTGTCCAGCACGCGCAAAAAACGCTCGTTGGCGCGGCCCAGCTCCAGTTCGGCGCGCTTGCGCTCGGTAATGCCCGTGGCGAAGCCCTGCACCCCGGCCACGCGCCCGGCGTCGTCGCGCTGGGCCAGGGCGGAAAGACTGATCCAAACCGCTTCGCCCCCGCGTCTGCGGGCCTCGAACTCCAGGCCCCGCACGCGGCCATCGCGCGCCAGGGTTTTCAGCATGGCCTGGCGGTCGGCCGGGTTCGCGTAAACCTGCCGCCCAATGTCCGTCACCTCGGCCTTGGCCAGCTCCAGGGAATCGTAGCCGAACATGCGCAGCATGGCCCCGTTGGCCTCGATAAGCTGCCCGGCGGCCGTGGACACAAAGTAGCCCTCCACGGAATTTTCAAGAATCAGGCGAACCTTTTGCTCCGCCTGGCGCAGGGCCTGGGTGGAGGATTCCAGCGAGGCGGCCATGGCGTCCACCCCGTGCGCCAGTTGGGCCAGTTCGTCACCGCCGGTGCTGCCAATGCGGTGGGAAAGCTCGCCCTGGCCCAGGCGGCGGGTGGCCTCCAGAATTTCCAGGGCCGGATTGATGATGCTGCGCCGCGCAAACCAGGCGGCCCCGAACAATCCCAGCAGCCCGGCAATCCCCAGGCCCAGAAAACTGCGCTGGGCGCTGGCCCGCGCTGGCTGCAGGGTGCTTCGCACCGGTATGCCCACGCGCACGTAAAGCTCCCGGCCCGGCTGGCTGGCCAGCATGCTGTACGAGTAGATGCGGCGCACGCCGTCCTGGCCGGTCTCCTCGTGCACGGTCTCGCCGCCAAGCACGCGCTCCATGCGGGTTGCGGCGTCGGCGGGTGGAATGTAGCGGGCGTCGTCGTTCAGGGGCACGGGGTGTCTGGCGTGCACCGCCCCGCGACTATCAATGACCTCGGCCAGGGCGTCCTGGGGCAGCCGCATCCCGCCGGACAGACGCTCGAACCAGCCGTAGTCAAAGGCCAGGCTGAGCACGCCGCTGAGCGCGCCCTGCGGTCCGCGCACCGGGCAGCCCAGCACCATCATGGGCAGGTTGCACTCGCGGCCGGTCATGTTCTCGCCCAGGGAGCAGTCGTGGGAGCGCACCACAGCCTGAAACCAGGGCTGCACGGCCACGCCGCCCTTCGGGGGCGCCGGGCGCGAGGAAGCCAGCGCCGCGCCGTCGATGTCATACAGGGTGCAGGACAGGTACCCGGGCGACTGGCGCACCACTCCGCGCAGCAGCGGGCTCAAAGTGGCGGGATCCGGGGTTTGCAGTTGCGGCAGCCGGGAAAGGCCCAGCAGAAGCTGACGGGTTCCGGCCAGGCTTTCGCGGCCCTGCCCGGCCAAAACCTCGGAAAGGTGCTGCACGCGCTGGGTGGCCTCGCCCAGCAGGTGCTCCCGCAGTTCCACGTTCTGCCCCACGGCCACAAAGGCGGCGGGAGCAAGAGCCAGCAGGGTCACGAGACAGAGGCGGAACGCAAGGTTTCGAGGCAGGTTACGCATAGCGAATCCCCTGGAGCGGGCCATGCTTCCAGCCCGCAAGCCGGAGCTACCAGCAACCCGGCGGGGGCACAATGACTGCGGAGAAAAATACGTAATTATGCAATGTTATTCCCTCTACTGCGCAACACCACGCACGCGCCCGCCCTGCGCCGCTCTGGACCGTCCGAACGCGCCGTGCTATTGCGCCACTGGCGAAAGCGTTTTGCGCGCGCGGCCCAGGGCCGCACAACCACCAGCCAGGACCCCCATGACCGACGAGAGCGATTGCCAGCACCACGGCCTGCCTGAGGACGAACACCGCCGCTACGGCCGCATCTTTTTTGCGGTCAGCCTCGCCGGGGCGCTGTTCCTGGCGGGCCAGGGCGTGCGCTGGTGGCAGGAGCACAGCCGCGCCCAGCGCCTGCAGCAGGCCGTGCACGGGGTGTATCAGCGCGCCCTTGCGGGCGAGCCGGGCCGCTCTCCCTACGGGCGGCTCCAGTTCGAGCTGGGCAAGCTCAAGGCCCAGTCGGCCCAGCGGCTGGACATGGTGGAGCTGCTGGCCGCGCTTTCGCGCCGCGCGCCAGAGGGCGTGCGCATCCGCACCATCTCCATGGCCACGGCCAGCGGAGTGGTGAGCGGCCTTGCCGCCACGCCAAACGACTTCCAACGCTATCAGGCCGCCCTGGCGGCCGAGGCCTTCTTCACCTTCTCCGTGCGCAAGGCGGACACATACGCCCTGCCCGTGCGCTTCGAGCTGAACGTCAAGGTGCGCGACCGCGCCGCCCCGCCCGAAGGAGACGACCAGTGAGCTGCCTGAACGGCCCCTGGCGCGCCGTGGCCCGGCTGACGCACCTGGCCGCCCCCGCCCAGAAGCGGCTGTGGCGCGTGCTCATCCTGGGCTGGACCGTGCTGCTGCTGGCAGGCTGGAGCGGGCTTTCCGCCCTCACGCGCGCGCAAGAAAAAGCCGCCGAGGAAGCCGGGCAGACTTACGTCACCATCGCCCCCCTGGCGGCGGAGGTGATGGACCTGCGCCAAAGCCGGGGCCAGTTGGAAGGCCAGCCCCCGCTGCTTGCGGCGGAGCAGGTGGCCCGCAACGCGGGCATAGGACCAGACAGGCTGCGCCTGCAACTCGCCGTGGCTCCCGGCGCAGACGGCGGCCAAGATAACGGGCAGACCCTGAGCCTGAACGCCCAGGCCCTGACCCTGCGCGAACTGGTGGAGCTGCTGCGCGATCTTAAGCTGGAGGCCGGGCTGACCACTCTTTCCGCCCACTTGGCCCCAACCACGGCCAACGAGAACCACATGGACCTGGACCTGGTCCTTTCCCGCTAGGGAGCGCGCATGCAGCCGCAGAACACCGCCAGCGAAACGCCCCAGCCCGCAGAACGCATAGGCAACCAGCCCCTTCTGGGCGGCGCGGGCGTGTTTGCGCTGCTGGCCGGGCTGCTGGCCGGGCTGGTGCTCTTTCTGCCCTGGGACAGCATCTGGAACCACCTGCTCAAGCGCTGGGCCGCAAGCCACAGCCCGGCGCGCATTTCCTGGCAGAGCGTGGACCGCGCCACGCCGCTCAGCTTCCGCATCAACGGCCTCACGGCAGAGGCGGCAGGCTGGCCCGTTTCGCCCCGGGTGCAGTCCCTTGACGTGCGCATCGGCGTCAGCCCGCTGCTGACCCTCAAGGCCGATACCGGGGGCCGCACCGTGCGCGTGGTCCTTCTGGACTCCGGCGACTTCGACGTCCAGGGCTCCGCCAACCTAGCCTGCCTGGGCCGACGCGACATTCTGGGCAGCGTGGACCTGAACGCCCAGGGCCGCTTTCTGCGCGGCAAGGACGAACTGGAGAAAGGTTTCATCGACGTGCGCGGCAAGGCCCTGCAACTGCCCGGCGGGCTGTGGCTGGGCGATGCCGCCCTGGCCCTGGAATACCGCCAGGGCGCGCTGCACATCCGCAGCTTTTCCCTGCGCGAGCCCGTGCAGGTGCGCGTGGAGGGCACGGCCGCCGTGCGCCCCGGCGCGCTGCTCACCTCGCCTTATGTCGTCTCCGGCGAAATACTGCGGGGCCGCAACAGCCTCTCCTTCAACGCCGAAGGGGTTCTGGGCGACTTCCTGGGCGACACGGCCCTGACGCAGTGATTTGCCCTGCGCCGCGAAAACGGCTAGAGGCCCTCACGTGCCGGAGACCGGGCAGACGCGCCTCCGGCAAACCCCTTGGCCCGGCTCCAAACAGCCAAGCAGGCGGCACGGCATGAAGCCATTCCTCTCCAGGTACGCGGAACTCAGCGAGTTCCTGGACGACCGCCCGGATTTCCGGGCGGACTGGAGCCTGCTTGCCCTGCTCGCCGTGGCGGGCTTCTGCGTCACCCTTTTCATGCACCTGCTGGAACTTCCCAACTGGAGCTCGCCCGCCTTCCGCGCCGCAGGCGAGCGCATTCTGGCCACGCACGATTCGTACTGCTGGCTTGCCGGGGCCAAGGGCGTGGGCGAGTATGCCGGCTTCGGCATGGCCGCCCTGGCGCGGCAGCTTTCCCGGCTTACGGGCGCGCCCCTGTGGGCCGTGGGCTTCTATGCCCCGCCTGCCCTGGGCAGCCTCGCCGCCGTGGCCACCGGGCTATGGGCCTGGCGTTTGGCGGGCCGCCGCGCAGCCCTGCTGGCCGGACTTTTGGGCGGGCTGGTCCCGGCTTTTTTCTACCGCTCGCGCCTGGGCTATTTCGACTCCGACCCCTTCACCCTGCTGATGCCGCTGCTTTTGAGCCTGTTCTTGGCCAGCCTGCTGGCCCCCTGCTGCACACGGGCCTGGGTGCGCAGCCCGGCGGAGCGCGACGCGCCCCCCCCGGCCCCGGCCAGTCTGGCCACGCTGCCCTGGCTGGCCTTTGGCCTGGGCCTGGCCGCGCGCGTGGCCCACTTCGCCCACGACGACATCCACCCGCTGGGCGTGGGACTGTTCTGGCTGGCTCTGGGCCTGGGCCTCGTTACGGCTCTGCCGGGCCGCCGCGCCCTGCTGCTGCGGCTGCTCACAATTTACGCCCTGGCGGCCTATGCCGGGCCCCGGCGCTTCGGGGCGGAGGTCTTCGCCCCCGGCGCGGCGGATGTTTCCGGCATGCTGCTGGCGGCGGGCGCGGCCTGGCTGGCCTGGAAGCCGCCCCTGCGCGCGGCGCGCTGGCTGGCCAGCCCCTGGCCCTGGCTGGCGGCGCTGGCGCTGCTGGCTCCGGCCTGCGGGTTGCTGCTGCCCCTGGGGCCGTTCTGGGCCAAGGCCCTCAGCTATTTCAAGCCCGTGGCCGATTCCGGCCTGCCTCGGCTGGCCTCCGGCGAGGCCGGGCCAAGCTACCCCGGCATCACCCAAAGCATCCGCGAGGCCAAGAACGTGGCCGACCTGGAGTTGTTCCTCAGCGGGGTGTCCTTTTCCGTCATCGGCGGCTTATTGAGCCTTGCGGGCATGCTGGCCCTGCTGCTGCTGCGTCCGGCCTTCGCGCTGCTCTTGCCCATCACCCTTTTGGGGTTCGCCAGCATGCACCTGGGCGCGCGCTTCGCCATGTTCGGCGGACCGGCCTTCACCCTGGGCCTTGGCATCGGCGTCTACTGGCTGGCCAAGGGGCTGACGCGCGACACAGGCCCCAAGGCCCGCGCGCCCATCTGGGTCCAGCTGGGCCTGGCTGCGGGCATTCTCCTGGTTTCCTACGCGCCGCGCTACGCAGACATGCACCCCACGCCGGTGCTGGGCCCGGCCCACGCCCTGGCCCTGGCGGACTTGCGCAACAGCACCCCCAAAAACGCCACGGTCTGGACCTGGTGGGACTACGGCTACGCCACCCAGTACTACGCCGAGCGCCCCACCCCCACGGACGGCGGCAGGCACGCCGGGCGCGACATCTTCCCCACGGCCCTGGCCCTGACCACGGACAGCTACCGCCAGGCGGCGCAGCTGATGCTGCTCTCCGCCGGGCTTTCCTCTGGGCGGCCGGGCGCGAAACCCGGAGGCCTGGCCACGCGCTGGGACGCCATGCCCGCCAGCGCCGTACAGCAGGAGCTGAACGCCCTGCGCGAAGACGACCTGCCCCTGCCCCCAACGCCGCCGCAATATCTGGTGGTCTGCTGGGAAAACGTGTCGCTGCTGTACTGGATAAGCTTCTACGGCTCCTGGGACGTGGTGCTGGGCCAGGGTGGCCACGCGGCCATAACCCAGCTGGGCGAGCGCCTGGACGTGGACAAGGCCACGGGTCTTTTGACCCTGAAAAGCCGCGAGAAGCCCTTACCCCTTGCCAGCGCGGAGCTTCTTGGCGCAAATGGAGCAACGCGGGTGGACATGCCGGAGCATCCGGGGGGTCCGCACCTGCTGATCAACGAGATTTCCGGGCAGGCCATGCTGCTGGACGACATGGCTTACGACAGCATGGCCGTGCAACTGCTCATCGGCGAGCCGGACCGGCCGGAGCAGGCGCGTTACTTCAAACTTCTGCACGAGGGCTTTCCCCTGGTGCGCATATACCAAGTCCTGCCTGGGCCAAAACACCCGGCACAGCAGGCGGAGGCGACACAACCATGAGCATCCCCTTCATCGATCTGAAGACCCAGTACGCCCGCGTGGCGCCCCAGGTGGAGCAGGGCCTGCGCGCCGTGCTCGAATCCGGCGCGTTCATCAACGGCCCGGACGTGGCCAAGCTGGAAAAGCGCCTGGCCGAGTACTGCGGCACCCGCTACGCCGTGGGCTGCGCCTCCGGCACGGACGCGCTGATGATGGCGCTCATGGCCCTCAAGGTGGGCCCGGGCGACGCCGTCTTCTGCCCGCCCTTCACCTTCATGGCCACGGCGGAGGTTGTGGCCCTGCTGGGCGCAACCCCGGTGTTCGTCGACATAGACCCCGTGACCTTCAACATCGACCCGGCCAAGCTGGAAGCGGCAATCCGCGCCGTGGAGACCAACGACCCCAGCCTGCACCCCCTGCCCCGGCACGAGGGCAAGCTCACGCCCAAGGCCGTCATGCCGGTGGACCTCTTTGGCCTTCTGGCCGACTACCCGGCAATTCTGGCCGTGGCGGCCAACCACGGGCTCTACGTGGTGGAAGACGCCGCCCAGGCCTTTGGCGCCAGCATGGAAATGGACGGCGTGACCCGGCGTTCCGGCTCCTTCGGGCAGATCGCCTGCACCTCGTTCTTCCCGGCCAAGCCCCTGGGCTGCTACGGCGACGGCGGCATGTGCTTCACCGACGACGCGGACCTGCTGGAGCTTCTGCAGTCCGTGCGGGTGCACGGCCAAGGCCGGCACAAGTACGAGAACGTGCGCCTGGGCATAACCGGCCGCCTGGACACCATGCAGGCCGCCGTGCTGCTGGCCAAGATGGACATCTTCGAGGACGAGCTGCGCCTGCGCCAGGACGTGGCCGCGCGCTACGCCGAGCTGCTGGGCAAGATTCCAGGCCTCACCCTGCCGCGCATTCCCGCCGGGTACGGCTCGGTTTACGCACAGTACTGCATCCAGGCGTCCTCCGGCGAGCAGCGGGAGGAGCTGCTGGCCAGGCTGGCCAAGGCCGGGGTGCCCACCAGCATCTACTACCCCCTGCCCCTGCATCTGCAGCCCGCCTATGCCAACCTGGGCTACGCCGCAGGCTCCATGCCCATGAGCGAGGCCGTTTCCGGGCGCGTGTTCAGCATTCCCATGCACCCCTACCTGACCGCCGAAGTGCAGACGCAAATCGCCCAGGCCATGGCCCTGTAGGCGCAGAGGCGGCACATGCGGATTCTCTGGCGCGCGCTGCCCAGGCTGGCCCTTCCGGCCGCCGTGGGCCTGGGGCTGGCCTACCTGGGCACGGGGTTTCTGCCCGGCCCGGAGCCAGCCCTGCGCCCGCCGGAGGAGCTGCGCGCCCTGGGCCAGGGCTTTGCAGAAGAATCGCCCGTGCGCGCCATTTTTGAGCGCAACGTGCTGCAACTTGAAAGCCACCCCTTTGCGCCGCCCGGCAGCCCGCTGCTGCCGCCGGTGGAACCTGCCGCCGCCGCCGCAGCCCTGGCCCGGCCCAACCTGCCGCTGGACGGGCAGCAAACCGGACAGGAAAACCAGACCGAGGCGGCCTTTGCCCCGCTGGAGCCGGTGCTTTTGCCCCTGGCGGGCCGCAACAAGACGCGCTCGCCCCTTTCCGGCGGGTCCAGCGTGCAGGGGCTGGTGGCCTCCCCAACCAACGGCAACGGCGCTCTGGAGGGCTTCCGCCTGGTGGGCGTGGTGGCGGGCGGCGCAAAGCCCACGGCCATGCTCCAGGTGGACGGCGTGGCGCTGACCATGCATCCGGGCGGACAGGTCAAGGGCTGGACCCTTGTGTCCATCCAGCCCGGACAGGTGACCCTGCGCAAGGGTCAGGACACGCGCGCACTGCCTCTGGCCGGGGCAACGCCCGCAAAAACAACGCCGACGGACGTCCAAGGGCAAAAAGCAGCTCCGCCGCAACAGCCCTAAACATCCGCCCCGCATGGCCGAAGAGACCCCGGCGGCGAAACGCGCCCGCCTGGGCAAGAGCAAGGCCCCAGGCCAGCCAGGGCAGAACGCGGCGATTCCACCAGCGCAGACGGGCGCACCCCAGGGAGGAGAATGCAGCCGGAAGTTACATTGGCCGTGCTTACGCAGCTTGGCGTGCTGTTCCAGGCCCCCAACGCGGAGTTTGAGGAGCCGCAGCAGGACAACGCCCCCGCGCCGCAGGAGCATTTCTTTTTGGAGCATGCGCCCCTTTGGGAGTACGAGTCCAAGACCATGGCCCAGCCCTACGCCGCCAAGGGCGCACAGCCGCTGTTCCACACCCTGCCGCCGGGCGCGGGCATGGAGCAGGCCCTGGCCTGCACGCGCCTGGTGGTTTTTTTGGGCGCGGCCCCCACGCAGGCTTTTCGCCGCGCCCTGGCCGAGGCGGGCGCGCTGCTTCTCGTCTTCGACGACTCGCCCCGACGCGTGGCCGCGCTGGCCCTGGCCATTGGCCCGCAAAAGCTGGCCGGGCGGGCGCACATCTTCCTCGGCCCGGTGGAGCGCTTTGTGCCGCCGCTGGGCATGGTGCTGCCAGACAAACTCTTCGACGCGGGCTTTCCGGTATTCTTTTCCCTCTGGCCGGAGCGCGACGGCATTGACGCGGGCCTGCGCCTGAACCACCCCGCGCGCCTGCTGGAAACCTTGCACTTCCGGCACAGAATCTACCCCGTGAGCGGCCAGGGCAACAACCGGGGCCTGCCCCTGCGGCCCATGCAGCGCGGCCTGTTTTACGACCAGCAGCTGCACGCCTATCAAAACGCGGTGGATTTCTTCGCCCGGCCCGACATTTCGCCCCTGCGCCGGGCCTTCCAGGGGGAAACGGCCATTCTGGTGGCCGCCGGGCCGGATTTGCCCGACCGTGCGGAATTCCTGCGCGCCATGCGCCCCAAGGCCGTCATCATCGCGGTGAACAACGCCCTCAAGCCGCTGCTGGCCCTTGGCGTGCGGCCGCACTTCGTGGTGGCCAACGACACCTCCGTGGCCACGGCCAAATCCTGGGAGGGGCTGCCCCGCCTGGACGACGTGGCCCTGGTGGCCCATTGCCTCACCGATCTTGGCGCGGCGGTGTTTCCCACGGCCTTCCTGTTCGGCGTATACCGGCCAGAGCTCTTTGGCCAGCGGCCCTCGCTGCGGCTGCACGGCTCGGTCATCACCACGGCCTTTTCCCTGGCGCGGCACCTGGGCGTGGCCCGCTGCATCCTGGTTGGCGTGCAGCTCAGCTCCGCCGACCCCTGGCAGCTCACCTACTCCAAGGGCAGCATCCACGGCGACGCGCCCACGCCTCCGCAAAAGCCCCTCACCCACGCCTACCCGCAGTTGGTGCCGGTCATGAATGCCCAGGGCCTGCTGCGCTACACCACGCCAAATTTCCTCGACGCCAGCCTGTGGTTTCTGGAGGAAATACGCAGCTCCAACGTCGCCTGCGTGAACATGACGGAAGAATCGCTGGTGCTGGGACCGGGGGTGGAGTTCGACCCCGCGCCGGAGGTTGCGGCCACGGGGCGGCTGGAGCGCCGCCTGCGGCAGGTGCCCCTGCTGCGGCCCTCGCCCCGGCCTGTTGGCCCCGCCCTCAAGGCCCAGCGCCTGGAGCACGGCTTCTGGACCAGCGTGGCCCAGGCGGCCGGACGCCTGGCCACGGAGCAGGGGCCGGGGTATTTGCCCCAGGCCGTGGCCCTGCTGGAGCGCTTCGACCAGGCCAACGTGTCCTACCTGGTGCAGCGCTTTGAGGACTTCAACAACCGCAGCTTCCACAAGCAGGTTTTCGCCGCAGGCGACGACGCCCAGCGCGAGGCCGGGTTGCGCTATTATTTCGCCTATGTGGAGCGCATGGCGCGCGGTTTTGCGAAGCTGCTGCACGAACGCGCGGCGGAGCTGGAGGACCTTGGAAAGGCCGGAAAGACGGGAACATAGCCAGGCGGTGACGTTTGCAGACGCCATCGCCGCTTCAGTTTCGCCGCCGCGCGCGGCAGCGCAGGTCCAGGCCCGGCCCCCCAAACCGTGGCGGCCACCAGGGCGGAGCGGCCCGTAAAGCCCGCCCCCGCTGCGCGCCCCGGAACACGCCGCAAGGCTCTGCTATGCAAGGCGCTTCAGAAAGGCGTCCACATGGCCGGTGTATTTCCGGCCCCCGTGGATGTTCAGGTGGGACGCATCGTAGAAATCCCCGTCCGTAAAGCCCTCCAGGGCATAGCCGTTCAGGGTGTGGCAGCCATATTCCCGTTCGAGATGGGCAATGAATTCAAAGCACTCTTCCGCCAGCTCCCTGCGAATGGGATACGCTGCGGGAAAGGGAACAAAGGCAAAAACCGGGGTGATGCCGCTTCTCGCCAGCAGCCGCACATGCTCCTCCAGAAGGGCTTTGTTCTCGGCTACGGTCTTCGGGTACCACTTGTTGCCATCGGCCTGGGCCTGCTTTGGGGAGGCACCGCCCGCCTTCAAGGAAGCGGAGGTCTTGTCATTGTCCAGGACAAGGCTCTGGTATTCTGCCTGAACGATATTGGTCAATGCGGCTTCGCCCAGCTTGCCTGAAAGTCCCTCCACGCTGAACCGATTCAAATAGTGCCCTTTTCTTTCTTCCGAAAGATTATGGTGCCCAAACAGGTCCTTGTAGTAGAAAACGCAGGGCCAGGGCTTGGACAGGCTCAGGTCATAGTGGAGCGAGTAATAGGTCAAGCCGACCAGCCAGAACTGCGGCCGGGCGCTTTTGGCCTCCAGCAAAGCCCTGGCGATGGCGCAGTCATAGAACAGGTCCTGGGACGTCTGCGCATAGTTGAAGATGCTGTAGCTGGAGAACTGCGGCACGATGGCCTGGCGGTGGTAGGACATCCCGGAGGCGCACACCCGCACCGGGGCGGCTTTTTCGTATTCGCGAATTTTGTGCGCAACGTTGTTCACAAGCAGCGTACGGGGAATGATCTTTTCCCTGGGAACGCCCAGCGCCAGCAAGGTGTTGCAAATGTCCTGCTCATAAATCGCCGTGGAGGCGACGATGATGCAGGCATAGTCATGCCGGTGCACGTTCTTGGGGGCATCGACAGGAACGCCATTCAGGGTCTTCCCCTGCTTTGAAGGTTCGGCATCAAAAAATACCGCCACCCGGCACCCGGTTCCCTCAAGGCACCGCTGCATAAGCACGCCGCCGCCGCCAGCTCCATAGAGCGCCACGTTGATGTCCTGCGTCATCGGCAGCCCTCATCGCCGGTGCCCGGAAGCTCTCCGGCCCCTCCCGGCAGGTCGCATTCAAACAGGCAGAAATTCGTATTGCGGTTGATGCCGCCGCTGGCCAGCCGGACAACGACCGCCAGTTTCCCCTGGCGCGGGACCGCCGCAAGGCAATAGCCGCTTCTGGCCTTGATGCGCTTGGCGATGCCCGCCCACGGCAGAAGCTGGTGGCCGGTAACCGCCAGTCCCTGTGTGCGCAGGAAATGTATCCCGGAAAAGCTGCATACAACCCAGCCCCACGAGGCGACAGACAGCCCCATGGGCCGGCCCAAGCCTTCCATGACGGAACGGACGGCGCCGTCCTCGTGCACCCAGAGCAGGCCGCCGCACCGACTGTCCGAGGGGATCGCCTCGGAGACCAGCACGCCGCCCCCGTACCCCACCATGCTGCCCGGGGAGGAACTGCGCGGCAACCGGACCTTGCCCGTTACGCGCAATTGCTTGGAAACAAAAAGCACCTCTCTGGTTTCGGCAACGGCAATGGCCAGACCGTCCCCGACCTCGGTTATCCAAGTGGACTGGTTGAGGACGATTCCCAGCTCCTGCGCGGCGCAGCAGGACAGCGGCGCAAGGTTTTCATCAAGCAGAAACAGCTGTTGATCCGGGGCGGAAAGTACCGCGAAGCCTTCTTTCGTGCTGGTGATGGCCGATGCGCCAAAGGGGGCGCAGACGGGCTGAAGCCCGGAATCGAACCCCAGGCGCATCAGCCGCTGCCCGTAGACCTCGACCCCCAGAAAGCCGCCGCCGGGACACGGGCACGGGTCGCGAAAGGCCGTGTTGGGGGGCGAAAAGACATGCCTGCTCGTCTGCGCAAAGGGACCCGCCAGAAGCTCAGCGTCCTCCTCAAGCCGACAGGAACTGGCGTCCCGGTAGAGCTCCTGCAGCAACTCCGGCACGCGCTCGGTCCTGGCGGCAGCTTCGTGCAGCAGGTTCTTCACGGCGAGTTGCCGCACACGCCTGTCGTCGTTTCGGTTTGCGGGCGTCATTTTGCGCCTCCGGCGATCTGCTTTGCCGCACGGTCCCGCGCGGCATGCCGGAGAAGATCGATGGGGCTCTGGACAAGGCACGAGCCGCAGCCGAGGTCGAAGCCGCGCACAGCGCCCTGGCCAAGCAATTCCGGCAGGCTGCGCAATTGGGCTGCGGTGCCCACAAACAGGCTGGGGTCCACCTGGAATGTGGCGGGAAAGGATTGCCTGCCGGAGAGCTTGCGCCCGTCGGCGCTCCGCTGCGTTTTGGCGCACCAGTGTTGCCTGTCTGGGGAGAACATGGACTCCTGGCCATATTGCCCGCCGAGGACGGCCCGTTGCGCGGTGAAGGCAAAACCTGTGACGGCCGTCTCGAATTCCCCCAGGCACACGGGCGCGCCATCGAGCGGGACCAGGACATGCCTTTCGTGGAGCAGCCCCGCGCTGGTGAACGGCGCCAAACGCAGCACGGCGCCCTCCTCCTGCTTGCAATGCAAAAAGAGTTTCCCCTCGGCCCGGGACAAAAACATGGGCCCATTTGCGGCCATGGCGAAACCGCAGGCCCAGGCGGGCACAGCGTGCCAAAGGGCGACCCGCGCGCTGGCCGGGCCGTCTTTTAGCCAAATGCTTTCGCCGCTGGCCGGGCCTTCCGGCCCGACGGGAACGAGCAGATTTCCCGCTGCCCGGAACAGGGCGTCGTCCGGCTTCCCGCCTCCTGCAATCCGCCAGTCGAAACAAAAAGGCGCAGACACGGCCTGGGCTCGGCACCCAAGGTCCGCAGGCGGAGCAGGGTCGATCAGGTGCAGCAGGCCCGCGTCGATGACGTTGTAGAGGGTGCGCAACTGGACGGGGTGGTTCTCCGGGGTGGTCACGGAAACAACCGGCGCCCCGCCCGCCCGCAAGTACAACGCTGCGGCTTCTTGCATGGCCGCCGCCGTCAGCATGGGGTTGCGCTGGTCCAGAAGCAGCACGGGCGCTTCAGACCCGAAACGTTCCTCGACGAAATCGGCCAGCAGGCCGCCCGCCCAGCCCCCCCCAGCCGTTTCAGCCAGCAGAATCTGCCCGGCACCGGCCTTGCGGGCCAGGCCTGCGATCAGCGCAGAGTCCGTCAGCACCCACGGTTCAAAGGAGGGAGGCAAGGAGGCCAGCGCACGCACCACGCGCTCAAGCAGCCCCAGAAGCGGCTCGCGCTCCCAGTCCATTGCGGAACAGGCCGCAGTTGCCGGCAGCACTACGAACATAGCTCAAAATCGTATAGGCCGCGAGAAATCACCTCTTCGGCCAGGTAAAAATCGTCCCATTCATCAATGTCGATGAATTCGATCTCATCCGTCAACACCTGCGCGTAGCGCGAGGAGGGCTCAAAGAGATTGGAGCGCACCAGAACCGTACCGTACCCCCGGTGGTAAAGGCTGCCGCCCGCGAACCGCGCGTGGTCGTGCAGGGGCTTAAGGGCCCCGCAATCGCCCTGAACATAGTATCCGCAGCGCAGAAGGTCGATTGGCCGGAATGTTGTGGCGGTGTAATACCGGCCCGCAATCAGGGTGCGCACCATGAAATCCACCAACGAGACCTTGCGGAACGGGTGTGTCGGGTACAAAACCACATGCACATCGGAACGATAGCCCTCCGCATCAAAGAGCGCTTGCAGCATATGATTGATGCTGCCGGAAATTTCGGCGGAATCGGACGCGAGGCTTGAGGGCCGCAGAAAGGGCACTTCCGCACCGTAGGCCTTGGCCACGGCGGCGATCTGCTCGTCATCGGTGGAAACCACCACCCTGTCGATGCTGGCGGCGGCCAGGGCGGTCTCGATGGAATAGGCGATGAGCGGCTTGCCGCACAGGGGATGGATGTTCTTGTGCGGAATGCCTTTGGAACCGCCCCGCGCGGGGATGATCGCGAGGGTTTCCAGCTTCCCAAGGGGGGCGCCCCTGTCGTGCTTTCCGGTCATTGCATCTGCCGCCGTTACAGGGTGTAAAGCGTATATTTGCCGTTCTGCGCAACAACCCTGGCCCTGGACAAAACCGCTTTCGTCGGCTCGGGCAGAACCCGGCACAGCTCGTTCACCGTCACCACCGTGTTGATGCCGTACTCTGAACGCAGAAAGTCAAAGTCGTATTCAAGCGCCTCATAGTGCTTGAACGCTTTCTTCATATACCGGAATCCATCTATGCGGGTGGTGACAAAGTACAGCAGGTACCTGACGCCCGCGTCGCGGGCGGTCAGCGCTGCAAGCCGGAATGCATGCTTGGTTGGCACCACCAGCACCTTGGGCTCCTTGTCCGGCAATCCGGCGATCAGTTCAATGAGCTCAAGGTCCTCCTTGTCCGGCTCCGACGACTCAAAGGCCTTCTTGTACTCGAAGCGGTATTTGAAAAAGAGCACGCTGAACACGACAGTGACCTGGTAGAGGATCAGGCCAAGAGCCGCCACGAAGTCCAGCCTGCCCGAATCGAGCAGCGGAACCAGCAGCAGGCAGGAAAACGGCAGAGAATACTCAAAATACCGCTCCGCCTCACCCAGGAACCGAAAGGACCTGGTGGTCGTGACCACAAAGAGGATGAGCGAGCATAGCAGGATGAGCGCGTAATAGGTATACGCCGGGTTCGCCCCCACCAGCTGGACAAACTGCCCGTCCGTAGCCAAGAACCAGGCCAAGATCACGGTGGTCGGCAAAGAGTAGAGGGCGATCAGAATGCTCTGCGTCATGAAGAGATGATACAGAAGCACGTTGTATCTGCGGTGGACGCGGATTTCACGCCACAATCCGGCAAAGTCGTTCCTGTTGTTGGCCGCAGTGCCCGCGTAGTTGTTGAAGTACCACATATAGTGGTTCAATTTGTGGCGGGCAATTTCCTTAAGCCCCAGGCCGGGAATGAAATAGGCGAGGCACACCGGGACCACGGCGGCCAAAGCAGGGGCAGGGCTCAGGTAGAAAATCGACAGGCAGATGGAAAAAAAGACGATGACCTGCATGGCGAAAGCAGAGCCAAGTACGGCCAGCACCGAAAGAACACCGCAAGCCAGGTAGAACTCCGGGCGGTTGAACAGCAGCGCCTGCTCCAGCGCAAGAAGATAAAAAAAGGCCAGCAGCCCGCCCAAGGTGCGGGCCTTGACCCCGGTCAGCCGGGCCGTGGGCGGCAAAAGAATCGGAGCCGTGGCGTACACCACGGCCACAAGGAAGGCTGTCACCCGCTGGTTGCTCCCCTCGGACATGGCGAAGCTGAGAACATAGAGGGTCGCCAGTACGATGAGATCGTAGGCGATGTTCAGGAAGTTCCCAGCCAAGGTTTGATACTTGTGAGGGAACAGGCTGACGATATAATACTGCAGCTTGGGCGAGCCCATCGTGCCCTCAATGCACGAATTGTAGGCCGCGTGGTTCAACCAGGGCTTGTTCTGATTGCGCACGGAATACCAGACAAGCCAGTTGTCGGACGAGTTTGGGCACAAGAGCAGAATGCGGACCAAGCCGGAAAGGAAAAATAGAAGTATCAGTTCCATAAAAGCACCAGGGGCTTAGTCGCCGGGAGAGTGCAGCGTTGCAACGCCAGCCCCGCCCGAGAGGACGAGGTCGCCCCGATCGACGGTCAGGCCGTCGTAGACCGAATTTTGCAACAGTTTATGAAATCCATTGCACTCGGCGCCCGGTTCAAGAATGTCGGCGCATTCGGCCACCACCAGGGCCTCGGCGAAATTACCGATATCCGAGGACACGCCATTGCCCAAAATAACCTTCAGGCCAAGTTCGTGGGCAAAGCGGGCAAGCCGGATGCATTCCCGCACGCCAGGATGTTTGAAGAGCTTCAGCTTTATGGCTCGACAGCCGATATCCGCAGCCCGGCGGATATCTTCCATGGTGTATATGGACTCATCAAGCATGAGGGGAAATCCGGTCCGGGCGCAGACCCTGGCCATGCCCTCCCAGTCTTCCCGGTGAAGGGGCTGTTCCAGCCAGAGAACATTCCGGCCAATGGGCATTGCGTTGCAAAATTCCAGGGCCTCGGCCTCGGAGTATGCCTGGTTGGCGTCGTAGCGCAGGGTCGTTCCAGCGCTGGCCAGGCTGCGCTCCTCCAGCCAGGCGCGCGCGGCCAGGCTTTTTTTAACATCCCGGCCGACCTTGACCTTGAAATGTCTGAACCCGGCCTTGAGCCCCAACTCAAAGGCCATCGACAGCTCCTCAAGCAAAACGTCCGTGGAAAGGGGCGTCGCCAGCGGAAAGCGCACCGCAGCCGGGACAGGGAAAGACAGCATGTCCAGGGCGGTCGCCAGGGCCGACACCGCAGTCGGCGCGGCGCTGTGGGCGGACTCGCGCAGGACCGCCCAAGCCTCGGCGGTGTCCCTGCCCTCCATGCGGCGAACAAGCGCCCCCACGTCCTCGAACACCAACTCCTCGGTCTCGTCGCTGTAGCCAAACAAAGCAACGCCCTCGCCCCAACCAATGCGCCCCTGTTCATCGGCGGCGCGCACCCATACGGAGGCTATCTCCGACAGCGTGGCGAAGGAAAGCCGGTACGGCTTGCTCAACGGCAACCGTTTTAGTCCGTAGGAAAAATCGACCCTGGAAAACACCGCCATGCTATCCTCTAAGCCGTGTGTTTACGGCCTGTTTCATGCGTTCCCTGCGCAGACGGATGACTTCCCGCCGCTGGTCGATGCGGTTCCCGTCTGGGTTTTTGAGCACGTACCCGACGGGATTGTACATGATCTCGGGGTTCTCCCTGCTGCCTGCCAGCAGGCGCCCCGCCCCAATCTGGCCCGCCTGGACCGCCAGGATTTCGAACTCACGGGAAATCTGCTCCGCGTTGAGGCTGGCCCCCTGCTGATAGTAGCCCACAATGGGATTGCGCAGGACCGTATGGTGCCGGATCAAGGAGGTGATCATCCGCATATGGTAGCTTTCAAGGACCCCCAGTTCCATGAGCACAAGAGGGGCGATCAACGTGTTGCTGAGGGAATAGTCGCTCCGGCGAAGATACCGGGTCCGCTCCATGAAGCTCTGGTAGACCGTCTTGATCCCGCTCTTGTCGCGGGGGCAGTAGACCACGGGCACTATCACATCATTGTCAAGCAGCTTTCCGTGCAGCCCCTTCATGCCGTCGTTGCCGTTGATGACGCAGGCGTACTCCTCGTCTGGCGAATACGCCGAGGGGCAGAAGGAACAAGCCTGACAGTTGCGGATGGTCTCGCCAGTGCAATTGACCACCGTGGCGTTCAGGCTGGTGCGCTGCAACAGCGCCCGCACGTGGTTCTCCGCCACGGAGCCGGAATCCTGAAGAATGAGGAAAAGCGCCCTGGGGGCGTCAGCCACGCGCAAGCCGGCATCCAGAACCTTTACCAGCGCGCCCACCCTGGCCCCAACGCCGATGGCCGTGTTCAAGCCGTAGGCGTCCGAGGCAGCGGAACCAGAGTCGCCCGCATGCAGGGTTCCCCCATACTGAGACGTTGTGCTGCTGTCGTTGCCCACGGCGAGCAAGCCCAGCCCCAGCATGTCGAGGATGAGATAGATTAGGGTTGTCTCCTGGCCGCCGTTGCGCTTGGCCCCGGCCGCTATGCCGCCAAAGATCTTGCCCCGGGCGGAGGTGGCTAGGGCTTCATGCGTGCTGATGAGGTCCACCAGTCTTTGGGCGAGGCTGCTGCGATCGCCGAAATAGACCGGCGTGGAAACAATCACGGCGTCGGCCCCGGCCATTTTTTCCTTAAGCACCGGCACCGGGTCGCCCGGGCAGGCAAAGAGATGCTTGAGGGAGACCGCCTCGAAATCAACGCCCTTGCGCCGGGCGCTCCAGGCGGCAGCAAGCAGCCCGAGTTCGGAATTCGAAGGCCGCTTCCCATCCTTGGTGGGCTTGCCAACCGCCTGCTCCAGCACAAGGGCCTCCAAATGGGCCCGCAAGGCCGCGTCGGTCTCGCACCCCTCAAGGCCTTTGATGATCGCCGCCAGCCGACAATCATCGAAGGCGGCCCTGTGGCTGCATGTAAATCCGAGAATCTTCATGGCGGTCCTATGTGTTATACGCCGTTGCCAGTCCCTGCGTCTTGGCCGCGAATTCCTCCGCCCGCAGAATGGTGGGGAGCGTGTCCAACTCCCTGATGAGATAGCACCCGTCCTCGTAGTCCAGGGGGTCGTGAACATCCACATTCAGTCCCAAGGCGCAGCGAACGTGCATTTCGGCGGTGTTGTACTTGCCGGTCCGGTCAAAAATCGGGGTAATCATGCAGAAGCGACCGATGTTGAGCTCGGTGACGCACATGGCGCCGTCCGCCCGTCCTTTCAAATCAAGGTTGAAGTTTCCGTGGGGGCGCTTGCAAATGCCGCGGATCGCCTTGACTATGACGTTTTCGAAAGTTTCCCTGTCCAGCAGGGTTCGGGCGATGGAGGGGCTGCTGCTCATGCCGGAAAGCATGTTCTGACCAAAAAAATAGCTCAGCCGCTCAATCATCTTGCCAACCACCATCTCCCCGTCCTTCCACACGCTCTGGAAGGCATAGTCGCGCCCGGGAAGAAATTCGCTGACGATGAAGTCGGTCAGCGCGAACCCCCGGAGATCGCACCACAGGTCGATCCAGTGTCTGGCCTGCTCCGCATTTCTAACCCACGTGGCGCCCCTGGAGCCGGACCCTTTGCGCGGCCGTATCCAATATCTGTCCGCCGGGTGGCTGGCCATGAACCGCTCGATGTCGTCCCATTCGGTGATGCCCAGGAACTGGGCCTGGGGCACATCCGCCTCCACAAAACAGCGGTGCATTGCAAGCTTGTCGTGACAATTACGAATTGTTTCATCCGGCGGAAGAAAGATGGCGCAGGGCATTTGATCCCGGTTGGCGGAGATGACCCCAACCTCGGTGTCGTTGTTGGGAATGACCAGCTCAATGCCGTTTTCCAAAATAAGCTTGCGCATCTGCCTTATATAGGTGGGGTCGTTGGCCGCAGGCAGTTGCAGGGCCACATCGGCGGATGTCTTCGCCACCAGATGCTTATCCATATTCGAACCGTAAATAACCAGTTCCAGAGGTGAAAGCCGCAGGCTGGTGATCAGATTTTCGCCGCCGCCGCCGCCAGCTCCGGTAACAAGGACTTTGTGCATATCCCACTCCTCACGTGTTTGTCGTTTGCGCGAGCAGCTCCGAAACCGTAAGCCCCGCGCCTTCCAGGGTGACCAGAAGCTGGTCGAAGATAGCCCGCACGCCACGCGGCGCGCCAAGGGCGCACGGTGGTTCGCAGTCTGGTGTAATCCGGTGGGCGGCGTATTGCGCCTCAGACCGGGTGTCCAGACAAATATGGATCGGATGAAAATTAAAAATGGCCAGCCCGGCATCGTCCAGCAGATGCTCTCCGAGCTCCCAGCAGGGCTGCTCAAGGCCGAATTCGATGTCGTCTTCCCAATAGAACGGCACCTTCCACAGGCTGTGGCCGCCCCAGCGCAGCAGGGCGGCCCTCAGGCCCGCCGTATGTGGCATGATCGTCGTCAGATCGGCTTTGATCGGCGTTTCCCGCATGACCGTGGCATACAGGCTCGAAGACATGTGCAGCCCGTGAGCCCGCATGCTGGTGGCCTCGGGCACCACAGCCAGGCAGTTCGACAGCACTTCGGACGGGGTTGCTCCCTGGGTGCTGCCCGGCTTGAAGTTCGGGTGGATGCCCAATTCGAAGAGCTGACGGTGCTGCCGGAGAAACGCCAGCGATGGGCACTCGTTGGTAATGAACCACGTGGCCTTGACCTTGCGCTCAACAAGAAGCTCGGCCACCCGGCGAACCGCCCAGTCCGGCGCCCAATCCTGGTCGATGGTCAGCGCCAGCTGTTGCACATGGGAAGCACACGGCCTTGCCATGACCTACGTCTCCTCCCGGTCGTATTTCAGCCTCACCTCGTCGCCGGAAATCTCGACAACGCCCACCCGCAAGGCCGGGGAGCCAGCAACGATAGTGCGGTCGGGAACGTCGCGGTTCACGTAGGAATGGGCCCCAACCACGCAATGGCTGCCGATGCTGACCCCGGCCTTCACTATGGAGTGCGGCCCGATGAAGCTGCACTCGCCGACAGAGACCGGGCTCTTGTGCAGCGGGGCCTTTCTCCCGGACAAGGCATGCAGAACACTGTCGTGGGTGTAGATATGGACGCCAGCGGAAATGCTGCAACAGCGCCCGATCTTCAAGCCGCCACCCGAACCGTCCAGAATGGTGAAGGGGCCGACCCAAACATCCTCGCCAACCGTCACCTCGCCGAAGATCAGCGAAGAATTGTAGATGCTGGCCCCCTGGCCAAAGCCCAACAGCTTGGCCCGCTCCCAGCGGTCGAACAGGGCATCGGCGAAGGGCAGGCTGCGGTTGAACTTGCGCTGCAAATGCATATCCGCTGCGAGATAGCACTGCTTCAGTTTCGTCAAGAAGGCGTCCGCATCAGGCATAAGCATTCCTTTACTGAAGATACTGGCCGATCCATTCGTCCACATTGAGCAGCGACCAGATAAGCAAGCGGCGGTTCTCCTTGCCGCTCAAGTGTTCCATCACCAGCGACCGTACCGAACTCCGGTCAAGGAACTGGTAAATGCGTGCATCGTTTTTGATCAGCCGGTCCCCGACGAACTTGATGGACTCCCCCCTGAACCAGCTGGCGTCCGGGGCCGAAAACCCTTGCTTCAGGCCCGTGGAGATATCATCTGGCACGTACTGCTGCGCAACCTTGCGCAAAATAAGCTTTCCGTCCCTGGTCTTTTGATAATATTTGTTCGTTTTGGAACTGGCCTCGTTTTCATTGATGCGGACCACCTGGCTCAGATTGCCAAGCTTGGTGTTGACCGGCAGATGCATGGCGAAATCCACAAGATCGTTATCTAAAAATGGCACCCGGCTTTCCAGGGAATGCGCCATGGAGAGTTTGTCCTCCACCAGAAGCAAACCATGCAGGAACGTTTTCGCCTCAAAATAAAGAGAATTGTTTACGAACTGCTCCGGCGTGCATGGCGCCAGCTTGCGCTCGCCAAAAACATCGCGAAAAATATCCCGTGTCCAAACGTCGCTCACGTCTCCCCAAATTGGCGCAAAAACCTGCTGAATCAACCTATTAGGAATCAGCCGCTGCCAGAACACATAATATTTGTCGATGTAGTCCTCAAAGTCGGAACAACCCACAGCCCGGTAATAGCGCCAGGGGTAGCCGCCGAACAACTCGTCGCCCCCGGAGCCGCCAAGGATGACCTTAACGAACTTCGACGCCAGCTGGGCGATGTAATAGTTGGGGTAGCTCTGGCCGATTCTCGGCTCTTCCAGGTGGTAGGCCAACTTGGGGAGGCAGCGCTCCATGTCGCCCGCCTTGAGGACCATCTCGTAGTGCTCGGTCTTGAACAGGTAGGACATCAGCTCGGCCCGCTCGCGCTCGTCAAAACCGGCCTCCAGGCCGGTGGAAGAGTGCAGGTCGAACCCGCAGGTGAAACTCTTGATGTATGGGTTGGACCGGGCCGCCAGAGCCGAGATCGACCCGGAATCGATGCCGCCGGAAAGGTAGGCCCCCACCTCGACATCGCTGACCATCTGGCGGTTTACGGCCCGCTCCAGCAGCATGGTCAGCTCTTCCACGTATTCGGCCTCACGCAGCGGGGTTTCCGGCTCGGAAAAATCATAGTCCCAGTAACGTTCCGGAACAAGATGCCTTCCGCCCGCCGGGGAAACGGCGGCGGTGCACCCTGCGCCAAGGGTCTTGATGTTCTCCAGCAGGGTCCTGTCGGTGAAGATGTTCTGGAAGGTGAAATATTCAAGCAGGGCCTTCGGGTCGAGGGTGCGGCGCGCTTTGGGGTGGGCAAGAATCGCCTTCTGCTCAGAGCCGAAGAGAAAGGTATCGCCAAAGAAGGCGTAGTACAGAGGCTTGATGCCGTACCGGTCGCGGGCGAGAAACAACGCCTGCTTCCGGGCATCCCAAATCCCCAGGGCAAACATGCCGTTGAAGCGCTTCACGCACGCCTTGCCCCAAATCGCGTACGCGGCCAGCACCACTTCCGTGTCCGAGGTGGACTTGAAGCGGCAACCAAGCTCCTCCAACTCCCTGCGCAGTTCCTTGAAGTTGTAGACCTCGCCATTGTAGGTAATGCTGTAGCGGCCATCAGCGGAGTGCATGGGCTGCGCCCCGGCCTCCGAAAGGTCGATGATGGCGAGCCGGCGATGCCCAAGACCGATGGGGCCGCCAACATAGACCCCCTCGCCGTCCGGCCCGCGGTGGCTGATGGCGTCGGTCATCGCCCGCAAGGTGCCCGGCTCGACGCGCTCGCCGGAAAAATGCATAACTCCGCAAATGCCGCACATTTACCCGACCATCTTCCTCAAGGTCTGCGCCACTTCCGTTTGCTCTGCGCGGGTCATGCCGTGGAACAGCGGCAGGGCCAAGGCATGCCCGAAGGCATACCGGCTGCCCGCCAGGCCGCCTTCCAACCGGCACGCCGGGTTGTCGTTGAAGGCCGGATGCATGCTCAAGGCGTAGGTTCCGATTTGCACCTCAATGCCTTCGGCCCGCATCTGCTCCATCACCCGGTCGCGCTCTTCGACGTAGACGCACAGGGTTTGCCAGGAATGCTCACCCTGCTGAGTGATTTCCGGCAAGCCTATTTTGGCGTCACCGGAAAATAATTCCCGGTAAAATGACGCCAATGCCCGTCGTTCCGTCAAAAGTTCGTCCATATGCTTCAGCTGTGCAACCCCTATACCAGCCAACACATCACTCAGTTTATAATTGGTTCCAATGCGAAAAAAATCGCTGCCCAGGCGGGAAGCGTTGCCGCGCAGGCCGAAGTGCTTGTAAGACGCCATCCACTCCGCCCACAGGTCGTTCTCGGTGGTGATGGTGCCGCCTTCCCCGGTGGTTATGAACTTGCGCGGGTGGTGGCTGAACACGGAAATGTCGGCCAGGGCTCCGGTCATAACCCCTTTGTACGAAGAGCCAAGGGCGCAGGCCGCGTCTTCGACAAGAAAGATTCCCGTGCGCTGCTTGATGTCCGCAAGCCGGCCCCAGTCGAGGGGATTGCCGAACAAGGAAACCGGAATGGCCGCCTTGGTTCTGGGGGTAATCGCCGCCTCCAGCGCGTCATAATCAATGAGCATGGTCGCGGGATCGACATCCACGATGACGCACCCGGCGCCGACGATGTTCACTACGCTTGCGGTGGCGGGGTAGGTGTAGTCTGGAACGATGACTTCGTCCCCCGGGCCGACGCCCAGCGCCCGCAGGGCCATTTCCAGCCCCGTGGTGCAAGAAGAAACTGCCAGGCAGTGCGCGGCCCCCACCTTTGCGCCAATGGTCTTCTCAAACTCGCGGGCCACCGGCCCTTCGGTCAAATGGCCCGATTCGAGGACGCTGCGGACCTTGGCGAGCACTTCTTCCGTGACGAATGGTTTGATGAGGGGAATACGATACATGCATCAGCCTCGCTTTGCGTAGGTACGCCCAAGAAACCCGGCGTCCATGTAATACATCTTCCAATGGTCGCAGCCGTCGCACGGCGACACGCCGTCAAGCTGGCCGCAGCGCTGGGCCGCCCGGAGCCGCGCATACGCCTCGCCCCGCCACACACCGGCAATGCCCGCCCTGGAAACATCGCCCAAGGGGCTGCCGTTCACCTGCCTGGTCCAGTCATGGTTGCAGCAGGCAGTCTGCCCGTTCCAGTAAACCACCATGTCGGAAAAAGGTTTGTGGCAGGCCAGCCTGCGGTCGAACTGCGGCAGGGGTTCGTCGATGCTGCCGGGATGCCCGTCCGAGGAGTGCTCCGCGTAGACGCGCACCCTGTCCACCTTGTCGCGCCAGAATGCAACAAAGGCGTCCATTCCCGGCTTATGCAGCTGTGTTTCCACCGCGCTCACCTGCACCTGGGTCGAAACGCCGCGTTTGTCGCGCAACTTCAAGAATTCAAGCACATTGCCCATAACATTGTCAAAGTCAGACCCCTGGCGGCTGGACATGTAGAGCGCCGGGTCCACGGTATCGAGCGAGAAGGAGATGAAGGACAGGTCAAGGTCGAGCACGCGTTCGCGGTTCTCCTGGTCCAAAAGCGAGGCATTGGTGGTGAACTGGATTTCCCCCACGTGCAGTTCCTGAATAAGCTTCAGGATGTCGTACCATTGAGGGTGCAGGAGGCTTTCGCCCCGAAAAAACGGCACCACCGCAACAGGGGCGTGCTCCGCCATTTCCCGGATAAGCTCGCTCGCCAGGCCAAAGTCCAGAAATCCCCGCTCCTTCTCCATATACTGCCGGGGGCAGAAGGTGCAGTTCAGGTTGCAGCGGTTGGTCAGTTCAAGCGTCACCCGTTGCGGAAACAGGCCAGGATCGCCGGGAAGCCGCTCGATCATTCAGCGTCCTCCAACGGCTGCAGCCCCGCGCCCAGCTTTCCGTACCGAGCGCCACAGGCCGTGCAGACCAGATCTTCCGGCAACCGCGCGCCGCACTGGCAAACCCAGCCTTTGAAAACCGCAGGGTTGCCCGCCACCATTGCGTGGTCGGAAACGCTCCGGGTGACCACCGCGCCAGCCGCCACAAAGGCGTATCGGCCAATGGTGTTGCCGCAAACGATGGTGCAATTGGCCCCCAGGGTTGCCCCCTTGCACACCCGCGTCGGGCGGATCTCGTTGCGGCGGGGAATGTGGCTGCGAGGGTTGAACACATTGGTGAAGACCATGGACGGGCCGCAGAACACGCTGTCCTCCAGGGTCACGCCCTCGTACACGGAGACGTTGTTCTGGATTTTGCACCCATTGCCAACCTGGACATTGGGGCCGACGACCACGTTCTGGCCGATGTTGCACTCCGAGCCGACCGCGCTGCCTTTCAGGATATGGCTGAAGTGCCAAACGCAGGTGCCGGGTCCTATGGCCACGCCTTCGTCCACACAGGCGGAGGGGTGAATCTTTGGGCCCTTGTCCGCCGCTTCTGCGGCTGCGGCGGGAAAAATCTTCTTGCCATGCAGGTTCATGGACTCCTGGGCGTTGTTGAGAACGCCCAAAACCTGCCGGGCCTCCTCGCCGTCGGTCAACGGCCTGCGGCCCTTGGCCACGCACTCCAAGAAGTGCTCGCACTCCAGCTTCAGCGGCTCGTCCTGCGGCACCGGAACCTTGCGGGCCTCGGCCTTGTCTGGCACGGGAATGTTATTTTCCCATTTCATTCCATGCGGGTAGAGCAGCAGCTTTTCATCCCAGGGGCGGGTGTCGTCGAACACGGCCATGCTTTTGTCGCCCACCACCACCAGCTTTTGTTCCTTGTAGGGGTGCAGCCAGGAAACAAAGACATGCGCCTGCATGCCCGAAGGAAAGGTCAGGTGGGTGGTCGTCACGTCGGCAATCTCGTGGTGCAGGAAATTGCCGCCCGTGGCCATGACGGAATCCGGGGCCTCGCCAGCCAGGGACAGGATCATGGAGATGTCGTGCGGCGCAAAGGACCAGAGGATGTTCTCTTCGCGCCGGATCTTGCCCAGGTTGAGACGGTTGGAATAGATGTAGTTTATTCTGCCCAGCTCCCCGCTGGCCGCCAGCTTCTTAAGAGCCCTGAACACCGGATGGTATTGCAGCAGGTGGCCGACCATCAACGTAAGGTTCCGTTCCCTGGCCAGACCGATCAGGACGGTGACATCGGCTTCCTTGAGGGCCATGGGCTTTTCCACAAACACATGCTTGCCCGCAAGCAGCGCATCCCGCGCCTGCTCGAAATGAAACTGGGCCGGGGTGGCAATGGCCACCGCCTGGATGTCGTCCCGAAGGAGGGCCTCACGGAACGTGTGGCTGGTTTCCACGTCGGGATACTGTTCCCGGAAGATGGCCAGAAGCTCCTCGCTCCGGTCGCAAATAAGCTGAAGGCAACCGAGCTGGTGATAATTCCTGACGAGATTCTTGCCCCAGTATCCAGCTCCGACCAGGGCAAGCCGCGGAAGGTCATTACTCATTATCGCACCTTTGGCTCATGGTTATACCGCCGACTTCACGCACCCGGTACTGATGGCAATGCTGGCCGCCGCTTCCGCCCCCTGCTCTATTCCGAACAGCGATATGCCAAAGGGGAGTAGGAGTCGAGTTCAGAATGCCAGGCGCAAACCAGCGCCCCCACCGGCCTTGAACCATCAATGTTCCGACGCGCTGGATTCTTATTCAAGAATGGTGCCGAGGTTTGACTTTGCAGGCCTGCCTATGTATTTATGGCTTGAGACTTTCCCGTGGGTGGATGAATGGTTAGGGCGCTTTCCGGGGGGTGCGGCGCAAACCCGCGCCGAGCCGCAGCCCAAGGACCGCAGCACGCGGCGAACCGGCCCGGCCCAAAGGCATGACCAGGCGCGGCCATCCATGGACGGTTCCACGCCAGGAAGCGAAGAACCGTTCGCTCTACTGCGTTTTTTTTCGGCTTTTTAGCGCCAGCCAGCCGCCCCGAGAGCAGCGGCGGCCGCCTGTGCGCCACCCGGCGCATGCACCTTTCGACACAGCGAGGGTACGCCAATTCTCCCCTGCAAGGTCAGCATCGTCATCCCCCTCTTCAATAGGGTCGGGTTGACCGAATCCTGTTGGGATTCCATTGTGCAGCATACGGCCCAGGCCCTTTGCTGGGAAGCCGTCTTCGTGGACAACGCCTCCACGGACGGCACGCCCGGATTCCTGGCCGCCCTGAGCCAGAAACATCCCCGGCAGGTCACGGCCATCCGCAACGACGAAAACATCGGTTTTGCCCGCGCCTGCAACCAGGGCGCCCTGGCGGCCCGGGGAAGCGTCATCGTCTTCCTCAACAACGACACCCTGGTCCACCCCGGCTGGCTGCCGCCCCTGGTGGAAGAACTGGACGAACGCCAGGGCACCGGCGTCGTGGGCGGTCGCCTGCTCTACCCGGATGGCTCCATTCAGCACGCCGGAGTGGTCATTGGCCGAAGCCGCATTCCCTACCATTGTTCCCTCAAGGCCACGCGAGACGACCCCATGGTCACCCTGCGCCGCACCTTCCGCATCGTCACCGGCGCGTGCATGGCCGTGCGCAAGGATGAATTCGTCAGCATGGGCATGTTCGACGAGGCGTACCTCAACGGGCATGAGGATGTGGACCTCTGCCTGCGCTATTGCGAGGCGGGCCGAAAGGTCGTCTACCGCCCGGAATGCGTTGTAACGCACTTTGAAAGCCAGACCGAGGGCCGCTTTGCCCACTGCCGCGCCAACACCGAACGCACCCTGCTGCGCTGGCACGGCAAGCTCGCCCAGGACGATTTCAACTACCAATTCCTGGAGTCGGAACGGGGCACGCCAGAACGTCCGCTCTCCATAGCCTTCAAGATTCCCGCCGCAGACCGCCGCGCCGCCCCGGCGGCCGCCACGCTCCGAGCCGAGGTTCTGGCGCGGGAATTATGCCGACGCGGCCACCAGTGCCGAATAGACTTCAAGGATGACTGGGGCTTGGACGACAAGGACAGGGACATCGTCATCGTCATTCCCGGCAAAACACGCTATGTGGTAAAACCGTATTCGCGCACTGTGCTCTGGCCGGAAAGCGAAGCAACGCTCTCGCGGCTCAACGCCGCAGACCTGGAGCAGTACCAGCTCATTCTGCCCCCGCCCCAGGCCCTGGACAACACCGCCGCGCCTGCCGCCCTCGACGCCGTGGAGAACGCCCTGCTGCAGCTTGCGGCAATCCCGCCAACCGCAGCGCCTGCCCCGGCGACGGGCATGGTCTCGGTGCTCATGGCGACCCGCAACCGGCGCGAGCTGATTTCTTCGGCCATTGATTCCGTGCGCGCGCAGACCGTAAGCAACTGGGAGCTTGTCGTGGTCAACGATGGCGGAGAGTCTGTGGCCGACGTCATCGCGGCATACGCCGACCCGCGCATAAAGTACCGCGACGCCGAACACCGCTCCAAGGGGCACGCGGTGAACACGGCCTTCGCCCAGGCCAGCGGCCAGTTCATCGCCCATCTCGACGACGACGACATCTGGCACCCGGAGCACCTCGAACGCGCCCTTGGCGTTCTGGGCCGTCTTCCCGGCGTGCAAATGACCTATTCCGACATGGTCGAGACCAGCCTTGTCCGCACGGGGGAGGCGTGGCAAACCGTGCGCAGCCGCCCCTTGCCCGCACCCCAGGCAACCTTTGCGGACCTGCTGGAATGCAATTGCATCCCCGGCATCACAGTGGTCCACACGCGGGAGCTTTTCAAACAGGCCGGGGGCATGGACACCTCTTTGGAAGTCCTGGTCGATTTCGACCTGTGGCGACGGCTGGCCATGCTCACCGATCCCTACCACATTTCCGCGCTCACGGCGGAACGCTTCTTCCGGCAAAGCCCCGGCAGCGGGCAAAGCCAAATAACCGACCTGAACGCCACGAACCGGCGGCGTTACCTTTGGAACCTCTGCCGCATCCTGCGCAAGAGGCTGCCTGGCCACATCGACGCCGCCCTCCGGCAGGAGCAAAACGCGGTGCGCCGCAAGGTCCAGGCCTTGTTCCTTTCCGCCCAGGCGGAGCACCACGCCCGGAAGGGGAACAACAGCCGCGCTGCGGCCAGCCACAGGCTGGCGGCCCAAATGGCCCTGAACCTGTGCCGAAGGCTTATGCAACAGCTCTACCATGCCGATGAATAGATGCGCCCGAAAAACTCCGTGATGCCCCGCGCGCCAATTTGGCGGACCGGTGAAAGCGCATGAACATAGTGATCGTCGTTTGGAACCTGACGCTGGGCCGGGGAGGCCGCCAGCGGGCCGGGGCCGCCCTGGCCAACGAAATGCACCGCCGGGGGCACGGCTGCACGGTGCTCGTCAACGACACGCGCCCAAACCCGCCCCTGTTCCCCCTGGATGAAGGAATCCGCCTCATCCGCGTGGACACTTCCGCCCACCTGGAATACCGCGAAAAGCTGCTGCGCCACCGCAACGATCCCGCCTTTCACGCCCGGATACGCGCCAGCATCGCCGCCGCAGCCCCGGATCTGGTCATGGTCATGAGCTCCAGCCGCGAGATACTGATGTGGCCCGCCATACTCGAAGGGACCGGAATCCCCCTGGTCCTGGCGGAGCGGACCGACCCGAATTTCATGGTCTCGCTGTGCTGGGAAACACGGGAAGAACGCCTGGCCGTGCTTTCCGCCGCAGATGTCATCCTTTTTCAGATGGAAAGCTTCCGGGCATATTATCCCCCTTTTTTGCAAAGCCGCCTGCACGTCATCCCGAATCCAGTCGCTCCGGCCTCCAGGCTGGCCGACCCCGCCGGAAAGGACCGGAACGTCAAGACCATCATCAACGTCGCACGGCTGGACATCCACAAGCATCAGCCGCTGCTGGCCGAGGCCTTCGGGCGGGTGGCGCCGGAATTCCCGGACTGGGAACTGCATTTCTGGGGCGGCGAGGGAACGCTGGCCGACACCTTGCGTGACGTAATCGCCCGGAGCGGGGCGGCAGGCCGCGCCCACGTCCATCCGACCACGGACGACATCGGGGCAAAGCTGGCAGAGGCCCAAGTCTTCGCCTTCCCCTCGGAGTTCGAGGGCTGCCCCAATGCCCTGCTGGAGGCCCAGGCCCACGGCCTTCCGGCCATCGGCTACAAAGGCTGCGGCGGCACCAAGGAAATCATCATCGACGGACAAAACGGGCTGCTTTTCAACGAGCTTGCCCCTGAGGACCTTGCCCGCGCCCTGCGGCGCCTGCTTTCAGACACGGAACTGCGCGCCAGCATGGGCCAGAACGCTTTGGAAAATATCGGCAAATTCGCCCCGGCGACCGTTTACGACCGCTTCGAGCGCGCCTTCAGGGCTGCGGAGCGGTTCAAGGGCGGAACGCGCCGCGACACTCCAGGCGCATCACGGGAAGAGGCGGCGAGCAAAGCGCTTTTGCACTCACTGTACACACGGCGGTGGATATGAAGACTGTTGCGGTTTATGTGTTCGGCGCGGGCGGGGCAGGAGAACACCTGCTCGGCTTTTTCCGGCAGGGCGTCCAGGTTCTGGGCTTCATCGACAACAGCCCGGCCAAATGGAGCACCGAATTTTGCGGCCTGCCCGTGTTCCCGCCGGACGTCCTCAAAAACGGCAACTACGATTACGTCGTGGTCTGCTCCGCGTATCACCCGCAGATCGTTCTCCAGCTTGTGGAAGAGCTCGGCATTCTTGAACAAAAGGTCATCAACACCCACGCCCTGTTCCACGACATGTACTTCCGGTCACGGCTCGACGCCTTCACCCTCCGGGCGCGGGAGGTCCAGTGCATCGCCACGGGAATATCCTACGTCATGCTGGGGGTCATAGAAAGCCAAATGGCCCTGCCAACCTTCAACTTCGCCATGAACGGGCAAGACCTGTATTATGACGCCAAGATATTGAGGCATGTGCTGGAAAACCACCCCGTCGATAAGCTGGAATACGTCCTTGTCGGGCTGACCCGGTACAGCCTGCACTACGATCTTTCCAGGCGCAAAAACGACATGGTCACCCGATACGCGCATCTCCTTGGCGCCTACCACCACGGCCAAGCCACCAAGGACAAGGTGGACCGGGCCAACCGGGTCATCTCCTCCGCGTACATGGACTCCATCTACCAACGGCAGCGCCCCGTCTACGACGGCTACTTCAAGGAGCTGCACAACGGGAATTTCAGCCAGCTGAAAAACAAGACCGAGGCTCAAAAAAAGATGGAGCTGATCTCCTCCAGGGAACACGTCAAGTATTATCCCGCCACGGTGAAGGAAAACACCCTCATTCTGGATGAACTGCTTGGCTATCTCAAGGCGAGGGGGCTTCGCACATTGCTGTTCACCGTGCCGGGCCACCCGTATTATACGGCACAAGTTCCGCAGCGCATTGAGAAGGAATTTCTTGAAACCGTCGCCCCCATTAGCCACAAGCATAACGTGCCCTTCTGGGACATGCTCCGCTCGCCCGATTTCACTGACGCCCATTATTACGACGACTCGCACCTCAATGAGGCCGGGGGCTGCCTGTTCTCAAAAATGCTGAACGACACCCTCCGCAAGCTGAACGCTTAAGGCCGCTGCGCACAATCGCCTAGCCGCCTTGAAGCACCAGGGCGATTCGGGAAACGGCGTTGCACAGGCGCCCCGCAGGCAGCCGGTCTTGGCGGCGGCGCGGGGTCGGCGCGGGTGAGGCGCGGGTGAGGGTCAACGCGACGGTCTGTGAAGCAGGGGCATCAGCCCTTGGGGCTCCCGGTTTGCGCCCAGGCGCGCGCCTTGAGCACCAGCTCCTTGGAGTGGTTCAGCAGGGCCGTGAAACGCTGCTTGGAGTGCAGCCCCACCTGTCGGCCATCGTGACTGCGCACGCTATACAACGTGCGCGGAACATGCAGAAACCGCGCCCCGTTCATGGCGAAGCGCAAAAAGCACTCGTGGTCGTCGGCCATAGCGCTCTCGTCGTAGAAGCCGAAGCGCTCGTGCAGCTCCCTCTTGTACAGCTTGGCCACCCCGCACAAATACCATTGGCAGAAGCTGGCCTCAAAGCCGTAGTCCGGCAGCTTGAATTCGCGCAGCACCCGGTGGGCGTCGTCCACAATGAACATGTCGGCGTAGGCGAAGTCCGCCTCGTCGCGGTCCAGGGGCTCGGCCAGGGTAGAAAACAACTGCGGGTGGCAGATGTCGTCTGAAACCACGAAGGTGCACAACGCGCCCGTGGCCTCGCGGAAGCCCCGGTTGTAGGTCCAGGTGGCGCCCCTGTTGCTGCTGTTCCGCAAAAAGCGAATCTCCCGGCCAGGTTTGTTGTAGCGCGCGTGCACGCAGCGCTCCAGGGCGTCGTCCGCCGCGTTGTAGCCGCTGACGAAAGACGCCTCGTCCTCCCGCACGGCCCGCAGCCAGTCTGCAATGACCGCCACGGAATCGTCCGTCGAGCAATCGTCCACAATGATGATCTCAAGGTCCGGGTGGTCCTGAAAATAGATGGAATCGAGACAGGTCCCGATGTATTCTGCGTGGTTATAGCTCGGCACCACAACGGATATCTTGCTCACGTGCACCACCTGCAAGGGAGTTTGAACTTTGGGCCCCAGCAAAACAGCGCCCGCCGCGCAGGGGCCTGCCCCTAGGCCAGCGGCAGCTCCACCACGAACATCGAGCCCTTGGGCCGGGCCGCCTCCACGCGCACCTGGCCCTTGTGGTCCATGACGATGGAACGGACGATGGTCAGCCCCAGGCCGGTGCCGGTCTTCTTGCGCGAGAAATAGGGCTCGAACATGCGCGCGCGTTCGTCGGGCGAGAAACCGGGGCCGTTGTCCGTCACGCTGATGCGCGCCAGGCCCCGCGCCGGGTCATGGTCGGCGCGCACGGCCACCTCGCCGTCCGTCCGGCCTTCCAGGGCCTCGGCCGCGTTGGTCAAAAGGTTGATGAACACCTTGCGCAGACCCTCGGCATCAAAGGGCAGTTCCGGCAGGTCCTGGTCGGCCGCCAGCTTCCAGGAAATGCCCCGGTGGGCCGTGGCGAAGGTGCCCACCACCTCGGCCAGAAGCGCCTTGAGATCGCCGGGCGCCAGTTCCAGTTCCGGCAGCTTGGCATAGCCGGAAAACTCGCCCACCATCTGTTGCAGGCGCTCCACCTCGCGCACGATGAGCGCGGCGCAGTCGTCGAAGCTCTTGTCCTGCGCCACGCCGGAAAACTTGCGCAAAAGCCGCTGCGCCGAAAGTTTGATGGGCGTGAGCGGATTCTTTATCTCGTGGGCGATGCGCTGGGCCACCTCGCGCCAGGCGGCCAAGCGCTGCATCTTCTCCAGCTCGGTGATGTCCTCGAACACGGCCACAAGGCCCGTGCCGTCGGCCTGGCCGTCGCCGCTGGCGCCGCCGGTAAGGCCCACCAGGTTCACCAGAAAGCGCGCGCTGCGCTCCTTGAGCTGTAGTTCTATCTGCCGGGTCCAGCGGGCCTCCGGCACCTTGGCCAAGTGCTTCAGCGCGCCGGAGAGCAGCTCCGAAAATTCGCCGTGCACCAGGTGCTGGGCCTTGAGCCCTACCAGCTGCTCGGCATTGACGCCCAGCATGGCCTCGGCCGCCTTGTTCACGGTGCCTATGCGCCCGGTGGCGTCGGTGGAGATGACCCCGCTGGTGATGTTGTCCAGCACGGCCTCGATGTAGCGGCCCCGGCGCTCCAGCTCCTCGTACTGCAGGGCCATGCGCTCCTGGGCGTCCAGCAGGCGCTTCTGCCCGGCCTCCAGGTCCTCGGCCATGCGGTTGAAGGAACGCACCAGCGAGCCCAGTTCGTCGTCGGCCGTGTCTTCCAGGCGCACGGAAAGATCGCCCCGGGCGATGCGCTCCGTGCCCATGGCCATGGCCTGCACTGGCGCGCTTATCTCCTTGGCCAGGCGGAAGCCGAACCAGCTGGCCCCCAGCACGATAAGCAGGCTCATGACCCCCAGGGTGAGGTAGAGGGTCATTTTCCACGGATATTTGAGCTTGCGCAACTTCTTGTACTCGTCCAGGCCGCGCACCACTTGGTCCAGCTTGTACATCAGCCCGCCGCCGATGCTTTCCCCCAGCACCAGAAATCCGCCCCGGCCCTCGTCTACGGGCACAAGGCCCAGCACCAGGTCGTTGCCCGCGGTGGAGAGCATCACCGACACGTAGCGCGGGTTCTTGCGCAGGTCCTCCAGGTTCACCTTGGTGCGCGCCTCGGACCAGACGCGGTCGAAAACCTGGGGCGGGTGCTTGTTCTGGTCGCGCCCGTCCGGGGAAATGACCCCGATGACCGCCAGCCCGTATTCCCGCAGCGATTCCTCCAGGTGCGCGTCCATGTTTCTGCCGCCCCAGGAGTAGTGATTGGCCGCCACCTGGGCGATGACCTCGCGCCCGCGCTGCTCCACGCGCGCCTGGGCGGACTGGTAGAAGGCCCGGCCTATCTCCAGGGACTGCTCCATGGAGTCTTCGACCTGGGTCTTGAACCAGTAATCCACGCTGGTTTGCACAAACTTGGCCGAAACGTAGAACATCAGCGCCACCGGCACCAGCGAGAGCAGAATGAAGGCCAGCACCAGCCGCGTGCGCAGGCGCGAACCCAGCACGTTGCGGCGGCGCTCCAGCAAGAGCTTTACGCCGTTGCGGCCCACCACGAAGAGCACCACCAAAAGCAGGATGATGTTCAGGTTCACCAGGCCGAGGAACAGGTAGGAGTTGACGCCGAGCAGCCGCAGCTCCACCCAGGTGAGCACCACGATGATCAGCACGCCCAGCAGGGCCCCGCCGACCTCGCGCCTGCGGCGCAGGCGTTCGCGGACCTCGGTGGCTGCGGGGGGTGCCGCCTGGGGCGCGTTCTGGGGCGCGTTCTGCGGCGCGGAGGGCTGCTCTTTCGGGGTATCCACGGGCGGCTTAGTACTTGAAGTGCAGTTGGTACGACGCCTGGGGGGCCACATCCCAGGACCAGAAGAAGAGCGTGCGCTTGAACCAGTTGGGAATGTCCGTCTGGTGCAGGCGGATGTCCAGGGCCAGGGAGTACTCCTTGCCGCGCTCCAGCACCTTCCACGGGCCCATTTCCAGCGCCAGCGAACTCCAGCCCGCGCGCAGCAGCTCGTCCAGGCGCTGGTTCTTCAGCGGGGCCTCGCGCCCGGGCACAACCAGGGAATACTCGCGGGTCAGCTGGTCGTATTTCAGGCGGCAGACCATTTCCGCGCTGGCCACGGTGGGGCTGGAGAACATGCCCCCCTGCACCGACAGCTTGCCCCGGCAGGTCAGGGCCAGGGTCGCCCCGGCCTGCAAGGCGTCCGTCACATTGGTCAGGGAATCAAGCGCAACGCCGAAACGCGCCGCCAGCGCTCCGGACTGGTTGTCCACCACCAGGTTCGAGAGCACCAGCGACTGGGCCTGGGCCGCCTGTCCCCAAAGGGTCAGGGCCAGTACCAGGGCCAGGGCGGCGGCCAAAGGCGGGCGGCGGCGAAGCAGCATTGCGCGTCCAGGTTGCGGTGACTGAGGGCTGCGGGGGCGCAGACCCCCACACGCGCAGCAGGGTAGCATCCAGACCGTGGATTATCAAGGCGCGAGCGCCGTGCGCACACGCGCCGCGCCGGGGCCGAAGCACTACCCCTTGGGTGGCCGAGGCCCGAAGATATACGTGCCCACGCGCACAATAGTCGCGCCTTCCTCGATGGCCGCTTCGAAGTCGCCCGTCATGCCCATGGAAAGCTCCGGCAGGGGCTGGCCCAGGTTCTGCGCAAGCTCGTCGCGCAGCTCGCGCAGGTGCTCAAAATACGGGCGGGCCTCCTCGGGCGAATCAAACACCGGCGGCAGGCACATCAGCCCGCGCAAATCCAGCCCGCAGCCCCGGTCCTTGAGCGAGACCACCAGCGCGGCCAACTCGGCCAGATCGGCCTCGTCCACGCCGGCCTTCTGCTCCTCCTCGCCCAGGTTCACCTCTATGAGCACCGGTTGCAGAATGCGCGCCTCCTTGGCCCGTTTGGCCAGCTCACGCGCCAGCTTCTCGGAATCCACGCTGTGGGCCAGCGCAAAACGGCCCACCACGGCGCGGGCCTTCTTGGTCTGCAAACCGCCCACGAAATGCCACAGGATGTCCTGCCCAACCAGTTCGTCCTGCTTGGCCAAGGCCTCTTGCACGTACGACTCGCCGAACTCGCGCTGTCCGCAGGCCGCAAGCGCCGCGATGTCGGAGGCCGGATGGAACTTGGAGATGGCCACCAGGCGCACGCTCTCCGGCGCGCGGCCGCAACGCTCGCACGCCGCAGCCATGCGGCGCTTCACCTCTGCCAGACGGGTGCATAAAATCTGTGCTCTGCTCATGGGCCGAGGTCTACGCCAAAACCCCGGCGCAGGGAAGCGGGAGGGAAGGCGGCGGACGGGAGAGAACGCCCCCCTCCCGCACCCCCTCCCCCCTTCAAAAACTATTGTGAGGGAGAATAAAGCCAGGGCGGCGGTGCGCAGGAATGGCCAGCCGGTCCAAAATCTCTGCCAACAGGGACATTTTGTCCTTTTGCCGGGCACAAATAGGTCGATTTCATCCAAGGCGAAAAGAACAGACTATACTCCATTGCAAAACCGATGGAGGTCTCCTATGTTTGCAAACAACAGGCTCTGGATTCATGATAAACGCGGCTACGCCCCGGAACAGACGACGGGCCGGATCCCGCGAGGAGACGTGCTCGTCGACGGCGCACCCCTGCCCTCTGGAAGCGGCCAGGCGGGGAGCGGCCCAGGCATGAAACCAGGCGCGGGCGGCAAGCCGCAGGGCTACGACTCCTATGGCCGCTATACCGGCCCGCGCGGCGGTTCCGTGTCCCTGCGCGACGGCAGCATCCGGCTGTTTGCCGATGCGGACAAACAGGCCGGAGCCGACAGCGAGGCGGGCAGGCGGGAACCCAGGAGCCTGCTCTCCGCCACCGCCGAGCAGTTGGATGCCATTGCCTCCGGCACGGGCCAGGCCGTGACCCAAGGTGCGGCGGGCGCGAAGCAGGCCCTTGGGCGCACCTGGGAGGAACTTTCCACCAACCAGGAGCTGCACAAGGGCGTCGAGTTCGGAGTAAAGGCAGCAGGAGAGGTGAGCAAGGATGTCGGGGAGCAGGTCGGCAAGCACGCCGCGTCGGTTTATCTTGGGCGCAAGCTGGGCGGCGACCCGGGTGAACCCAAATGGACAACAGGGATAGGTCCAGCATCAGGTCTCATCTGGACCGGAGTCAAGAGCTACCGGGACTTTCCCGAAAGGGGAAAAGACATGGGCAAGCGTATCCAGAACATACATGACGAATTATACGGCAAGGGAAAGAGATGATCACAAACGCACTGCTGCCTTCGCTCATCGCCTTCGGCCTGATCATGTCAATGGATCTGGCGCTTGAAGCTATAGGACACTACAAAGCGTGCGGATTAAAATCTATGCGTCTGCTTCCTGAGAGCTGCTCAGATGCGTTACAACTGTCGTTCAATGCAATCATTTACATTCTTCTCGGGCTATGGATTTACAACGATGGCCTGTTCGGAGGAATTTACCTGCCAGAGTTGTGCGCTTTACAATGCATATTGCAGGCACTGCACAGATTCTTAAAGATTAAAAAATCTAACTGCACTATCAAAAATGATGAGGTCACACCGAGGGGAGGACATCAAGAATGACTGCTTCGCAACCGATCCCCTAGCCCGCCTGGCCAGCGAAGCACTCCCCGCCCCTGCCCTCTGGAAGCGACCAGGCGGGGAGCGGCAGAGGCAAGACCGTATCAGCTTCCTCGAAAACCGGACGCGTTGTCGAGAACGACTGGGGATTCCGGTCGGGGCAAGGGAATAAAATGTCCTATTGGCGTAGGCAATAACTCACAACGAAGATGCGGCAGGAGAGGGGTCGAATGAAATACAGGGCTGCCTCATGGAATAATCTCTCGTACATTCTTGCGCTTGCGCTCGCCGTCACCTGGTTCAATCTCTTCATTCGCACGGGGTATCCTGCGGAATGGGATCGTGTGCGATACGGCATGCATGCTGCGGAAGTCTGGTCTCTCTGCGGCAAGCCAAACACCAGCTCTGGCGGCATGAGCCCGGACTATTGGGAAAGCGCGTTCTTCCCTGGCCGATGGGAGTTTCGCGTGAATTGTGGCGATGTTGACGGCGGCAGGCCATTCGTCGTCACGGACATATCCCTTTGCTATGAATCTGTTCTGACTGGCCGTGTACCAATAAAAGGCTACTCGCCTGAGCCCTATATCGTCGATGCACAAGCATTTGCGGCGGCTTTCGGCTTCCGCGACAACGCCACGGCGGCTCCGCGCACTGGGGGCGACCACCCGCAGTAGCTTCCAGCAGGTCCACGGCGCGCCGCAAAAGGGCGATGTGGCGGCGGACGGAAAGCACGTGGGCATTGTGAGCTGGCCGGGGAAGACAGTGTCGGTATCGACGAGAGACAGCACTTTGCCGGACTATGGGTGTGTGATTGAGAACGACTGGGGGTTCCGGCAGAATCAAAAAGGTACCGTAAGCTATTGGCGACACAGGAACCGAAACGACTACAAGCAGTAGCGAGGCAAACAATGGCATTCTCCACACAGTTCTGGCGCTGGCTTTCCTGCGTGCTCACCATTTGTCTCGCTTTGGCGCTCGTGCGGCTTCATCTCCTCTCCGGTTACCCGCAGACATGGAACAACGCCCAACCGGGCATGACCATCTCTCAGGTGCGGGCGAGTTGCGGCCCCCCGGACTACAGTTCCGGTATGAAACCCGACAGATGGGAGAAGCCTTTCCTTTGGGGGGCCTGGGTGCTTGAGGTCGGGCACGATGAGTTCACACAAGGGCCGCAGGCCATCGTCAGCAACACGAGCGTCTATTTTGACCATCACGTCTTCGGTTGGGTGACACCCCACCACCGTTGCTGTCCTGCGCCAACAACAGACCGGGAGGCCTGGTACAAGGCGTTCGGACAAGAGCTTAAGCCAACAGCTCCAGAACAGCCCGCACGCGTGAACCTCCCCTGACCCCCTTCGTGGCGGACAAACTCCGGGAGTCGGGCGCGCACGTGCCGAACGTGGGCGGCTACTCCGGCATGGCCGGGCCGCAAACAAGCGACTGGCTGCACGAGACGACGGGCGGCCGCATGGGCGGCCACGCGCCCTCGGCCAGCGACTGGCACAGGGGCAAGGTGCCGGGCTTCCAGCAGGTCCACGGCGCGCCGCACCCCCGCGCAACGGCGACGGACGGCGCGCCCGACCAAACGGCCCGGCCTGGGGCGGCTTACCCCGCCATGAACTTTCTGCCCACGTTGAAGCCCTTGGCCACCACAGGGCCGACGCCGTAATACAGGCTTGCGCCCGGTGCATACACCAGCGGCAGCATCCGCGCCAAATCCACCTGCCCTTCGGCGTCCAGCACGGCCTCCTCGGCCTTCACGTCCACAATCTCGCCGATGAACTGCGTGTGCCCGCCCAAATCCACGGTCTGCGCCAGGCGGCATTCGATGACCAGCGGAAACTCGCTCACGTAAGGCGCGTCCACCAGTTCGCTGCGCACGGGCGTCAGGCCCGCCACGGCGAACTTGTCGGCCACGGAGCCGGAGACCATGCCCACGTAGTCGGCCTCGGCCACGTGGCCCTGCCCGGGAATGCTGACCGTGAAGGCGCGGCGCTCCAGAATGGCCGCGTAGCTGTGGCGCTCTTTGCGCAGGGAAACCGTGATGCAGGGCGGCGCGGAACAGCAAATGCCCGCCCAGGCGGCAGTCATGAGATTCGGCTTGCCTGCGGCATCAAACGAGCCCACCACCCAAACGGGCGTGGGATAGGCCAGGGTCTTGGCGCCAAGCGATTTCTTCATGGGGGGCACTCCTTGGTGAAAGGTTTCGTGCCTGCATCTTCGCCCACTTCGCCCCGGCCCGCAAGCTGGCAAAAAGTATAGCGCGGCGGACGGGCAAGCTTTGCACGGCTCACGGGCAAGGCTGCGGGAGCGCCTGCGTTCGGCCCCTTTCGCCCACTTGTGAAAGCGCCCCGCTGCTGGTACATGCTTGCACGATGACAGACGCCGCTGAAACACGCCCCAAGACAGACCTGCTGAACCTCACGCGCTCCGAGCTCGAGGCCTTTGTGGTGGACGAGCTTGCCCAGCCGCGCTTCCGCGCCGACCAGCTATGGCACTGGCTGTGGAACAGGGGCGTGGCCGATTTCGCCTCCATGACCAACCTTTCCGGCGCGCTCAAAACGCGCCTGGCAGAGCGCGCCGCCATCGTCCGGCCCGTCATCGACGTCGTCCGCGTGAGCACCGACGGCACCATCAAGCTGCTGCTCGCGCTGGCCGACGGCGAAAAGATCGAGACCGTGCTGATCCCCATGGCCGGGCACTACACCCAGTGTTTGAGCACCCAGGTGGGCTGCGCCATGGGCTGCACCTTCTGCTCCACCGGGGAGCTTGGCCTTACCCGCAACATGAGCATGGGCGAAATTCTGGGGCAGATTCTGGTGGCGCGCATGCACCTGGCGCAAAACAGCCTGCCGCCGCTCAAGAACCTGGTGTTCATGGGCATGGGCGAACCGCTGATGAACCTGACCGAGCTGATGCGCAGCCTGGAGACCCTGGGCAGCGCGGAAGGCATTTCCATCGCCTCGCGCCGCAGCACGGTTTCCAGCGTGGGCATCCCCTCGGCCCTCAAGATCCTGGGCGAATCCGGCCTGGCGGTGCCCGCCATCAGCCTGCACGCGCCCACCCAGGAACTGCGCGAAAGGCTGATGCCCAAGGCCGCCCGCGTGCCGCTGGACGAGCTGCTGGGATGCCTGGACCGCTACCCGCTCAAGCAGCGCGAGCGCGTAACCTACGAGTACATCATGCTGGGCGGCGTGAACGACAGCATAGCCCACGCCAGGCAACTGGTGAAACTGCTTGGCCAGCGCAGGTGCAAGGTCAATCTCATCAGCTACAATCCGCCCCCGCCGCAAACCGGCAAGGCCCCCTACGAAGCCCCGGACCCTGAGGGCGTGCTGGCCTTTGAAAACTACCTGCGCAGCAAGCACATAACCACTTTCCTGCGCCGCAGCATGGGCCAAGACATCGCCGCCGCCTGTGGCCAGCTCAAACTTCTCACTGGGTAATCGGCCACATACCAAACGCAGCCCAAAAGCCGTGCAGATTGTGCTTGCCAGGGCTGGTCCAATTTAATAGTAGCCAGCCCTTCCAAAAAAATATATGGCGTCATTCGTCGGGACACCGGCGTTATTCCAAGCCCAGGAGGGTCCATACATGACCAGTCATCCCATGGTTCCCACCCGCGCCTTTTTCACCAAAGGCGTGGGCGTCCACAAGAACAAGCTGCAGTCCTTCGAGCTGGCCCTGCGTGAGGCCGGCATCGAAAAACAGAACCTTGTCTACGTTTCGAGCATCTATCCGCCCAATTGCGAACTGGTGAGCCTGGAAGATGGCGTGAAGGCCCTGCACCCCGGCCAGATCACCTTCTGTGTCATGGCCCGCAACCAGACCAACGAAAAAGGCCGCCTGGTGGGCAGTTCCGTTGGCATGGCCATTCCGGCGGACAAAGAGCACTACGGCTACATTTCCGAGCACCACAGCTTCGGCGAGGAAGAAAAGGAACTGGGCGACTTCGCCGAGGACCTGGCCTCCACCATGCTGGCCACCACCCTGGGCGTGGATTTCGACCCCGAGATCGGCTACGACGAGCGCCGCGAAGTGTACCTCATGAGCGGCAAGATCATCGACTCCATCTCCGCCCCGGTTTCCGCCATGGGCGCCGCCAACATGTGGACCACCACCGTGTCCGCCGTGGTCTTCATCCTCTAGACCGCAAGACTCCAACAGACCCCAACGACCAGGGCCTCCCGTTTCCTTCAAGGGGAGCGGGAGGCCCTGGCACAAGGAAAGCCCGCAATGTCCACCATGAAGCGCGACCTGCACGACGGCCTGAAGGACAACCTGACCCCGCTGACCACCCTCGACCCGGACGAGATCAATGACTTCGACGAGCTTCTGACCGCAATGGGCCGCACGGCCTTTGGCGGCCGCAGCCTGGGCGAGGCGCTGGACGTGCTGCAGGCCATGGTTGAGGACCCGGACTGTGTGGTGGTGGGCACCTTTTCCGGCGCCATGACCGTGGCCAAGCAGAGCAAGCTCTTGATCAAGATGATCGACGAGGGCTGGCTTGACGTGGTGGTTTCCACCGGCGCGCTCATGGCCCACGGCTTCATCGAATCCATCGGGCTCAAGCATTTCAAGTACGACGCCAACATGAACGACAAGGCGCTGTTCGACGCGGGCTACAACCGCGTGTACGACACCCTGGAGCCGGAGGCCAACTTCACCCAGGCCGAGCTTGTGGTGCGCGAGGTGATGCACCAGCTCATGGACGTGGAGAAGGTCACCCACCTGTCCAGCGAGCTCATTTGCCGCGCCATTGGCAAGCATCTGGCCGAGAAGTACAACGGCCCCGGCATTTTGAAGAGCGCCTACCAGAAGAGCGTGCCGGTCTACATTCCGGCCTTCACCGATTCCGAGCTGGCCCTCGACGTTGCCTGCGCCATTCTCGCCAAGGACTTTGGCCACCTGCTGGGCGAAAAAGGCCCGGAGGCGCTGCCCTTCCAGTTCAATCCCTTCATCGATCTGTTCAGCTATTCCAAGAAGATGCACGGTGCGAAGAAAATGGCCATCTTCACCATTGGCGGCGGCGTGCCGCGCAACTGGGCCCAGCAGGTGGGCCCGTTCTTCGACGTGATGAGCGACCGCCTGGAGCGCGACCTGCCCGCGCGGCGCTTCCAGTACGCCATACGCATCTGCCCGGAGCCCGTGCACTGGGGCGGCTTGTCCGGCTGCACCTACCAGGAGGGCATCAGCTGGGGCAAGTTCGTGCCCCCGGCCGAGGGCGGCCGCTTTGCCGAGGTTCACGCCGACGCCACCCTGGCCTGGCCCATTCTCATCAAGGGCCTGCAAGACCGCCTGGCCAAGAAGGCGAACAAGGCCAATAAGTAGCCATGCGCGCCCGCCTCGTCAGCCAGGGCTTGCGCCTGCCCGCAGAGTGGGAGCCCCACGCCGCCACCTGGATAACCTGGCCGCAGAACCCCTGCGACTGGCCGGGCAAGTTCGCGCCCATGGCCTGGGCCTTTGCAGAGATCATCCGCGCCATTGCAAACGCCCCCGGCGACGAGCGCGTGCGCGTGGCCGTGGGCTCGGCCGCTGTGGAAAAACGCGCGCGCGGCCAGCTCAAAAAGGCCCAGGTGGACCTTTCCCGCGTGGACTTCTTCATCCTGCCCACCGACCGCGGCTGGATGCGCGACTGCGGCCCCTGCTTTGTGGAACAGCAAGGCCCGCAGGGCCCACACCTGGCCGTGTCCGGCTTCGACTTCGACGCCTGGAGCAAGTACCCGGACTACGCGCTGGACGCGCTGGTCTCCCCCAGCATCGCCGCGCTGCTGGGCCTGCCCTTTGTGCCCGCCATGCACGGCGAGCATCTGGTGGTCTTTGAGGGCGGCGCCATCGACATCAACGGCCAGGGCAGCCTCGTCACCACCGAAGAATGCTGCCTGGACCCCGTTGTGCAGGTGCGCAACCCCGGCTTTACCCACCAGGACTACGAGGCCGTGTTCGCCGCCAGCCTGGGCATCCGCAACACCATCTGGCTGGCCGACGGCATCAAGGGCGACGACACCCACGGGCACGTGGACGACTTTTGCCGCTTCACCGACGCGCGCACCCTGGTTTTGTGCCAGGAAACAAACGCCGACGACGCCAATCACGCCATCCTGGAAGAGAACCGCGAGCGGCTGGAAGCCGCCCGGCTGGAGGACGGCTCCCGGCCCGAGGTCGTCCGCCTGCCCATGCCCGCGCCGCTCCACTTCGACGGGCTGCGCCTGCCCGCCAGCTACGCCAACTTCCTCATCACCAACGCCTGCGTTTTGGTGCCCACCTTCAACGACAAAAACGACCGCCTCGCCCTGGGCATCCTCTCCGAGCTCTTCGACCGCCCGGTCGTCGGCCTCCACGCCGTGGACCTCGTCTGGGGCCTGGGCACCATCCACTGCCTGACCCGGCAGGAGCCGCTGGGGTGAATACCCAGCAGAGGGCTCATGCTTATTCCTCCGAATTATTTCTTTGAAAGGAAATGGCTGAGAACGGCCCTGTTCTCTACCAATGCTCTCACAAGCTTCAGCATCTCAAGAAGCACCTATGAGCGACTTTTCAAGGGCGCAGGATTTTGTAGCCCAAAAACGCACATAAAACTCACGCAGGGTTGGGTCGACGCCAAGCGCAAGCTTGGTCTTGCTGACCGCCCCCCTGGGTGGAGTTTCGACCTCAGACGACCTTGGCGCACATTTTTTTCTGATTTCATTCCCAACGCTGTTGACTCGCGTGACCACGAGCTGTCTTACGCCGTCCATGTAATGCTACAGATTGAGGATGCGTTGTTTGCATTCGGTCAGCAGGTTAGCGAGCACCATTCCCCAAAAACCTGCTTATTCTTAGCGATGGGATTGCCGGATGGAATTCTGCCAAGAGAGATGAATACTCATCTAGCGGATTTGATAGCAGCACAGGGGCAAGGATTATCACGTCCAAATCAGCCTGCCTGGGCTGGTAAGGCGGTGCTCAGAACATTCTTATTTACTCTGGCCGCATGGGAAATCGCGGTACTCCGTGCGAAGACTTATGTAGCAAATACGGAACCTTTCATTCACAAATATCTCCCAAAAATGGTTGGTGGCAAACCTGCCTTGCCAATACGGTTATTCCTTGAGGGCCTGCAAGAGGACTATCGGCTGCCAACCAACAGGGAATTTGCTGATTACATTGAGGTCTCAACAAGAGATTGCAGCGACAGTAAGCCAGAGGAAAGTGCCCTTAGGCAAGTCCAAGAATGGAAATCTGGCAATGTGACGCCAAGCTATAGAACAATCTGCGGCATGGCCTTTAAGCTTGCACCTTTTGATAAGAGACAACAACGCACCATCATCATCTCGTATTTCAAAAATCGTTTTGTCCAAGAAATCTATGAGGACTGTGGGCGCTCAATCAGAAGCTCACCCCAACAGTTTGCTGACGAGGCGGAGCTTGTTGGACTCTTTCAGGAATACCAGAACTGGTATGCGTTTCATGAATCGCAATACGACGAATGGAATAAACAGGGGGCTACGCAGCCGTAGCCCCCAAGTCCACTTGACGCACAAGCTCAAAGAACTCCAGCTTGCCGTCCTCTATGTAGTTTCGACTGCGCTACTTTGACTTCTTGCCCCCCCCCTGCTGCGGGTTCATCTGCGCCCCCCGATTCCCCTGGCCTTTGTCATATTGGGGGTTCGTTCCGCTGGTTCCCTTGTTGGCGTTTGTCTGATTGGCTTTGTTGTCGGCGGGCTTGATTGTCATGGCCTCTCTCCTGCTGTTTGGTTTTGCCGCTCACACGATGTGGCTGGCTGAACACCATGTATCCACACAAACGAACACAGCCAAGCGCGACCAAATCATCAGTTTCCGCCCCGCGCACCCGCCCGGGGCTTTTTTTTCATGAAAAACATGGGCCGTTGACACAAGTCAAAGAATAGAGGCAAGGCTTATCGTAATCCTTCATTGCGGGCCAGGGGAACAGCCCCCGCAGCGCGAAAGAACGAACATGCGATGACAACCCTATACATCCAGGAGGCAGCCCATGTTTTGCAACCAGTGTGAACAGACCGCCAAGGGAACCGGATGCACGCAGATAGGCGTGTGCGGCAAGCAGCCCGATGTCGCCGCCTTGCAGGACCTCTTGATTTACGCCTGCCAGGGGCTTTCCGTGGTGGCGCACGAGGCCGCGAAAAAGGGCGTGCAGGACAAGGACACCGACGAATTTCTGTACGGCGCGGTGTTCAGCACCCTTACCAACGTCAATTTCGACGCCGCACGCTTCCTGCCGCTCATCCGCAAGGCCGTGGAACTGCGCGAGTGCATGAAGGCCCGCACGGCGTCCCTCGGCGTAAGCCTGCCCGCGTGCGACTGCCTGAAGTTCACCCCCGCGGCTGATCTGGCCGGGCTGGTGGCCCAGGGCGAAGCCCACGCCATCAACGCCGTGGACCCCAACGCCGATGTGCAGTCCCTGAAGCAGACCGTCATCTACGGCATCAAGGGCGTTGCCGCCTATGCCGACCACGCCGCCATCCTGGGCCAG
>DIVX01000111.1:0-2556 GCA_002422505.1 Desulfovibrio sp. UBA6121
GCAAGATCGTGCGCTACCACGACGTGACTCCGGGTTCGCAGATCACCTGGAACACCAGCTTCCTTGCCGTCACCGGCGCATATAAGCGCGGCGGAGAGCGCGAGGTGCGCCGCCTGCTGAATGTGCTCGACATTGTGAACCTGGCCCCGGAGGACGAACTGACCGAGCTTGAGCGCGAGGCGCGCCTCGACCTGTACCGCGACAGCAATGACGCCTTCCGCAACCTGCTGTTGGGCAAATACGGCAAGCTGCCCCTGGGCTTCCCGCCGGACTGGGTCTATCAGAGCGCCTTCGGCGCGGAATGGAAGACCGCCGTGGCCTGCCGCACCGAGGCCTCGCCCTTGGACACCCTGCCGGACATGGACCTGGCGGCGGAGGAGGGCATTCTCGACACCCGCCTGGGCCGCAAGGCCACGCCGGAAGAGTTCGTGCTGTACCTGAACCACCCCGGCGATGCCCTCAAGACCATCGAGTTCTGCGAGACCTACGGCGATGCCAACAACCTGCCGCTCGACGTGTGGTTTGAGGGCCTGGAGCGCGGCGAAACCCTGCTGTTCCAAAGCCGCTGCGGCAAGCCCCATGTCATGCGCATCTCGGACATCTCCGAGCCGGACGACCAGGGCTGCATCACCGTGCGCTACTCCGTGGATTCCGAGACCATGACCCACCGCGTGAAGGTGCGCGACGCCATGGGGTCTGAGCGTGAAAGCCTGGAAATGGCCGACCCGAAGAACGTGAACCATATCGGTTCGCCCAGCAACGGCGACCTCTGGGTCATGCACGTGCGCGTGGGAGATTCGGTCAAAAAGGGCGAGGAGATCTTCAACATCTCCATAATGAAGCAGGAAAAGAGCGTGTACGCGCCGGTGGCGGGCGTGGTGAAGCGCGTGCTGAAAAACGCCAACTACCAGGAAGACAAGATAATGGTGCCCGTGAAAGAAGGCGAACTGCTTGTGGAGCTTGGGCCCGTGCAGGCAGGCTGCCCCACCTGCAAGGCGCCCCTTGCCAGCGAGGACTACCACTTCTGCCCGGTGTGCGGCCAGAAAATCTAAATGTTACGCCCCTGCGGAGCCAGCATTGTTGCGTATGCAAATGACTGGCTCCCGCAGGGCTTTTTACAAGCGGCCAGGAGATTGCGAGTCGAAATTCTTTGCCTCACCGCATGGCGTGAGGCGGAGAAAGGCTCTCTCCTGGCCGCTTTGTCGTCCATTTGCGGCTATTGTTGCATATGCAATTGACGAGGGGTCGGGAAACGGGGTATCTGCAAAAAGACGGCTGTAAACGTGGCGCGTTCCGCCCCCGCAGGCATGATAGTCCATGGCGGCGGCGGAATGTGTATGCGCCATGTCCTGAAGGTCCCTCAATCGACGCAAAGGGCCGCCCGCACGCAGCGGCGCCCAGGAGGAGAGCATGGCCAAGATCCAGAAGGAACAGAGCGCCAAACCTGCGGCACCCGCCGCCGAGGCGAAGCCCAAAACCGTGAACAAAGCCGAGCTGACCAAGAAGATCGTCCTTACTGGGGCGGACATCGTCGCCATTGGCCCCGATGCCGAGCTCATTGTCGGCGGCAAGAACTATAACACCGCCATCATCAGCCAGGTTGCAGGCATCCGCGCGCCGCAGTTTCGGGCCATCTCCTCCATCGCCTTCCATAAGCTTCTGGACGAAACCAAGGTCAACGCCTCCCTTGTGCGCACCATTGTGGACAAGGAATATAACTCCACCGACTGGACCGACGACGAGGTCAACCGCGATCCGGAGTTCCTGCGCAAGTTCACCCGCAAAATTTCCAAGCGCATCGCCGCCGAGGCCGTAAAGAACACCGGCACCCTCATCAAGCTGCGCACCTTTGTGAACAATGTGGTGGAGGGCTTCGCCACCAGCCCGGAGGGCATCGACCAACTGCGCAAGCGCTCCGTTTTGGTGCAGGCGGCCATCCTCTCCGTGGATCCGCCCGCCGACGTCAAGGAATCCGTGCGCAGCGCGTACCTTGAGATTTGCGGCGAGGCCGGCCTTGAGAACGAGCCCGTGGCCGTGCGTTCCTCCGCCGCCGGTGAGGACAGCCGCAAAAAGGCCTTCGCCGGACTGCAGGACACCTNNTGCGCAGCATGACCTACCGCCGCGAAGCCATTCTGGACGCCGTGAACCGCGCCGAGGAAACCGGCGACGACATGATCGCCGAGACGGCCAAGAAAGAATGGGCCATCGAGAACACTTCGCTCTCGGTATGCATCATGCGCATGATCAACCCGCTCATCTCCGGCACGGCCTTCAGCGCCGATACGAGCACCGGCTGCCGCGGCACAGACCGCAACGACCTAGTGTCCATCGACGCCAGCTACGGCCTGGGCGAGGCGGTGGTGGGCGGCATGGTCACCCCGGACAAATTCTACGTTTTCCAGCGCGACGACCACTCCGAGGTCGTGGTGCGCTTCATGGGCTGCAAGGACAAGAAGATCGTGTACGACGAGGACATGGGCGGCACCAAGGACGTCCAGGTCGATGAGAACGAGGTGTTCCGCTGGGCGCTTTCCCTGGCCCAGGCCGAGGAAGTGG
>DIVX01000111.1:2573-4276 GCA_002422505.1 Desulfovibrio sp. UBA6121
CATGGACACCGAGTTCTGCATCGACTCCGCCGACCGGCTGTGGTTCGTGCAGGCCCGGCCCGAAACCCGCTGGAACGAGGACTTCGACCGCCACCCCAGCACCATCTTTATGCGCCGCAAGGAAGTGGACCCCAAGGCCTTGGCCGATGCGGAGCTTATCCTTGAGGGCAACGGCGCTTCGCGCGGGGCCGGGCAGGGCACCGTGAAGTTCCTGCGCTCCGCTCTCGAACTCAACAAGGTCAACAAGGGCGACATTCTGGCCGCCGAGCGCACCGACCCGGACATGGTTCCGGGCATGCGCATCGCCAGCGCCATTTTGGCCGATGTTGGCGGCGACACCAGCCACGCGGCCATAACCAGCCGCGAGCTTGGAATCCCTGCCGTCATCGGCCTGCAGAGGCTTGAAGTCATCCGCTCCCTGGACGGCCAGGAGATCACCGTGGACGGCTCGCGCGGGCGCGTGTACCGGGGCAGGCTGCCCCTGGTGGACGTGGGCGGCGAGATCGACGTTGCGGCCCTGCCCGCCACCAAAACCAAGGTCGGCCTCATCCTGGCCGACATCGGCCAGTCGCTGTTCCTTTCCCGCCTGCGCCGCGTGCCCGACTTTGAAGTGGGCCTTTTGCGCGCGGAATTCATGCTGGGCAACATCAGCGTGCACCCGCTGGCCCTGGAGGCCTTTGACCGCGGCGTTCTGGGCGCCCTGGTGGAAGCCAAGCTGCGCGAACTGGACAGCCGTCTGTCCAAGGTCATGAAGGAGCAGTTGGCCACCGGGCTCATCAACCTGCGCGTGAAGCTGCGCGACTACGTCGGCATCATCACCGGCCTGGGCAAGGAGCTGGCCTCCCTGTCCGAGCGCGAGGGCACCAAGGGCACGGACGAAGTGCTGGCCATCCACCGCCGCCTGCGCGAGCTGGACAAGAAGCTCGACGAGCACATCGGCTACGCCACCGAGCGCCTGGAGTCCCTCAAAACTTCGGTCTCCCTCAAGAAGCACATCGCCATCATCATGGGCTACACCGATGTGGTGGACAACACCAACGAGACCTACGCCGAGGCCAAGAAGACCAAGCAGGACCACGAGCGTGAGATTGAAAAGATCTACGCCCGCGTGAAGGACGACCCGGAAGTGGTGGACGTTCTGGAGCGCATTGCCGCCCTGCGCGAGGAAGTGGCCCTCAAAATGGGCCTGAAGGGCGAGATGGACGAGGTGCGCACCCTGCCGGAGCGCATCCGCAAGTTGCTGGAGTCGCGCGGGTTCCGCACCGGCAAGGAACACTACATTCAGACCCTGGCCCAGGGGCTGGCGCTCTTCGCCATGGCCTTCTACGGCAAGACCATCGTCTACCGCACCACCGACTTCAAGTCCAACGAGTACCGCAACCTCATCGGCGGCCTGCTCTTCGAATCCCACGAGGACAACCCGATGCTGGGCTACCGCGGCGTTTCGCGCAACATTCACGACTGGGAGCTGGAATCCTTCAAGCTCGCGCGGGGCATCTTCGGCGGCAAGAATCTGCAAATCATGCTGCCCTTCGTGCGCACCCTGGAAGAAGCCCGCAGCATGAAGCGCTATTTGCGGAGCGTGCACAACATCGAGTCCGGCAAGGACGGCATGAAGGTCATCCTGATGTCCGAGATTCCGAGCAACGCCATTTTGTGCAAGGAATTCATCAAGGAAGTCGACGGCTTCTCCATCGGCTCCA
>DIVX01000111.1:4394-4533 GCA_002422505.1 Desulfovibrio sp. UBA6121
GCCCGACACCTACCGCAAGACCAAGATCCAGATGGCCGAAGTGGAGGCGCTGAACATCCCCGTTTCCGGCCTGGGCGAGTGGCTGCGCGAGCAGCACTTCAGCCGCCTGGAAATCCTGCTGGAGGAGAACGGCTACGGC
>DIVX01000137.1 GCA_002422505.1 Desulfovibrio sp. UBA6121
TGAACAAGCAGGCCAAGCGCGTGCTGTCGCTCTTCGGCGTGGACACCAAACTGCCCGTGACCTCCTTTGCCGGTCCCGAGCAGGAGTACTTCCTCATTGACCGCAATTTCGTTTTCTCCCGCCCGGACCTGCTCATCGCAGGCCGCAGCCTTTTTGGCGCCAAGCCGCCCAAGGGCCAGGAGTTTGAGGACCAGTACTTCGGCGTGGTTCCCCGCCGCGTGCTTTCCTTCATGATGGAAGTTGAGCGCGAACTGTTCAAGCTGGGCGTTCCCGTGAAGACCCGCCACAACGAAGTGGCCCCAAGCCAGTTTGAAATCGCCCCCATCTATGAAGTGGGCAACCTGGCCACCGACCACAACCAGATGGTGATGACCACCCTGCGCAGCGTTGCCAAACGCTACGGCATGGTTTGCCTGCTGCACGAAAAGCCCTTTGCGGGCATCAACGGCTCGGGCAAGCACCTCAACTACTCCGTGGGCAACGCCGAACTGGGCAGCCTCTTCGATCCGGGCGACACCCCGCACGACAACGCCATGTTCCTGGTGTTCTGCGCCGCCGCCATCCGCGGTCTGCACAAGTACGGCGCCGTGCTGCGCGCCACGGTCGCCACCGCCTCCAATGACCACCGCCTGGGCGCCAACGAGGCCCCCCCGGCCATCATGAGCATGTACCTGGGCGAGCAGCTGGCCGACGTGTTCGACCAGATCAAGAAGGGCAAGCTCAAGGGCTCCAAGAGCAAGGGCATCATGAGCATCGGCGTGGACACCCTGCCCCCGCTGCCCATGGATCCGGGCGACCGCAACCGCACCAGCCCCTTCGCCTTCACCGGCAACCGCTTTGAGTTCCGCGCGGTCGGCTCCTCCCAGTCCATCGCCGGCTCCCTGGTGGCCATCAACGCCATCATGAGCGAGTCTCTTGATTACATCGCCACCGAGCTGGAAAAAGCCACCAAGGGCGACCCCAAGAAGCTCAACGCCGCCGTGCAGGCCGTGCTGCAGAAGATCGTCAAGGAGCACGATGCTGTCGTGTTCAACGGCGACGGCTACTCCGACGCCTGGCACAAGGAGGCGGCCAAGCNNAGACCACCCCCGAGGCCCTGCCGGTTCTGGCCTCCAAGGAGTGCATCGAACTGTTCACCAAGTACGGCATTCTCACCGAGCCCGAACTGAAGAGCCGCGTCGAGATCTACCTTGAGCAGTACGCCAAGACCCTGATGACCGAGGCCAACCTCGTGGTCCGCATGGCCACCACCATCATCTTCCCCGCCGCCATGCGCTACCAGAGCGAACTGGCTTCCGCCTGCGCCAACCTCAAGACCATTGGGCACGACTACAAGATGGGCACCCTGGAAGACGTTACCGCCAAACTGCGCGGCATGCAGCTGGCCGTGGCCAAGCTGGAGAAGCTCATGGACCACGAGGCCAAGGACGCCCACGCCGAAGCCAAGCACCTCTGCGAGAAGGTTCTGCCCGCCATGGGCGAGGTTCGCACCTACGCCGATGCCCTGGAGGCCGTGGTGGCCGACGACCTGTGGGCCCTGCCGAGCTACCAGGAAATGCTGTTCATCCGCTAAGCTTCCCACGCACAAGACAAGTAAGGCCGCTCCCCAAGGAGCGGCCTTTTTTTGCGCCCTGCAAGCAGGGGCGGCACATGCTGCATCAAAGATGTGTATTACAGTGCATGAACAAGCCGTACGTAAGCAGGCAGAAATCAATTCCCCTGCGGCAGGGGCAGGTCCAGCGGCGGGTAGTTCTTCCAGCCAGGACCATCGAAGTGCCACCATTCGGTGGGCAGCGGGTCAAAACCCTGGGCAACCATGGCGGCCTCCAGCAGGCGGCTGTTCTTGCGGGCCTCCGGGCTGGCCTTGGTGCTGTCGCGATGGGCCTTGTCGGTAAAGTCATCAAACTCCGTGGGCATTGGCAGTTCCCTGCCCTTAGCGTCCACCAGAGTCACATCCACTGCGGCGCCGCAGTTGTGCCTGGAACTCTTGAGAATCACCCCGTCCTTGCGCACGGGCTCCAGCACGTAGCGGTTATCGGGCATAATGCGCCAAAACTGCTCCTGCACGGAAAACGGGCGGTAGCAATCGTACACTTTTAGGCCCAGCCCTTTACTGCGCAGGGCCTGCTGCACCTTGACCAGCCTGGCGGCGATGTCTTGGCGCAGGTAGCAACGCGCCGAAGGGTACACCTGCTTGCCGGTGAAGTTGTTCGTGGTTGCGTAACGCATGTCCAGCACAAGGGTCTGGTCCAGCTGCGTGGGGTCCACCAGTCCGGCCGCACGCAGGGCCTCATCCTCGCCGCCTGCTGCAAGGGCCAAGGCGGGAAGCAACAGCAACAGCGCGCCAAGAGCAAAGGCGCGCACAAAGGTCAGGGCCTTGCGGCCAGACCAATAAATCGTTGGGAGAGCTGTACAGGTCATGGGGGCGACCTCCTGGCTACTTTTTACCGCGCTTCTTCCACAACTCCATTTCTTTCATCTTTTTGCGACGGTCGCGCTGGAGCGACTTGCACACAAGCGGCATGCCCTTCTTGTAGCCGTACTTTTCGCGGTACTCGACCGGAGTGAGCCCATGCGAGGACAGATGCTTCTTGGTGATGATCTTGAAGGCCTTGCCGCACACGCAACAGGTGATGGTCTTCTCTCGAACGCATTTACCGGGTTCGCAAGTGGCGTCTTCTTCCAGCACCTGTGCAGGCGCTTCGCCGGAAATGGCCTGAATGCCGCGCACAAGCTTCTTAACCATGGAGAGGATCTCCTCTTCCGTCATGGTTCGAACGGTGGCTTGAGCCTTGACTATCTCCAAGGCCTCTTTCAAATAGTCGTCCATCGAATACTCCTTGAGGTGCGTAATTAATTACCTACTGTCCCAACACTACAGATGTATACAATCCAATTTGCTGTAGCAATTACCATCAGCACAACGGTGCGTCAACAAGAGAACCCTTAATGCCAAAACGCGTAGCCAAACCTCGTGCAACAGGCCGTTTACACAGCACCCGTAGTCTTGCAGTCGGGATAAAAAAAGGGCCGCCCAGAGGCGGCCCTACGTACTGTGGCACAGGGAACAAGCTACTTCTTGAGCCAGCTCATCATCGAACGCAGCTTCGTACCTACGACCTCAATGGCATGCTCGGAGGCGATGCGGCGCTTGGCGTGCAGCACGGGCTGCCCGGCCTGGTTCTCCAGTATGAATTCGCGGGCGAACTCGCCGTTCTGAATCTCGGTGAGGATCTTCTTCATCTCTTTCTTGGTCTCCGCGGTAATGACGCGGGGGCCACGGGAGAAGTCGCCGTACTCGGCGGTGTCGCTGATGGAGTGGCGCATCTTGGCCATGCCGCCCTCGTACATCAGGTCCACAATGAGCTTCATCTCGTGCAGACACTCGAAGTAGGCCATTTCCGGCTGGTATCCGGCCTCGACAAGGGTTTCGAAACCAGCCTGGATGAGGGCGGTACAGCCGCCGCAAAGCACGGCCTGCTCGCCGAACAGGTCGGTCTCGGT
>DIVX01000060.1 GCA_002422505.1 Desulfovibrio sp. UBA6121
AGCGCTTCCTGTCCCAGCCGTTCCACGTTGCCGAGGCCTTCACCGGCAAGCCCGGCCGCTACGTCAAGCTCGAAGACACCATTAAGGGCTTCAAAGAGATCATCGACGGCAAGCACGACGAGATCGCGGAAAGCGCCTTCTACATGGTTGGCGACATCAACGAGGCCCTCGAAAAGGCCAAGCAGGGATAGGTAGGACGCCATGTCCAAGAAGCTGCTGCTTGAAATCGTAACGCCCGACCGCAAGGTCCTCTCGCAGGACGTTGACTACGTGGGCGCTCCCGGCGCGCTGGGGGAGTTCGGTGTACTGCCGAACCACATCCCCTTCCTGTCCGCGCTGGGCATCGGCAACCTGTACTACAAAGACGAGGGCAAGACCCACTACGTCTTTGTGTCGGGCGGGTTTGCCGAGGTCAGCCCCGACAAGGTCACCATCCTGGCAGAGGCGGCGGAGAAGGCGGCGGATATCGACTTGGAACGCGCCCGCAAAGCACAGGACCGCGCCCAGCAGCGGCTCCAGCGCGCCCAGGAAAAGATCGACCATGCCCGCGCCCAGGCCGCGCTGCGTCGGTCCCTGGCCCGCATGAGCTGCCGCAATTCCGGTGAGAAAGCCGGGACGTGCTAGCCCACGCCAGCGTCGCCTAGGCGGCGCAAGGTTCACACAATAAGCAAGGCAGGCCGGGACCATTCCGGCCTGCCTTTTTTGCGGCCTCCGCTACGCATCATGTGCAACAAGATCCGGTGTCCCTTGTTTCCGGCTGCGTGGGGCTTGGCATAACGGAAGAAATTCTACCCCGACGCTTCGACGCCAGGGCATACTGCGCCTGCTCGTTCGCAGGCCTGCGGTCCCAGGGGGCCAACAGCGCGGCCGGTCTTTTCTTTCCTGCGGAAAAATGCGACACACAGCGTACGCACAAACGCAGCCAGGAGCCCACATGCCTTACGCCAACACCATCGCCGTCATCCTCGCCGCCGGAAAGGGCACGCGCATGCATTCCGACAAACCCAAGGCCTTGCAGACGCTTTTGGGCGAAACCATGCTGCGCTGCGTGGCCGATACAGCCGCCACGGTGGCCTCCCAGGTGCTGACGGTGGTCGGCCATGGGCACGAACTGGTGCGCAAAACCCACCCGGAACTGGCCGAGGGCTTTGTGCTCCAGGCCGAGCAAAAGGGCACAGGCCATGCCTTGCAGGTGGCCTGGGAACGCGTGCGCGCCTCCGGGGCCACGCACTGCCTGGTGCTCAACGCCGATGCCCCCCTCGTCACTCAGGGGGACCTGGAAGAACTGCTCGCCTCCGCACGCGAGGGCGCTGAAATCGCCTTTCTTTCCACCGTGCTTCCCGATGCCGGGGCCTTTGGCCGGGTGCTGCGCGGCCAAGGCGGCGAGGTCACGGGCATTGTGGAGGCCAAGGATTACGACCCCGCCCGCCACGGCGCCGACACCGGCGAGGTCAACACCGGGCTGTTCTGCCTGGCCGTGGGCACGGTGGAACAGGCGCTGTTCTCCCTCACCAGCGGCAATCGGGCCGGGGAATACTACATCACCGACCTGGTGGCCCATGGCGTGGCCTCCGGGCTTTCCGTGCATGCCCTGAAGCGCGAGGCCGCCCTGGACCTTTTGGGCGTCAATTCGCCCCTGGAGCTCTCCGCCGCTGAGGAACGCCTGCGCGCCGCCACCGCCCAGCGCCTGCTCGAGGCGGGCGTGCTCCTGCACCACCCGCAGAGCGTCATCGTGGGCCCCCGCGCAGTTGTGGAGCCCGGCGCGGAGCTCACCGGCCCGTGCCGCATCCTGGGGACCAGCAGCGTGGCGCGCGGGGCCAAGGTCGGCGCATTCTGCCAAGTTTCCGATTCCGTGCTGGAGCCCGGCAGCGAGCTGCGCGAGTTTTGCCACCTGGAAGGCGCGCGCCTGGCGCCGGGCAGCGTTGCCGGACCCTATGCCCGCCTGCGCCCAGGGGCCGACGTGCAGGATAACGCCCGCGTGGGCAACTTTGTGGAGATGAAGAAATCCGTGCTGGGCCCCGGCGCCAAGGCCGGGCACCTTACCTATCTGGGCGATGCCCAGGTGGGCGCGGGCGCAAACATCGGCGCTGGCACCATCACCTGCAACTACGACGGCAAGCACAAACACGTGACGCAAATCGGCGCGGGTGCGTTCATCGGCAGCAATACGGCCCTGGTGGCCCCGGTGCGCGTGGGCGAAAACGCCCTGGTCGGCGCGGGGTCCGTCATCACAAAAAACGTGCCCGACAAGGCCCTTGGCATAGCGCGCGCCAAGCAGGCGAATCTTGAGGGCCGGGGCAAGAAGCCTTGATTTCACTTTCGGGAAGCGTTACAGTATGAACATGGAACTTATTGAAAGGCTCGAAGCGCGGTTTGATGAACTTATGCTGCGTGTTCGGCAGTTGGAAGAGGATAACCTGGCTCTTGCGGCGCAAGTTGAGGCCGAAGCCGGAAAAAGACGGGAAGTGCAGGACCGAATCGAGGCCCTTCTGGTGAAGGTGCAGGCATCGCTCGGCGGGCAATAGGCCCGGACTAACGCCATGCCCAGCTACACCATAACGGTCAACGGACTTGAAATTTCCTTCAAGACGGATGCGGACGAAGAACGCATTCAGATTGCCCAAGCCCTGCTCGAAGAACGCTTCGCCGAGTTGAGCAAGGGTGGACGGTATATAAGCAGGGAGAAACTGCTGACGCTTCTGGCCCTCGGGATGGCGGACGACTATCTTGAAACCCGGCGGAAGCTGACGAGCCTTGAGGCTCGGATGCAGGAACTCTTGGAGAGGCGATAACAGGCTGGAAAAGCAGCCTTGCGCATAGGAAAGCGGGACAACCCCTGGGGAGTTCGTGATTGTTTTTGAGTTCTTGAGCCAATATGTATCAAATGGGATCCGCCAGGGCTCTCCCGTGTGCACACCCGCCACCGTGCGGGCAGCCTAACGGAAAGACGGAGGACCCCCCCTCGTTAAACGAGGTTCAAAACTCCAAGAGCAACACGGCGCCCCGGGGCTAATAGCCCTGGCGGCTTTTTGTTTTTTGTCCGCTCCGCAGTCGCAAATCCCCTTCTCTCCAAGACACCTGCCCTAAACGGTTCACGAACGAGTGCGGCTTTCGGCCCCATGGCCCTCTATCCGCGCGCGAATCAGGCCCGCATGGCCTGTCCATATAACCGGTAAGGAGCAGCGCATGTCAGAATCAAGCCTGTTGCTCATCGCCCTCGACGGTCTGGCGCTTATCATCGGACTCGTTGGCGGCTATTATTTCAGCGGCTATCTGTCAAAAAAACGCAATCAGGACGCCCAGGATCTGGCCTCCCGAATCGTTGAGGAAGCACGCAAGGAGGCCGAGGCGAGCCGCAAGGAAGCCCGCCTGCAGACCCAGGACGAAATTTTCGCCCTCAAAAAAGAGCAAGAGCAGGAATACAAGGACCGCGAGCAGACGCTGAAGCGCGAGCAGGCCCGCCTCCAGGAAAAGGAAGAACGCCTGGAGAGCAAGCTCGAAAAGGTCGCCCAGAAGGAATCCGGCGTGGTGGAGCTGGAAAAGCGGCTCATCAAGCAGGAAAAGCAGCTGGCCGAGAAACAGGAAGAGCTGGAAGCCGCCTCTGACGTGCACCAGCGCAAGCTGCAGGAAATTTCCGGCCTCACGGTGGAGGAGGCCAAGGAACACCTCATGAGCGAGGTCGAGTCGCGCACGCGCCACGAGGCCGCGCGCATGATCCGCAACATCGAGACCGAGGCCAAGGAAGTGGCCGGCAAGAAGGCCAAGGAGATCCTCTCCCTGGCCATTCAGCGCTACGCGGGCGACTACGTTTCCGAGCAGACCGTCACCGCCGTGACCCTGCCCTCCGAGGAAATGAAAGGCCGCATCATCGGGCNNAGGGCCGCAACATCCGCGCCCTGGAAGCCGCCACCGGCGTTGATCTGATCATCGACGACACGCCGGAGACCGTGGTGCTTTCCGCCTACAGCCCGCTGCGGCGCGAGGTTGCCAAGCAGGCCCTGGAGCGCCTCATCCACGATGGCCGCATCCACCCCGCCCGCATTGAGGACATTGTGCGCAAGGTGGAGCAGGAAATGGACGTGAAGCTGCGCGAGATTGGCGAGCAGGCCACCTTCGACGTGG
>DIVX01000032.1 GCA_002422505.1 Desulfovibrio sp. UBA6121
TGGGTGGAGCGATAGTTCTGCTCCAGGCGGATGAGCTTGGCGTTTTCGAAATGCTGCGGAAAATCCAGAATGTTGGCCACCACAGCCCCGCGAAAGGCGTAGATGGATTGGGCGTCGTCGCCCACGGCCATGANNTGGTGTCCTGGTACTCGTCCACCATCACGAAAGGATAGCGGCGGCGCAGGCCGTCGCGGATCTCCGGGTGCTCCAGCAGCAGGCGCTCCAGCTCGAACAGCAGGTCGTCGTAGTCCATGAGTCCCTGGGTGCGCTTGGCCTTGGCGTATTCCTCGGCCAGGCGCTCCACATCGGCCTGATAGGGCAGCAGGTGGTAGGCCTCGCGGTCCAGTATGCCGCCGATGGTGAGTTCCTTGTTGCGGCTCTTGGTGATGATGTCGGCCAGGGTGGCGCGCTTGGGATAGGAGCGGTCGCCCCGGCCCAGGTCCAGGTGGGCCTTCAGCTCGCCCAGCAGGTCTTCGGAGTCCGAGCGGTCCATGAGCGTAAGGCCCTGCTCATACCCGGCCTCAAAGGCGTTGCGGCGCAGCACGCCGTAGGCGAAGGAGTGGAACGTGCCGCCGCTGGCCCCGGTGAGCGGGCGGCCCAGCACGTGGCCCGCGCGGTGCAGCATTTCCTGGCTGGCGCGGCGGGTAAAGGTCAGCAGCAAAATGTTTTCCGGCGAGACGTGCGTTTCCACCAGGTGGGCCAAACGGTAGACGATGGTGCGCGTTTTGCCGCTGCCCGCACCGGCGATGACCAGCACCGGACCGCCCAGGTGCAGGGCGGCCTCGCGCTGGGCCGGGTTCAGCTCGCGCTCGAAATCTATGCCCATCCGCACCGCCCGGTCATCCGGAAAACCTTGCTCATAGAATGAGTCCGCCTCGTGTGTTCTGCCGTGTTTCGCCAAGGCCGAAGTGCCGCAGCACCAGCCGCCCGGTGTCGCGCAGGCGCGCTACCGCGCCGTCGTCATCCCCGCTCCCCGTGCCGGTATCCGCAAAGAACACGTCGTCCGGGGTGTGCATGCCGTACCGTCCAAAATGCCCGAATACTTCCGCGCGGTCAAAGCGCGCCTTGAGGTCCAGGCCGCGCTCCGGCACGCAGATGAGGTCCGGGGCGTTTTCGCAGCCGTACAGCGCGCGGCCGTCCAGCACCTGCTTCATGACCTTGCGGCCCTGCCAGGTCAAGCCCAGCAGCAGTTCGCGCAGCTGGGCCAGCAGCCCCGGCGCCTCGGCCTCGGCCACGCGGCCGCGTGCAAAGCGCCCGCGCCGGTGCAGCACAATGCGGCCCGGATCAAGCGCGAAGGCCCGTGTGCCGGGGCCCATGACGCCCGCGTCCCACTCATCGCGTGCTGGCCGCGCTAGCTCCAAAAAGCCCGCCTGGGCCAGCACCCGGTTCAGGTCCACTTCCGTTTCCAGCCCGCAAAAGCCATGGTCGGCAAAGGCCACCAGCCGCTTGGGCCCAGGCAGGGCGTCGAACCTGTCCAGCACCTCGCCCACGAGCTGGTCCCACTCGCGCAGGAAGGCCAAACAGGCCGCATGCCACGGGTGCGCCGCGTCCTGCATGGCCGGAAACAAAAAATGGAACAGGCGGTCCGTCTCCGTCAGCACGCAGACGAAAAAATCCCAGGCCAGATCCGGCCAGAGCAGCCCCAGCGCGGCGCGGCGGCCCGCCAGTGAAAGCCGCAACTGCGCAAGCAGATAGGCCGGGTCCGCCGAGCCCCTGGTGGTATCGCCCTCCACCCGGTAGCCCGCAGCCTTGAGCGGACCCAGCAGAAACGGCGGGAACACTGCCGCTTCCAAACTCTCGGCCACAAATCCGGCCACCAGCATGCCCCGAAGCGGGGCCGCCGGGGCCATGTTCGGCAGGTTGAGCACGCGCGAAACCAGGCCTGCCGAGCCCAGACGCTCAAAAATCGTTGGCGCGCGCACGTCGCCAAAGCCTGCTATGCGCAAGGCGTAGGTCTGCGGATCAAGCACGGTGAAGCCATGCACGCCATGCTCGCCCGGACCCGACGCCGTAAAGAAGCTCGTCCAGTTCACCGGCGAAAGCTCCGGCAGCTCGGCCTCGATGGGGCGCGCACAGGGCAGCAGGCGCGAAACGTTGGGCAGCTGCGGCGCTAATGCGCGGGCCAGGGAGAGCGGCAGGCCGTCGAGGCCGAGGACGATGAGGCGCGGGCGGGGCAGTGCGGTCATGGCAGGGCAGAGGGGGCGTAGGTGGGAAGAGGGCCTCCGGCGGCCAGGGGGCAGCGCCCCCTGGACCCGGCATGCCGCGAAGCAGAGGGGCCAGGCCCCTCGGCTTCGCGGAGAACTGATGAAATTGTTCGGTCTCTGCTCATGACATACCCCCTAATGGGATTCCAAAGGGTTGAAAACCCTTTGGCCCCCGGAGGGTATTGCTCTTCCAGCCTACGCCAGCTCCACATCGTACTTCTGCATGAACTGCACAGGGTTGTACGAAAGTTTGGCCTTGCGCAGGCCTTCGTCGCCCAGGTCCTGCTCGCGGTTGACCAGGGCGAAGCGGTCTTCCTGGGCGGCCAGAAAGTGCTTGTTGATGGCCTGGTAGATGCCTTTGAAGCGCGTATCGCCCTTTTCGAAGTGGATGACCATGGTGTCTTTGCTCAGGCTTTCGCCCACGGTGTAGGCGATGACCTTGCCCGCCACGCGGATGGTGCCGCCCATGAGGCTGCCCAGGCGGTCGAAGTTCTTGAGCACGCGGGAGATGGCCTGGTTTTCGGCCACCAGGGCTTCGGAGGGGTGCTCCTGCCAGCCGTGCCACTCGGCCTGCATATCCAGCACCTCTTCGACGCAATCGGCCTGCATGGGCGTGTACTCGAAGATGTTGGACTTCTCGAACTGGTGCAGCAGGTTCTTTTTCTTGTGGAACTTGTTGCCCTTGAGCTCGATGAGCTCCGGGATGGAGTACACATAGTCGAAGTGGTCGCGGGCCTCTGTGGCCTGAACGCGCTGGCCGAAAACTTGCCGCCAGATGGCGAGCAGGGCTTCGGGCACGCGGGTGAAGCGGGCGTTTGCGGCCAGGCAGGGCATGGCGGCCCAGTCCACCTTGGTCCAGTCGCCCACGGGGGCCCACATGATCTCGTGGGGGATGGTCTGCTTGATCCACACGAGGTCGTGGGCGATGCGCCACTGCAGGCCGTAGTGCTCGGCCCAGCCGTACAGGTTGGCGAAGGCGTAGTCGGAGGTGACTTCCGGGCAGGCGGCCAGGGCCTTGCGGTAGGCGTCCTGGTGCTTGAGGCAAATGTGCTCGAAGGTGTCGCAGCTGGTCATCGAGGCGCTCCGTTGCGGGTTTTGGACATGGCGAAGCGCTGCCAGTCCTTTTTGAGGAAGATATACAGCAGTATGGCGGCCTGCGCCGCCTGAGAGGCAAGCATGGAAATCCACACGCCGGTGGCGGTGCCCAGAATGACATGCCCCAGGGCATAGGCCAGGGGCAGGCGCACCAGCCAGGTGCCCAGGCCCATGCCGACGAGGTTGTACACCGTTGCCCCTGCGCCCGCCAGGGCCCCGGCCAGGATCATGGTGGTGAGGGTGAAGGGGATGGCGAGCACGTTGTAGACGAGGTAGTTCTCGGCCTCGGCCTGCACTGCGGGCATGGGTGCGATGAAGGCGGCGATGTCGCCCAGGAAGGGCCAGAGCAGGCCGGCCAGAATGCCGATGCCGACGAGCCCGGTGCCCAGGATGCGTAGGCCCATGCGCCGGGCTTCCTCGGGCTGGCCCGCGCCCAGCAGGTGGCCCACCAGAATGCTGGCGGTGAGGTTGAGGGCGAAGGCGGGCAGAAAAAGCAGGGATTCCACGCGCGCGCCTGCGGCCATGCCCGCAAGGGCGATGACGCTGTTCTGCGGCAGGCTGGCGGTGATGGCGAAGAGCACCAGGTACCCGGTATGCCAGACGATTTGCATGAGTCCGGCGGGCAGGGCGACCTTGATGAGATAGGGCAAGGCCTTGCGCACCCAGCAGAAAGGGGCGAAGATCTGCCGACGCAGGGTGCCGTCCAGGCGCAGCACGGCGCAGCCGAAGAGCGCGCCCAGGCTGATGGAGCAGAAGGTGGACCAGACGATGCCCTGCACGCCGAGCTGCGGCAGGCCCCAAAGCCCCAGGCCCAGGCCCAGGTCGCCCAGGGTGTTCACCAGGGTGACGAGGATCATGGTGTAGAGGGGAATCATGACCTGCTTGCGGGCGCGGAACACCGCGTTCTGCATTATCATCATGTAGTAGGGCGGCAGGGTGTACAAAAATACCTGTAGAATGTAGCCGGTGAGCGGGGCGATGTCATCGGGCACCTGCAAGGCGCGCACGAACAGGTTGCGCAGGGGCAGGCCAAGGGCCAGAAACACCAGGCCGGAAACGGCGGCGATGGAAAGGCACAGCCCGGTGTAGCGTTCCGCGCGCAGCTTTTTGCCTGCCCCCTGCGATTGGCTTATGGCGGCCACGGCCCCGCCGGAAACGGCGGTGGCGATGATGAGGAAGAGGAACAGCGACTGGGTGATGATGCCAAGGGAAGCCTGCACCCTGTGGTCTATTTTGCCCGCAACCCACACGTCCACGAAGCCGATGAGGAAGTTGAACAGCATCATCAGCACCTGGGGCCAGGAGAGGTTCCAGATCTGACGAGCGGAATTCTGTGTGGATTTGGTGAACTGCATGGATATCCTGAGCGCGGGATTGTGTGCCGAACTGATCAAGTAGGCACGAAATACTGGCTGCCAAGGGGCGTAGAGGGATTTTCTTTACGCCGCGTTCGTCTTCTGCCATATACGACAACAAGGTATCGGCGCATGAAGCGCCGCAAAGCCGGAGGTAGCATGAGCGGCAAGACAATGAACGTTTCCGCGGCCGGAGAGCCTGCCGCCGCCCCCACCCTGCGCGTCCACCTGTGGCTGGAGTCTGGCGGGGGAATGGTGTTTGGCCTGGGGCGCGTGCAGCTGTTGGAGCTGGTGGAGCGCCTGGGCTCCCTGAACCAGGCGGCCAAGGCCCTGGGAATGAGCTACCGCGCGGCCTGGGGGCGCATTAAGCGCACGGAGGAAGCCCTGGGCGAGGCGCTTTTGGCCAAGGCCAGCGGTCGCAAGGGCTACGAGCTGACCCCCCTGGCGGAGACCCTCTTGAAGGACTTCGCCCTGTGGCACCAGGAGGTGGAGGCCTTTGCCCTGGAGCGCGCCAAGAAGCGTTTGCCCTGGGACGTAAAGCCCTTTGCCGGGCAGGACGGCGAGCCGAAATAAACCGCTCCTGCGGGCCTGCAACCCCGTAAAAAGAGGCTGCCCCTGACGCCTGGAATCCTTGAAGGAGACCGGAACGCCAAGGGCAGCCGTTATTTTGCGTGTTGGATCAGGGCCTAGCGGCGTCCGCCACGATCCCCGCCGCGTCCGCCACGGTCTCCGCCGCGACCACGGTCACGGTCGCCACGGCCCGGGCCATCGCTACGGGAGGAGGGCGGACGGCGGAATTCATCCAGGCTCACTTCCTGACCGGCCTGCTCCATGAGCCAAGCCTTGCGGGACAGGCGGATGCGTCCGCCCGGCTCCAGCTCTATGACCTTGACCCACACTTCCTGGCCCAGCTGCAGCAGGTCTTCCACGCGGTCCACGCGCTCAACGTCCAGCTGGGAGACGTGCAGCATGCCCTCGGCGCCGGGCAGAATTTCCACCAGCGCGCCCACTTCCAGGATCTTCTTCACGGTGCCCAGGTAGTTGCGGCCCGGCTCCGGGGTCTGGTCGTAGTACAGCACCATGGCCTTGGCCTTGTTCAGGCTCTCGGTGTTGGGGGCGAAAATGGCCACCTTGCCGGAGTCCTCAATGTCGATGGCCGCCTGGGTCTCGGCGGTGATGGCCTTGATGTTCTTGCCGCCGGGTCCGATGACGCTGCGGATCTTCTCGGGGTTGATGAACACCACTTCCATCTGCGGGGCCAGCTCGGAAAGCTGCGGCCTGGGCGCGGCCAGGCACATGCCCATGTGCTCCAGAATGTGCATGCGGGCGTCGCGGCTTTGGGCCAGGGCGCGGCGCAGCACATCGTAGGGAATGCCGCTGGTGATCTTGATGTCCATCTGGATGCCGGTGATGCCGCGCGCGGAGCCGGCCACCTTGAAGTCCATGTCG
>DIVX01000068.1 GCA_002422505.1 Desulfovibrio sp. UBA6121
GGCCATGGCCAGGAAGGCCGGCAGCAGCAGGGACAGGGCCAGCAGGGCGACAAGCGCGATTTTCTTCATGTTCGTTCTCCCCTCGCCCTAGCTCGGCTTTTCCATGCACTCGTAGATGATGTCGCCAAGGAACTTGATGTGCATGTCCAGCTTGTAGCGGTGGACCGTGTCTTCCAGTCCGCCGTGGCAGTTGTGGCACGGCGCCACGATGGTCTTCACGCCCGTGGCGCGCAGTTCCTCGGCCTTGGCCTTGCTTCCGTCCAGCCGGACGTTCTTGAACGGCGGGCCGCAGTTGATCACGCCGCCGCCCGCGGTGCAGCAGATGTTGTGCTCGCGGTTGGAGGCGGTCTCGATGATCGGGCCGTCCACCAGGAAGCGCACGAGTTCGCGGAGCTTCTCGTGATGGCCGCGGCCGCGGACCACGTTGCAGGGGTCGTGCACCGTCACCGGCCCGGGGTACTTCTTGGCCAGCTTGATCTTGCCCTGCTTCATGAGCTCCCAGAAGAACTCGATGGAGTGGATCACCGGCACGGGGTACATCTTCCAGGCCACCCAGCGGTTGCCCATGTCGTAGACCGAGCGGAAGGCGTGGCCGCACTCGCCCATGACGATGCGCTTGACCTTGAGCTTCTGCGCGCTCTCAAAGTGCTTGCGCTTCAGCCGACCCATCATCTCGAAGTCGCCGGTGAACATGCACATGTCGGAGTTGTCCCAGCCGGGCTCGGAGGGCATGGTCCAATCCACACCGGCGGCATGCATGATGGCCGCAGCCTGGTAGATGAGCTGCGTGCGGAACTTGGGCTCCGGCGCGATGACCGAGTAGTAGATGTCCGCGCCCTCTTTATCAAGCGGAATGCGCAGGCCGGGGAATTCCTCGCGGGCCTCGTCCTCCTGCCACATGAGCGTGTCGGTCCATTCGTCATCCTTCACCCACATCTGGTTGAAGGTGGCCGAGTGGCTGTGGGCGGTATCTTGAATGTACTGCGGAGTAACGCCCAGCTTGTGGCAAATGCGCCGCACCGTGCTCATGATGTAGCCGGTGTCGATGCCGATGGGGCAATAATGCACGCAACGGCGGCACAGGTTGCATTCGGTGTAGGCCAGCTGCGCCATGCCGTAGATGAACTCCGGGCTGACCTTGCCGCCGGTCTTCAGCAGCACGCCCATGGTCGCCTGCACTTTGGCCGCCGGGGTGTAGCTCGGGTCGTCCGGGTGCGACTGCGAGAAGTGGCAAGCCTGGGCGCACAAGCCGCAACGCATGCAGGTTTCGGCGTAGGCCTTGAGCTTGGCGCCGGTTTCGCCGCTGATGACGGCGTTGACTGTTTTCTGGATTTGCTCCGGGGTGAGTTTGGAAACCCCACCCCGAAGCCCAACGTCTTCGATGAGTCTATCTGCGATGCCCATGTATCGTTCCTCCTTGGGGAGTTACCAGTCACGCGCGTGGCGCACGCCGCCGAACTCCGACCCCATGTAGGCGCGAGTGAAGGCGACGAAGACCATGTGGGAGAGGCGGGTGAAGGGAATGGCCGCGAGCATGATCTCTCCGGCCACCACGTGCAGGATGATCATGAGATCGTAGTCCAGGAGCTGGTGGTAGGCCAGGAAACCGGTGAGAAAGGGCGCCAGCACGATGACCAGCGCGACCCAGTCCTGCGGGGTGGTGATGTAGCGCACCTCGGGCTGCATGATTCTGCGCCCGGCGAAAAACAGACAGGCGGCAATGACCACCAGGGTCATGATGTCGGCCACGTTGTCCGGAATGGTGACGTAGCTGACGCCGAAAGACTGGTCCCAAAGCATCACGTGGGCCACCAGGAAGATGGGCGCGACCAGAAGGCAAATATGGAAGACGAAGGTGGCCACGGTCATGGCCGGATTTTTGCGCCAGCCAAGCGCGTTGAAGGGAATGAGCCAGTTGACGATGGAGCGCATCGAGTAAAACAGGCTCATGTAGGAGAGGGACACGGCGTCCTTCTGTTTGGCCAGTTGATACATGGAGAAGAGCCGCCAGGCCGAGCCCAGGAGAAAGATCCCCCACGCGGCCCAGGCCAGCGGCCCGGTGACGAATTCATACGCGGCGTTCATGTCTGATCCTCCTTGGCGGATTTACGCCTGAGCCACGTCGGCCACGATGCGCACGACGGAGCCTTTGTCGATGCCGCGGATGAGCAGCTTCTTGCCGTCCGGGCTGAAGGTGGGGTCGAAGACCTGGTCGAACTCGCGGGCAAAGGCCCGGCCGTCGACGACGATGGTCTGCCGCTTGCCCTTGCTCACCTTGGCGGCCACATGCCCGCCCACCTGGCTGATGACCGGCTTCCAGGCCATATCCCACACACCAGCCCAGGCGCGTCCGTTCACCAGCACCTGCCAGTCGGCGTTGTCCACGCAGCCAAGCGCCGCCACGGTCGCCCCCTCGCGGCAAATGACCAAATCGGTCACCACCGGGAAGGTCACGCCCCAGGCCTTGCCGTTCACGGCCACGGTGAATTTCCCGAAGTCCGGCGCCACAATGGCCGCAATGTTCTTGCCGTCCGGGCTAAAAATCTGCTGCCAGCACTGGCCGAACCGGGGCTCCCAGATAATCTGCCCGTCTTGGGCCAGACCCCAGCGGCCATTCAGCCGCACCGGGGCAACAACCTTGCCCGTGGCCGGGTTGAAACGCGGCTCCCAAACGCAGCCGTAAATTTCGTTCCAGGTCTTCCCATCCACGGCGATGGAGTAATCATACAAGTTTAGTCGGACCTGCGCGGCCACGTGTTCGCCTTTGGCGTCAAAAGCGGGGGTCCAGCAGTTCATGAAGTTGGCGTCCCAGCTCTGGCCGTTTACTGCCACGCCATAAACGCCTTTTTTAAAGGCCTCGATGTCCGCCGGTTTAAGCTGCGCCAGCTGCACCACGGCCGCCGAGGCCTTGCCATCGGCGGAGAGCACGCACTGGCTGGCATTCTCGTACAGGGTTTCCCAGGTCACGCCGTCTATGCACAGGCCGTATTCGCCGCCGCTCTGGATGCAGGCGGCAATGGCCTCGCCCTCTGGGGCGAACTGCGTGCTCCACATGAAGTCGAAGCTTTCTTCCCAGGCTTCGCCGTCAACGGCCAGGGTCCACATGCCGTCCTGCTGCACAATGGCGGTAAAGCGGCCGTCCGGGCTAAAGCGCGGGCACCAGGCCTTTTCAAAGGGGTTTTCCCACGCCTCGCCATTCACAAGCGCCGTGAATCCGCCCTCCTCCAGGCTGGCCAGAACCGCCACGCGTTCCCCATCCGGCGAAATGTGATATTCCTCCAGCCAGGCGACGTTCTCCGGCCGCTCCATGCTGGCGAGGATCACGCGTTGTCCTGATTCCCAATCCCACAAAGCTGGTGGATGCATGCCGTTCCTCCCCCGCACGAGGTGCGTGCGTCTTGAAAGTGCTCACACTTGAAAAATAGGCAAAACATACACTCCGCATCCAAGAGCAGAGCTATGAATAAGGAAATTTGCCGCGACTACGCTCGCTGAATGCAGTTTCACCTACAATACTGCCACAGTATTTGATTTGAGGGAAGCCCTTTTTGGAACTTTTTGTTTACCTACGGCAAAAGTATGCATATATTATTAAAGCACACTTCTGCCGTATGGCTTGATGAGGGCCGAAAAATGGGCTACTGCATACGCTGGCCATGTCAGAAAAGGCGACCACTGCGGTCTGGTATTGTGCAATGCGCCGCCAAGACAGACTATCTCTCATGCAAGGAGACCTCATATGCGCCTGACCACAAAAGGCCGGTATGGAATGCGCCTGGTGCTGGATATTGCCCAGCATGAAAAGTACGGCCCGGTGTCCATGGCGGAAACGGCCCTGCGCCAAGACATATCCGCCAAGTACCTGGAGCGCCTTGTGGGCGAGCTGCAACGCGCCGGCATAGTGCGCAGCCTGCGCGGACGCGAGGGCGGCCACCTGCTGGCCGTGCCGCCGGAAAAGATCACCGTGGGCGACATTGTGCGCATTCTGGAGGGCGAAAGCGCCCAGCTGGCTTGCAGTCATAACAGGCTGTCCTGCCCGCGTTCGGTGCATTGCCTCACCCGCTCCATCTGGGTCGCCGCCGATCAGGCCATGTTCGAGAAGCTCGACTCCGTCACCGTGCGCGACATCATGGAAGACGGGCAGAACTGCCTGTCCAAGAAGCAGGCCGAAAAGGAGCGCCTGGAGCGCGGGCTTGCCGCCGCGCCAGAACCCGCCCTCGACGGCGCAACCCGCAGGCGGGCCGTGCGGCGCATCCTCAAGCAGCGCCAGAGCCTGGCGGAAACCCGCGCGCCCAGGCCCGACGGCGCGCCAAAGAAGATCATGGTGGTGGACGACGACCCGGACATCGTGGAGTACCTGGTCACCATCTTCCGCGACCGCGGCTACGACACCTGCTCGGCCACGGGCGGGGTGCAGGCCACGGAAACGCTGTTCAAAGAGAACCCGGACCTCATCACCCTGGACCTGGAAATGCCCGAGGAATGGGGACCGCGCTTTTACCGCCGCTATGCCCGCATGCCAGAGTACAAGAACATTCCGGTCATCGTCATCAGCGGCCTGCCAGGCATCCATATGGCCATTCCCAAAGCCGTGGCCACGGTGTGCAAGCCCTTCGACCCCGCCGAGGTGCTGCGTCTGGTGGAGCAGAGCATCGGCGAGCCCTAGCGCCCCGGCGTGCGCGCCCGATTCGCGCCCGGTTCGCGCCCTGACCGGGAAGGTCAGGCGCGCGCCAAACAAAAAGCCCCCTGCATAGCCGATGGCGTTCAAGGGGCTTTTTTGCGTCTGGCGCGGCGCGGTGTTTCCAGGGCGGGCGCTCAGGCGGGCCAAGAGCGACGAAACGAGCGGGGCTAGGCGAGGCGAGGCCAGGGCTGGGCGATGATTCGACGCGGCGCGGGCGGCGCAATCGCAGCAGCGGGCGGGTTGCCGCAAGAACCGCCTTGGGTTCGGCAGGCGCTTCAAACGTTCCCCGCGTGGCGTTCCCGGCGTGGCGTTCCCGGCGTGGCGTTCCCGGCAGGCAAACCAAACAGAACCGGCACGACAGCGCGAGGCGCGGGCAGGGTCAGGCGGGCGGCGCGGTGAACGCAGGTCGTGCGGGCTTCAGCGCCGCCGCCCGGCGCAGAACTCAAGCAGCAGGCCCGTGGCGTCCACGCCGGAACTGGGCGCATCGCAGTAGCGAAAGCGCTCACGCGGGCCGCCGGGCCAAGCGTGGCCGCCGCCCTTCACGATGACGAAGCGCAAAAAACCGCGCCCGCCCTTTTTGCCCGGCGCGGATTCCTCCACGCGGGCGGCGGCTGTTTCGCGCACCTTGGGCGCGGGCGCAAGGTCCAGGTTCTGCACCCAAAAATCCGCCTGAGCGCGGGCCGGGTGGTCCTCGCAAAAGCGGCCCGTGGCCGGGTGCGCCGCAGTTGGGGCAAAACGGGCCACCTGGTCGCGGTCGCCATGCACAATGAGCACAGGCAGCGCTTCCGTGGGCTTGGGGGCGTCGCAAGGCAGGTAGCCCGCAACGGAAACAAGCGTGGCGGCCACGCCGGGCCGCTCCAGCGCAAAGCGGCTGGCCAGCATGGCCCCGTTGGAAAAGCCCGCCAGATGGATGCGTTCCGGGTCGGCGCGATAGTCCTGCCGCAGGCGGTTCACCAGCACGGAAAGAAAGCCCACGTCGTCCACGCGGGCATCGCGCGCGTAGCCGCAGCAGCGCCAGGCGTTCCAGGTCTGGCCCTCGCCCTTGGCCTCGGCCGGGCCAAGCCCTTCTGGAAACACGGCCAGAAAGCCCGCTGCCGCAGCGCGGGCGGCCAAATTGGTCTGGCGCATGGCCTGAGCGGCGCTGCCCCCGGCCCCGTGCAGAAAGATGATCACCGGCAGCAGGGGCGCGGCCTGGCCCTTTTTGCGGGCCTGGAGCTTGGGCTGGGTGATGAGGGCGCGGCGTTCGGCACCGTCGTGGGTCAGGGTCAGCACCTGCGGGGCGGAGTGCTGCTTTGCCGCCGGGGCCGGGCTGACAGGCTGCGCGGCGGGGGCCTCCTGCCGCTGGGGCAAAGCCTGGGTCGAGGGCGCAAGGGCCCCCGGCACCACAGGGGCCACGGGGGCGGTGGGCGCAGCCGGGCCAGCGCCCGCCTTGCCCGCCCCGGTCTTGGAAAAATCCGTGCCCGTGCTGCCCTCCCGGCGGGAGGCCGGGGACTTGGTGATGGAGTCGAGCACATCCATGGCCATGCCGCTGGGCGCGGCGGCGAGGGCGGGCGCGGCCAAAAGCAGCGCCAGGCACAGCGTCGCAACGTGGCGCAGCGTTCTGTTCACCCCCGGGGCGATGCTGGCGGGCCCGGCGCGCATGGCCCTACGACTTCCCCTGCATGATCTTGCCGGTCATGGGAATGAAGAACACGCCCATGTCCTTGCGGGAATGCACCCGTCCATTCTTGTCCTTGGTGAACACGTACAGCACCTGCCCCTTCTTGAAGGGCTGGCCGATGGGTACGATGAGCCGTCCGCCGGGCTTGAGCTGGCGCAAAAGCTCCGGCGAAACGTAGCGGGCCACGCAGGTGACCATGATGATATCGAAGCCGCCGCTGACCTCGGGCCAGCCGAAGTAGCCGTCGCCCACGCGGGTGCGCACGTTGTCCAGCCCCAGGGGCTTGTAGATCTTGGCCACTTCCGCGCCCAGGGGCTTGATGATCTCGATGGAGTAGACATCCTTGACGATGCGCGAGAGCAGCGAACTCTGGTAGCCTGACCCGGTGCCGATCTCAAGCACGGTCTCCCCGGCCTTGGGCCGGGCAAGCTGCGTCATGTAGGCCTGGCCCAGATAGTCGGAAAGGGCGGAACCATAGCCGATGGCCCAGGGCTTGGGCGCTGGCTCGTAGGCGTTGCTGACGAAGGCCCGCCTGCTTTGATAGTTGTAATGAAAGAACTCGCGCGGCAGCTCGCGGAAGGCGCGCAGCACCTCGCGGTCGGCCTTGCCGAAGCGCCGCTTCAGGTACGCTTCCATGCTGACCTGGGCCTGGGCCTTGCGGGCCTGGATCTCGGCGAAGTCGCGCTCGGAGATTTCAGAGGCCCGGCCGGACTGGCGCATGGCCTCCTGAAAGGTCTTGAAATTCCATGGCGCGCCAGGGGTCCAAGCGCCCTGCGGCGCCGGGGCCGGAGCCGCCAGCGCGTTGCTTGCGGCCTGGGCCGCGCCCGCGCAAAGGGTCAATGCACAACAAGCCACAACAGCAAACCGCAACGCTCGGCGCAGACAAACAATCAACATGGGGCGAAATTCCTCCAATCCAACGTGCTTGGCTTGTAGCATGCGCCCCGGCGGATAGGAAGCCCCGACCTGCCAGCGGCTGCCAAGCCGCGCCCGGCAAGGACACACAGCGCAAAGGCGGCGGCGCACGCGAACCAAGCAGAACCCCGCAGGCAAGGCGGCCCCGGCGGCGGGGACGGGCAACCCCGGCCAGGCGGCCACCCAGGCTGCTGCCTTGCTGCTGCCCGGCTGCTGCCCGGCTGCTGCGTGGGGCGTGCCCCCCCAATCTACGGCGACGGCAAACGCGGCAATCGCCGCAGGCGGGGCGGGGGCAGGCCCGGCGAAACGGCCCGCCGCCCTTGACCGCAGGCTGCGCCCGGCCTACTTGTAGGAGCCTGAACGACCCCCACAAGGAGCCGCCATGACCGACCAGAAACGCCCTGCCCATTGCGCTGCGCCCGCAGGCGCGCCCGCGGGCAAAACCGCTGCGGAATCCGCCGTCATCATGACCCACCAGGTGCTGCCCCACGACGCCAACCCGGCGGGCAACGTGCACGGCGGCGTCATCCTCAAGCACATCGACACCGCAGCGGGCGTGGTGGCCATGCGCCACGTGCGCGGCTGGGCCGTCACGGCCAGCATCGACCGCATGGACTTTCTCAAGCCCGTGTTCGTGGGCGAGCTGGTGGTCATAAAGGCCAGCCTGAACATGGTGGGCCGCACCAGCATGGAGATAGGCGTGCGCGTGGAGGCAGAGAACCTGCTCACCGGCGAGGTGCGCCACACCAATTCGGCCTATTTGACCTTTGTGGCCCTGGACGACCACGGCTGCCCCAGGCAGGCCCCGCCGCTGATCATTGAGGGCGAGACCGGCCAACGCCGCCTGCAAGAGGCCCTGCGTCGCCGCGAACTGCGCCGACAGGCCATGAGCGAAGAACGCGGAGGCGAGTAGCCCCGACGCGCGACGCCGCGCCCAGACACCCGCAACGCCGGTTGCTCCACCTCGGGCGCACAGGCCAGGCGGCCAGGCGATGGGCAGACGAGGCCCTGTGCGACATTACGTGCGACGCGCCCCGCTGGACCCTTGCCGGGCTCATGCCCGGACCGCCGTTCCTTGCCGCGCCACGGCCGCGCCCCCCTTGCCCCCGAGCGCACAGGCGCAAAAAAAGGCTCCGGTCCCCTCCCTAGTGAGTTCCGGAGCCTGGCCGCGATCAGATGGCGGCAGATGTTTTGCTTATCGGCCCTCCTGGCCGGAAGCTTAGGGGGCAGCCGCCAAAAAACGTCTTTATTCTGGGCGCCCTTGCACGGCGTGTCCCCAAGGCTGCGCGGCTTGAGTGCGCCGCTGCCTCCCCTCGCCCCTCGCCTTGGCGCAAACTTCGGGCAACTGGCCCGCTCCCCTACAAACCAAAAAGAGGCCGGGCCCTTGCGGACCCGACCTCATGAAACCGTGTGAATCGTGTCGGCGATTCAGACGCTATTTCTTTTCTTCCTTCTCTTCGACCTTGTCGGCCACGGCGCACTCGGTGGTCAACAGCAGGCTGGCGACGGAGGCCGCGTTCTGCAGGGCCACGCGGGCAACCTTCTTGGGGTCGATGACGCCGCTGACGAAGAGGTCCTCGAACTGGCCGGTGGCGGCGTTGAAGCCGAAGGAGCCCTTGCCCTCGCGGACCTTCTCCACGATGACGGAGCCTTCGAAGCCCGCATTGGCGGAGATCATGCGCAGGGGCTCTTCCAGGGCGCGGCGGATGACGCCGATGCCCGCGATTTCGTCGTCGTCGATGCCCTTGACGCCGTCGAGCACATTGGCCACGCGCACGAAGGCGGTGCCGCCGCCGGGGATGATGCCTTCCTCAACAGCGGCGCGGGTGGCGTTCAGGGCGTCTTCCACGCGGGCCTTCTTCTCCTTCATCTCGGTCTCGGTGGCGGCGCCAACGTGAATGACGGCAACGCCGCCCACGATTTTGGCCAGGCGCTCCTGGAGCTTTTCCTGATCGTAGCTGGAGGAGGTTTCGGCGATTTCGGCGCGGATCTGCTTCACGCGGGCGGTGATGTCGGCCTTTTTGCCCTTGCCGTCCACGATGGTGCAGGAATCCTTGTCGATGACCACGCGCTTGGCCTGGCCGAGCTCGTTGACGGTGATGGACTCAAGACGCACGCCCATGTCCTCGGACACGCAGGTGCCGCCGGTCAGAATGGCGATGTCCTGCAGCATGGCCTNNTGGCCAGGGCCTCGCCCTCGATGTCTTCGGAGATGATGACCAGGGGCTTGCTCATCTTGGCCACCTGCTCAAGTACGGGCAGCATGTCCTTCATGGAGGAGATCTTCTTCTCGCAGATGAGGATCAGCGGATCGGCCATCTCGCAGGTCATCTTCTCGGGGTTGGTGACGAAGTACGGGGAGAGGTAGCCGCGGTCGAACT
>DIVX01000099.1 GCA_002422505.1 Desulfovibrio sp. UBA6121
GCGAATGCGGCCACGCCTTCCGCTCCGTGTACGACATGGGCAACCGCTGGGTTGGCTGGAAGATGCACCCGGTGCCGGTGGTGCACTCCATTGAGTTCTTTTGGGAACTTATGCGCGACGGCAAGATCAAGCTGGCCAAGAAGTACCCCGGCCCGGTCACCATACACGACCCCTGCAACGTAGTCCGCGGCCGCGGCTTGCACAACAAACTGCGCGAGCTGGTGCGCTTCCTCATCGACGGCGACATCATCGAGACGGCCTCCCACGGAGAGCACAACCTGTGCTGCACCGCAGGCGGCGGCGTCATCAACACCGGCCCCCCGTTCAAGAACGTTCGCGTGGCCGGCAGCAAGTCCAAGGCTGAGGAATTGAAGGCCACGGGCGTGAAGACCATCATCGCGCCGTGCCACAACTGCCACGGCGGCCTGGAGGATACTGTCCACGCCTACAAGCTGGGCATGGAGATTAAATTCCTCGGCGACATCATCTATGAGTGCATGGAAAAACCTGAGGTCTAGGAGGAGAGAGCAATGAACCGCACACTTACGATGCTGCTGGCGGCCGCGCTCATCCTGGCCTTCGCCCAGGGCGCGCTCTCCCAGCAGGATATGAAGACCCTGGCTCCGGCGGCCTTTGGCAAACTTACCCGGCCCGCCGCCCAGTTCAACCACGACCAGCACAATGAAAAGGCCCAGCTGACCGACTGCGTGGTGTGCCACCACGGCGGGGCCGACGGCAAGCAGGACAAGACCGCCTCCACCGAGGGCACCCCTTGCGCCGACTGCCACAAGCTGAAGACCGTTGGCAAAGGCACGAGCCTGACCAACGCCTACCACAAGCAGTGCATCGGCTGCCACCAGGCCAAGGGCAAGGGGCCCATCGCCTGCGGGCAGTGCCACAAGCGTTGATGATTCATTCCCGGGACGCAGGCGTGCGAGCGCGCCTGCGTCCCGGTCAATGCCCGGCGCGCATAACGCCGGGCTGACCCGCCCGAGGGCCGAGGCCATGCAGAACCCGTGGACCGTCATCCGGAAAAGCCTGGCCCTCAAGCTCATCGCCACCGCCGGGCTTTCCCTGGTCTTCAGCGTGGCCGCCCTTTCCTACTTCGCCATCAGCCACCAGGAAGAAATCCTCATGAGTTACGTGGTGAACGAGGCCGACCGCCTCGGCACCACCATCAAGCTTGGCACGCGCTACGCCATGATGATCAATTCCCGCGACGACCTGAACCAGATCATCACCAACATCGGGTCGCAGCCGGGCATACGCGCCGTGCGTGTGTACAACAAAGAGGGCGAGGTCAAGTTCTCCAACGTCCACGGCGAGGTGGACACAAAAACAGACAGGCGCAGCAAGGCCTGTATCGTGTGCCACCAGTCCAGCCCGCCCCCGGCCGACGCCCCCCTGGAGAGCCGCACCCGCCTGTTCACCGACGCCAGCGGCCAGCGTCTGCTGGGCATCATCAGCCCCATTCACAACGAGCCCGGCTGCAGCGAAAACTGCCACTTCCACCCCAAGGACAAGAAGGTGCTGGGCGCCATCGACGTGGTGCTTTCCCTTGAGGCCACAGACCGCGAGATAGCGGCCTTCCAGTCGCGCAGCGTGGCCTTCACCTTCATTGTGCTGGCGGGCATGGGCGTGGCGATTTTTGTGTTCATGGGGCGCTTCGTCATCCGGCCGATCAGAAAGCTCATCACCGGCGCGCAGCTCATTGCAGAAGGCGGCCAGTGCACCCGCATCGACATCGACCAGCCCGACGAGATGGGCACCCTGGTGCACACCATAGAGCGCATGGGCAAAAGCATAAGCGACAAGCAGATTGAGCTGAACCGCCAGCGCGACGAGTACCAGACGCTGTTTTCGCAGGTGCCGTGCATCATCACCGTGCAGGACCGCAACTACCGGCTGCTGCGCTACAACCAGGAGTTCCGGGAGAAGTTCCGCCCCAAGCCGGGCGATACCTGCTACCACGCCTACAAGGGCCGCAGCGACAAGTGCCCCAACTGCCCGGTGGAAAAGAGCTTCGAAACGGGGCGCTCCTTCACCAGCGAGGAATCCGGCCTGGACGCCGACGGCGTTGTGCGCCACTGGCTGGTCACCAGCTCGCCCATCAAGAACGCGGAAGGCCAGGTGGTGGCGGCCATGGAGATGTGCCTGGACATCAGCAGCCGCAAGCAGTTGGAGGACAAGCTGGAGAAGAGCGAGCGCAAGTATCTCGCCATCTTCAAGAACATCCCCAACCCTGTGTTCGTGCTCGATGAATCGAGCCTGGCCATTCTGGACTGCAACGAAAGCGTGCGGCCCGTATATGGCTTTGAGCGCGCGGAGCTGGTGGGCGCAAGCTTCCTTTCGCTGTTTCCAGAAGACGACCGCGAGGCTTACAAGCTCAAGCTGCGGCAAAAAAGCCTGCACGACAGGCTCATCAACGTGGCCAAGGACGGTCGCAGGCTCTTCGTCACCGTGCGCCTGTCCCCCTCGGAGTTCAGCGGGCAGAAGGTGTTGCTCGTCACCACCAGCGACATGACCAAGCGCCTGGAAACCGAGCAGCAGCTCATCCAGGCCTCCAAAATGGCCACCCTGGGCGAAATGGCCACCGGCATGGCCCACGAGCTGAACCAGCCCCTCACGGTCATCAAGACTGCGGCCAGCTTCATTCGCCGCAAGGTGGAGCGCTCGGAGGCGCTGGCAAGCGAGCTGCTGGCCACCCTGGCCCAGGAAATAGACGCCCACGTGGACCGGGCCAGCAAGATCATCAACCATTTGCGGGAGTTTGGCCGCAAGCCGGAGATGAAGCTTGAGCCCGTGGACGTGGGCGGCATCCTGCTGCGCTCGCTGGATATCTTCAGCCAGCAGCTCAAGCTGCGCGAGATCAGCGTGGTCTGGAACCTGGCCGAGAACCTTCCGGCCATCACGGCCGATTCCGGGCGGCTGGAGCAGGTCTTCATCAACCTGCTGCTGAACGCCCGCGACGCCATCGAGGAGAAGTGGAGCGCTCCTGTGCGGCCCGCCGGGGACAAGCGCATCAGCATCAGCTCGGAGCGCGCGGGCAACATGGTCAAGGTGACCGTGGAGGACACCGGCAAGGGCGTGCCCCGGGGCATCCTGAACAAGATCTTCGAGCCCTTCTTCACGACCAAGGAGNNGGGGCTGTCCATCAGCTACGGCATCGTCAAGGACTGCGGCGGCGACATCCGGGCCGAGTCGGTGGAAGGGGAGTGGACCCGTTTCGTTCTGACCTTCCTGGTCTGGCCCGAGGGAGAAGCGCATGGACATGGATCTGCTGCTGGTGGATGACGAAGAGGGCATCCGCACGGTGCTCTCCCTGTCCCTGGCCGACGCCGGCTACCGGGTCCACACGGCC
>DIVX01000071.1 GCA_002422505.1 Desulfovibrio sp. UBA6121
CGAGACAGCACGATTCATAGGGAAGAAGCGGCTGCTCACCGCAGTTGTGTGCGATGAAGCCGTTAGCGTCAAAAGCGTTTTCCCCTGGTATCTGTGTGTCAAAAACCTCTTCCGTTCCGTCAGGAACAATCTCTTTGATGGTTGCAAAGAAATTTTCTCTGTTGAGCGCTCTGGCACAGAGCGATAGTAATGTATTGAGCTTCTCCATTTTATCGCTGTCCTTGAAGCCGATTACTCTGGCGAATACTTCGATGTTGGAGCCGCTTATAACTAACTCATCCGCCTGTTTTACCGGGTATTTCTTGTGACCGCCCCTACCGTCGGGCAGCAGGCTGGTTGTTCTTTTGCTGCGGTTCGTATAAATATGTGATGCTATCCCCATTCTGAGCAACATCCTCTGCACTGCTTTAAGCAATATCGTATCGCTCTGGGACAGCCTTACGCTGCAACCTTTTTTGTGATTACCCTGCACCGATCCGTCTGCGTCAAACAGCCCGCAGAGGAAACCCTTGTAAAACTCTGACGACGACCTCTCTATTCCAGAAGTAATGGTTTTATGCCCGTTAGACAGCCCGAGTTTTGCCGATAGAGTATTGAATTCTGCCAGTTTTAGACGATACTCATCCCTCCCATTGATTTTTGTCCAACCGGTAAAATCGCTTCTGTGGGGAAAAGATAAAGCGATATCAGCGGCGTATTCTCTTATCGCCTTCACACCAAAACTGTCACCCCAGGTGGACAGAATCGCTGTACCATCTTTTTTTATAGTGCCGTCGCCTACCAGCAGGCCTACTATATAGCCCTCTTCCCTTGTACCGTCCGCGCCAAAGTCGCAGGGGGCGTGGTTGTTGATGCATATTTTTCGTCCTGGAAAGAGCTGTTTTACAGGCGTCCAAGCGGTTTCTTTCTTGTATCTTGTATTTTTTGTCACCAGCTTTAAGGGGTGATCTTCCGTCAACCTCAGTTCGTAACCTTCTTTGGTCGTTATCCTGAAGACCTGTTTTATCCCTGTTGAGAAAAACCCTTCTTCTGTGCTTAAGGCCTTTTTGCCGTTTATTACAGCGGCAAACTGCTTGCCTGCAAGTTCTGTTATTTGCCGCGCGCCTTGAGCGGTAGTAATCCACGTTTCTCCTGTTAAACAGGGGTTCGTCGCTTCGATCTCCCCGATATCCGGCGTCGGGTTTGCCCTGTTGATGGTATCGATGAAGAGGATGCCGGGCTCGCCTGACGCCCATGCAGCTTCGGCGATGAGCCTGAAAAGCCTTTGCGCTTTGACTGTTTTTACTGTTTTTCCTGTCCGGGGATTGACAAGGGGGAAGCCCTTATCCTTGACATATGCCTCCATGAAGGCATCGGTAACGGCAACGGAAAGGTTGAAGTTGTTCAGCTCGCCCTCGCGCTCCTTGGCCTTGATGAAGCGCATGATGTCCGGGTGGTCCACGCGCAGAATGCCCATGTTGGCGCCGCGCCGGGTGCCGCCCTGCTTGACCTGCTCGGTGGCGGTGTTGAAGATGCGCAAGAAAGAGAGCGGGCCGGAGGCCACGCCGCCGGTGCTGCCCACGCGGGAATCCGTGGGGCGCAGGCGCGAGAACGAGAAGCCGGTGCCGCCGCCGGACTTGTGGATAAGCGCGGCATGCTTCACCGCGTCGAAGATTTCCTCGATGCTGTCGCCCACGGGCAGCACGAAGCAGGCGGCCAGCTGGCCCAGCTCGGTGCCTGCGTTCATCAGCGTGGGCGAATTGGGCAGGAACTTGAAGCTAATCAGCAGCTCATAGAATTCCCGCGCCAGCTTGGCCGGTTTGCCCTTGCCGCCCTTGAACACCGCCTCCTGCTCCGCGATTTTTGACGCCACGCGCCAGAACAGCTCGCGGGGCAGCTCGTAGGGCTTGCCGTCCGGGCCTTTGCGCAGGTAGCGGCGGGAAAGCACCACCTTGGCGTTCTCGTTCAGGTTCACGTCGGGCAGGTCGGCGGGCATGGGCAGTTGGGTCATTGAGGCTTCCTTACGCGGGCACCGGTCCGCGATTTTTGAATCTTGATTTTATTATGGAAATTCGGCGACTGCCGATGTTCAGACTTTATTATCAACAATCTCTAGAAATATCCACGCTCCCGAAGCCTAGAGGCTCAAAGGCTGGCTTGGGAACCCACACAGGGCAAGGGTTCCCAGACCGCAAAATCTTGCACAATCAGGAAAGATTCTCCAGAGCGTTTCAGAAGCCCAGGGCGCGGATGACGCTGTTGGACACCAGCATGCCCGCAAGGGTGAGGCGCAGCCGCCCGGCCGGGCGCTCCACCAACCCTGCGGCGGCGAGCTGCTGCAGCAGGTCCGCGTGGAGCAGGCGCAGATCCTGGCCGGTGCTGCGGGCAAAGGCCTCCAGGTCCAGCCCCTCTGCCGTGCGCAGGGCCAGCATCAGGGCCTCCCGCGCGCGGATGTCCGGGGTCAGGACCTCGCACTGGGCCGGTGCTGCGCTGCCTGTTTCGCCAAGGGCCAGCGCAGCCCAGGTCTCCAAGTCCGCTGCGTTGGCCCAGCGCAAGGCCGCGCCGGGCGGCGCTCCAGCGGCGTTCGCCCCCCCCGGCGGGGCGGGCATGGTGGAAACCGCCGCCGGGCCAAAGCCCAGCACGTCCTCGCCGCGCCAGCAGGCCAGGTTGTGGCGGCAGCGCCTGTCCTGCCCGCCANNCCGCCAGAGCTTCGGGCGAAGTTCGAAATCTCGTAATGGGCATAGCCCGCCGCCTGGAGCAGCTCCGACCCGCGCAGGAACATCTCGGCCTGCCGGTCGTCGTCCGGCAGGGCGGCCAGGGCGCTTTCATCCGCCGCCAGGGGGGTGCCCGGCTCCACGGTCAGGCCGTAGCACGACAAATGCTCCGGCTCCAGGTCCACGGCCAGGCGCAGCACAGCCAGCCAACCCGCAACGCTTTGCCCCGGCAGGCCGAAGATCAGGTCCAGGCCGATGTTGTCGAAGCCGCAGGCGCGGGCGGCGGCGTAGGCCTCGCGGGCCTGGCGCGCATTGTGGACGCGGCCCAGGGCCTGCAAATCCGCGTCGTCCAGGCTTTGCACGCCCAGGCTCAGGCGGTTCACGCCCAGGCGGCGCGCGGCGCGCAGCAGCTCCGGCGTGGCGGAATCCGGGTTGGCTTCCAAGGTAATTTCAGCATCCGGGGCCAGGTTGAAACGCTGCCGCAGCCCGGCCATGATGCGCGCGAGCCCCTCGGCCCCCAGCAGGCTTGGCGTGCCGCCGCCGAAGAACAGCGTGGGCGCGGCCACGCGGCCATAGGCTGCGGCCTGGCGGTCCATCTCGGCCTCAAGGGCGCGCAGGTAGCGGGAAAGCTGCGCCGCTGTCGGCCCGGCAGGGCCCGTAGGCGCGGAGTAGAAGGCGCAGTAGCGGCACTTGCCCCGGCAAAAGGGCGCATGCACATACAGGGAGGCCCGCAGGGTCATGGCCGCCCGGCTAACGGACGTAGCGGCGCGCGCCCAGGTAGCGCCTGGACCAGTAGCCGTCGCTCATGTTGGCCTCGGAAATGCCGCGCCCGGGCCTGGGGCTGTGCACAAACACGCCGTCCTCCATGTAGATGCCCACATGCCAACGGCCCCGGCGGTTGATCTTGTAAAACACCAGATCGCCCGCGCGCAGTTCGTCGGTGCTGATCTTGACGCCCGTGCCGTACTGCTCCCGCGCGGTGCGCGGCAGGTCCAGGCCGTGCTGGCGGAAGGTCCATTGGGTAAAGCCGGAGCAGTCGAACCCGGTGACCGGGGAGGTGCCCGCACGGCGGTAGCGGCGGCCCTTCTGGGTCAGCCCGGTGCGCACGATATCCAGCCCCAGGGACGGCGGCAGCTTGGCCAGCCGCTCCAGGCGGGCCTCCACCTCAAGGTCGTCCAGGGTGGGGAATTCGGGAATGTCCGTGGCCTTGGGCGGGGCCTCGGCCAGGCCGGGCAGGCGCAGGGTGCCGGGCCTTCCGGGGGGGGCCAGGGGCACCTTGCCGGGCAGGGGGCCGGGCAGTTCGCCGGGAACCACCGCGTAGCGCTCCGCGCCGGGCAGGTGCTGTTCCGCCAGCAGGCCCGCGTTTTCGGCCAGGATGGGATCGGGCTCGGCCCCGGCCCCGCGCAGCGGCGCGGAAACGGGCGCGCAGGCGGTAAAAAGCAGTGCTCCGGCCAAAAAGCCGAGCACTCGGGCGGCCCGGAGAATGCGGGCCGGAACAGTGGCGTTGGGGGCGGCTGGTCCGCCGGGGGGTGCGGTCACGATCAGATGTTGCTCCTTGGGGCCGCCGGATTTGGGCGCTGCCCGGCGAAGGGGGCCGGGGCTGGCGCAGGGCGGCCAGATGCCGGGTCCGGGCGGCGGCCCGCCTGGATGCGGCGGGAAGAAGGAAAGGCGGCCTCGGAACGCGGTTTGGGAACACTAGCCCAAAAGGGCACCCATCGCCAAGGAAAAAGCGCAGCAAATGCCGCTTGCGGGTGTGCGCCCGCCTCCCCGCGCCCGGCCTGATCCGCCGTGGCCTGCCCTGGCAGCCGCGTCTTGACCTCCGGCGCAAGCAGGACTATCGGAAAGCAGGAAAGCGCGACACAGCACGTGCTCGCGCGCAGCATCGGCAAGCGACGATAGCCAGGCGCGGCGGCGGAACAAGGACCACGGGGGGGCGCATGAGCGGGCACAGCTACACGCATCGGGATCTTGCCCGGGCCCTTGGCGTTTCCGAAACCACCATCAAGAGCTACCGCAGCAAATTTCCCACCTTTCTGCCTGTGGCCCGGCAAGGCAAGCCCGTGCGCCTGCACCCGGAAGCCCTGGACGTGTGCCGTCGCATCCGCGACCTCTTTGCCGATGGGCTGTCGATCCTGCAAACATCGCAGCGCTTAATCGCCGAATTCAAAGAGTATCCGCTGAATCGACGCTTATCGACACCGACGCAGCCGCTGCGCGAAGCACCCCAGGCCGAGCCCGCAGCCCAAGCGCCGGACGCCCTTTCCACTCGCATAGAGACCCTGACGCAAGCCCAGGACCTCTCGCGCCTGCGCATGGAGCAACTGGAGCTTGAGGTGCGCAACCTCGCCACCATGGAGGCCGCGTCCAAGGCGCTCATCACCGAGCTTCTGACCGAGCTGCGCGCCGCAAACGCCCGGCAGACCAAGCAGGCCGTCGCGCCAGAGGCCCCGCAAACGCCGCCCGCAGCGCCCGCGCCCGAACCCGGCCCCACGGTGCTCACGGCGCGCAAGATCGTCACTGTGCACGGTCCAACCGGGCCCGTGGCCAGCTACGCCCTGGGACGCGAGCCCAAGCCCGCGCCGGAGTTCCCGGAACCGCACGCGCCGCCCCCGGCCTTCCTCGAACTGCCCGCCGTCATCCGCTCCGACCGCGGCGACTTCCTCGGCCTGCCCGGAGGCCAAAGCGTGCGCCGCCTGGTGGATGTGCTTTCCCCCGAAGGCGCGCCGCAAGCCGCCTGGTTCCAGGAAACCGCCGATTCCTGGACCTGCGCCATCCCCCTTGGCCGCGCCCAGAACCGCGAAATGCTCTTCGAGCGCACCACCACCCCGCGTGGCAACCTCGTGGGGCTCATCCGGCGCATGCGCATCAACGAAACAGAAGCCACCCCTACGCAATTGCAGGAAATATTTCGCCAACTGCGCGACCAGCTGGCCTGACCATCCCCCCCCACACGCAACAGGAGATCCCCCATCATGCAGCGCGTTTGCGTCTTCCTCGGCTCCAACCCCGGCAACAAGCCCGACTACCGCAAAGCCGCCCAGGACATGGGCGCGGAACTGGCCCGCCGCGGCATCACCACCGTCTACGGCGGCTCAAACGTCGGGCTCATGGGCGCCCTGGCCGATTCCGCCCTCGCCGCCGGAGGCCAAGTCATCGGCGTCATCCCCGAAGCCCTGCAACGCAAAGAAATCGCCCACACCGGCCTCACCGAACAGCACATCGTGGGCTCCATGCACGAACGCAAAGCCCTCATGGCCGACCTGTCCGACGCCTTCATCGCCCTGCCCGGCGGTATGGGCACCCTCGAAGAACTGTGCGAAATGCTCACCTGGGCGCAGCTGGGCTTCCACAAAAAGCCCTGCGGCCTGCTCGATGTGGACGGCTACTACGCCAGCCTGTGCACCTTCCTCGACAACTCCGTCGCCCAAGGCTTCATCCACCCCCAGCACCGCTCCATGCTGCTCAGCGCACCCGCACCCGCAGAACTGCTCGATCAGTTCGGCGCATACGTCGCACCTGTGGTCAACAAATGGATTGAACGCCCGCAGGCGCTGTAGGAGAGGGCAACGTGGGGGCGGGAGGGGAGACTTTTT
>DIVX01000159.1 GCA_002422505.1 Desulfovibrio sp. UBA6121
TCTCGGTGTAGAAGCGCTCGCAGCCAAAGCAATAGTGCCCGCCGTATTCGCCAAAATAGATGTCCCCGGACTCGTACACCTTTTGCAGCACCTTTTGCACGGTCTTGATGTGCTCCGGGTCTGTGGTGCGGATGAACTGGTTGGGCTTGGCCCCGACGATGGGCGCAAGGCCGCGGAACAGACCGCTGATCTGGTCGGCGTACTCCTTGGGCGACTGCCCGGCGGCCTCGGAGGCCTTGGCGATCTTGTCGCCGTGCTCGTCCGTACCGGTGAGAAAGTACGATTCCTCGCCCATGAGGGAGTGGAAGCGCGACACCGAGTCGGCCAGGATGGTGGTGAAGGCGTGGCCAAGGTGGGGCTTGGCGTTGACGTAAAAGATGGGGGTGGTGACAAAAAAGCGGCTCAAGCGGCAACTCCTTGAAGCGTTTGCCGGGCGGAGGCGAATGCGTGCCCGCCCGGCCAATTGCGGCCAATATGTGGCCGCGCCATGATGGTTCTGTACGCTGCGCCCAGTGCGCCCAGCCTATTGCTGCGGCTTGGGCCCCTTGCTCTTGCGGCGCTTGCGCCGGGGGCGGGTGCGCTCGCGGCCTTCGCCCTCGGCCTGGCCCACGGCGCGGGGCTCGCCCGCTGCGGGCTGGGCGGCGGCGGGGCGCTCCGGCCTTTCGGGCCTGTCAGAACGTTCCGGCCGCTCAGTGCGTTCCGGTCTGTCGGACCTTTCTGGCCTCTCGGGCCGGGCCGCGCGCTCTGTTCTTTCGGGCCGGTCTGGCCTGTCGGCCTTGTCTGATTTGTCGGACTTGTCGGACTTGTCCGTTTTTTCGGGCCTTTCGGGCCTGTCGGACCGTTCGGGGCGCGCACCGCGCTCTGGCCGGGCAGGACGCCCCGTGCTGACGCGCGAGGAGGAGCGGCCCCTGCCCTGCTGCTCCTGGGCCGGAGCCTCTGGCTGGGCATCGCCGGGCTGGCGGTTCAGCATGTCCTTCCACTCGTCCAGGGTGAACTCGCGCTCGCCTGCGTCCTCCACCCACACAGAGATGGATTTCTTGAAGAAGTTTGCACGCAGCACCTTCACGGAGCCGATGGGCGTTTGGAGGCGCTTGCCAATCTTGGGGCATTGCTTGTGGAATTCCTCGTAGCCCTTCTGCTCGTAGCTCAGGCAGCACAAAAGCCGACCGCAGATGCCGGAAATTTTGGCCGGGTTCAGGAACAGGTTCTGTTCCTTGGCCATTTTGATGGTGACCGGGGCGAACTTGCGCAAGAAACGGCGGCAACAGCACACCTGCCCGCAATTGCCTATGGCCCCGATCATCTGCGTCTCGTGGCGCACGCCGATCTGCCGCAGCTCGATGCGGGTGTGGAACTCGCGCACCAGGCTCTTTATGAGCTCGCGAAAGTCGATGCGATTAGGCGCGGTGAAAAAGAAGATGAGCTTGCTGCGGTCGTGCAGCACCTCAACATCCACCAGCTTCATGTCCAGGTTCTGGGAGTTGATGCAGCCCCGGCAGAAGGTGAAGGCCCGGCGGGCAAGGCGGCGGTTCTCCGCGTGCACCTCAAGGTCGGCCTGCGTGGCCAGGCGCGAAATGCGCTCCAGGCCGCTGGTGCTGTGGGGAATGGGCTGGGTCACGGCCTGGTCGCTGGCGAAAAGCGCCACCGGACCGCCGCCCGTGCTGGGCGCTGGCGCGCTGCCCTCGGGCTGGCCGGTTTCTATCTGGGCGTGGGAGACGTGCTTCTGGGGCTGGGTCTCCGGGGCGGATGCCCTGGCTGCTTCGGCAGCGGCGCCGCCCTCCGGCAGGGGCGCGTCCCAGTCCGCACCGCCGAAGCTGACCTCAAACGGGGCCTGGGCGCTGGCCTGGACGACTGGCGGGCTTTCGGGCTGAGTGGGGGCCGGGGTGGAAACATGCGCGTAGGGCAGCGCGGCGGCGGCCTCGTCGTCCGGGGCCTTTACCGTGGCCACGCGGCCCAGGGCCTGCCCTTGGTCGGTTTCCACCAGCACATATTGGCCCGTGCCCAGTTCGTGCTCGCCAGAGGCGAAATAGCATACCGGACCGTGATCGCTGAACTTAATTCCAAGAATCTGACTCATGCACCTTCCTGGCCGGAGCACAATGCAAACCGGCGCGGCATCCTGTAGCCGACTATTGCGCGAATTTCAAACACCGGCTCGCGCGCAGCTCAGCCCAGCAGCCCATGCTCGCGAAGTTCGGCCATCAGCCGGGCTTCTTCAATGGGCTTGACCAGGAAGCTGTCTGCGCCGCCGAGGAAAAAGGCCTCGTTGGTCTCCCGGTTGTCCTCGACCATGCTCACCACGAAAACAACACTGCGGCTCTCGCTGTCCAGGCCGCGTTCTTCTTCAAGCACGCGCATCTCGCGCAGGGCCTGCTGGCCGTCCATTTCAGGCATCACGAGGTCCAGGCAGACCAGGTCGTAGGCGCGGCCGTCTTCCAGGGCCTTTTTGAACGCGCCCACAGCTTCTTCGCCATTCACGGCGATGTGGCATTCCGCCACGGCCCGGAGCATGTCGTGCAGTACAATGCGGCTGTAAAAATCATCATCAACAATAAGCGCGCGCATTTTCACTCCCTCCCTCGGGTGCTCTCAAGGGCCGCCTCGTGCGGCAGGTGCAGGTGTGGCACGTATGGGGGGAGAAATCAAGTGCCGCAACGGTTTGGACGCCGCTGGCCCCAACGGCCCCGGCGTCCGTGCCCTCAGGGGCCGATGTCCATTTCAAATCCTTGGAACAGGGCCAGGCAGGCCGGATCGCCCGGCCGGGAAAGCTGCTCGCGGCAGCGCTCCAAAAGCACGTCCATGGCCGTGTCCGTGCGCTCCTGGTTGTGATGGAACAGCCCAAGCGTTCCCACCCCGGCCTCCCTGGCCAGGCGCGCCGCATCGCCGATGTGCGAATGCCCCCAGCCGCGCCGCTGCGGGTATTCCTCCGGCAGGTATTCGGCATCATGAATGAGCAGGTCCGCGCCCTGGCTGAAGGCCACATAGTCCGCGAAATTCAGCCCGCCCCGGTGCCGCAGAGAAAGCTCGTTGTCCGTCAGGTAGACGAGGCTTTTGCCGTCTTCCTCGATGCGGAAACCGGCGGCCCGGTTGGGGTGCGAGGCCGCGATGCGCCGCACCAAGAGCCCGCCCACCCGGAGCGTGCCCTCCACAAACGGCACGTTCGTCACGCGGGCCGGAACCTTGTCGAAGGGCACGGGAAAAAGCGGAGGCCGCAGGGCGCGGGCCAGCACGCGGGTCAGCTCGGTGCGGGCGCCCTCGCAGCCGCCCAGGCGCAGGTTGGCGGCAGGGTTGTACAACGGCTTGAAGAATGGCAGGCCCTGAATGTGGTCCCAGTGGTAGTGGCTCAAAAGCAGCGTCAGGCTGGTGCGCTCCTGGCGGGCCAGTTCGCAGCCCAGGGCGCGTATGCCCGTGCCCGCGTCGAGGATGAGAAGCTCGTCGTCCTTGGAGCGCAACTCAAGGCAGGAGGTATCGCCGCCATAGCGCTCAAACTCCTGCCCGGAAACAGGAATAGAGCCGCGCGCACCCCAGCAGCGCAGCTTCACGCGGGCCTCGTCTTTGGCGTCTTGGCGGGGGGAATACTCCTATAATCCATGTTCCTGCTTACCCTGGAAGCCGGGCAATGGCAAGAGCGGCAGCGGACGGACCTTGCTTCCATAACGCTTTGCGCTATCATGCATGTGTAAAAGCGCACCGGGCCGCAGGCCCAAAGCCAAGGAGCCACGCAGCATGAAACACACAATCTCCGCCCTGGTGGCCAACCGCAGCGGCGTTCTGGCCGAAATGGCCGAGGAATTCAAACGCCGCGGGCTGAACATCCGCAGCATTTCCAGCGGCGAAACGGAAAACCCGGAAGTCTCGCGCATGGTCATCTGCTTTGAAACACTGGATGAACCCAACTGCGGCGACACCAGCGACGTGGTCGACGCCGTGTCGCGCCTGGCCTTCGTCATTCAGGTGGACGACCTTTCGCGCCGGGAGTTCGTGGACCGCGAGCTGGTG
>DIVX01000168.1 GCA_002422505.1 Desulfovibrio sp. UBA6121
CCACCAGCACCGGGCCGGGGCGGCCCGAGCGGGCGAGATAGAACGCCTGGCGAATGACATGGGCCAGGTCGTTGACGTTCTTCACAAGGTAATTGTGCTTTGTGCAGGGCCGGGTAATGCCCACAATGTCCACTTCCTGGAAGGCATCGTTGCCGATGAGCGGCGTGGGCACCTGGCCGGTCAGAATCACCACCGGGATGGAGTCCATGTAGGCGGTGGCGATTCCGGTCACGGTGTTGGTGGCGCCCGGGCCGGAGGTCACCAGGCAGACGCCGACCTTGCCCGATGCACGGGCGTAGCCGTCGGCCGCGTGGATGGCCCCCTGCTCGTGACGCACCAGCACGTGCTTGAAGGATGCGTTGGGCAGTTCGTTGTAGATGTCGATGACGGCTCCGCCGGGGAACCCGAAAACTACCTCCACGCCCTCGCGTTTCAAGCATTCAAGCAGAATTTGAGCTCCGCTGAGCTCCATAAATCTACGCCTCCTGGTGACGATACTTATCCAACAAGGCTTGCAGCTTCGTCTTTCCGGCAAGCTTCTTCTTCTTAAGCTCCTTGATCTCTTGCTCTACCACAGGGCTTAGGAAAGGCTTGCCTTCTAGCTTTACGATCATCTTTTCATAGTCCTGGTGCTGCAGCCACAGCGCACGTAGCTCAGAATCCTGGGCTTCAAACTTTTCGATGAGGGCGCGATCCAATGCTTCCATGTGTGGCTCCTTCAGTTGGAGGTTGCCCGCCAGCCTGGTCCGCATGGACCTGAGGCCAGATCGGCTCTTTCTGAGCTTGAACTCGGAGCGTTTTCCTGCGGGACGAGTGTCCGGCATCAAGGCTCACCTGGCTTCGCTTGAGCCCCAGCAGGGCCGCTGCAAACTCCACAAGCGCGGTGTTGGCCTTGTTGTCCACCGCCGGGGCGCTCAGGCGAATCTTGAGACAGCCTTGATGCAGTCCGGCCACCTCGTTGCGCTTGGCTCCAGGCTGCACCCAGACCTGGATCCGCCAGTCCCCGTCGCCCGCAAGGCGGACAAACTCAGGGAGCGCCTGTCCCACAAAAAATCACTCCGCTTTCCGCAAATACTTCAGCTTCGATTCCAGCGACTCCAGGCGCGACTCCGCCGGGTCTTCGGAATCGATGATGCGCATATGCGTTTCCAGAAGGCCGCGCAGCTGTATTTCGAACTGACTGCGCTGGCGCTTCAAATTCTCAATGTCCTCGTAAAGCTGCGCAAGGCGGTTATGGCCCTGCTGGACCATGCCTTCGGCCTTGCAGCGCGCCTCGTCAAGAATCAGCTGGGCCTCGCGCTGGGCGCCGCCCTTGATGTCGTCGACCATCTTCTGCGTGCTCATGAGCGTGTCGCGCAGGGTCTCGTCGCGCTGGCGGAACTCCTCCACGGAAGATTCCATGCGCTTGACCTTGCGCAGCAGGTTTTTGCGCTCCTCGGCCACGGCGCCAAGCATCTCGGCCATCTCGGCCATGAGCTGGTCGACTTCCTCCGGCGCGTAGCCCCAAAGCTTCTTGGAGAACTTGCGGTTCAGAAGGTCGATCTTGGAGATGGTCACGCTGCTACCCCACCAGGATGGAAGACAAAGCGCCCATCATGCGGGCGCTCATGGCCATGTCGATGACCAGCCGGTCCAGCAGCGCGCTTGCAATCTGCACCGCCGCTATGACCACAATGGGTGAGAGGTCGAACCCGCCCAGCATGACGAAGGGCATCCACCGGCGGATGCGGTAGAACACGGGCTCCGTGGCGTTGCGCAGAAAGCGCACTATGGGATTGTAGGGATCGGGGTTGACCCAGGAAAGCAGGGCGGAAATGATGACCACCCACATGTACATGGTGAGCAGCGTGGAAACCAGCTGCACAACCTTCACCAGAACGATCATGATATAGGACATCAAACCTCCACAGGCCAGGGCGGCGGAGAAAGCCGGGCACCCTGCATGTGCCTCCCTTGTGGCACACCAGGTGCGAAGAATCAAGCCCCTATGACAGGGCCGGAAGTTCCGGCCAGGCACGCTTGAGGGCGCAAAGCAGCGTGGAAAAATCCGGCACCAGCAACTCGCCGGAAAGCTCCGGGTTCTTGAAGGCCCAGAAGTTCACCCCGGCGTTTTTCGCCGTGGCTTCATCCACGCTGGAATCGCCAAGAAAAGCCACATCCTCACGCCCCAGGCCCCAGGCCTCAAGAATCTGCCGCACCCCGTCCGGGTCCGGCTTGGGCGCGGCGGTGTTGGCAACGGTCATCACCGGGGCGAAATATCCTTCCAAATCCACGGCCTTGAACACAAGGTGCACGGTGTCCATGCGGTTGGTGTCCACCCCGAGCAGAAAGCCCGCGCCCTTCATCCAGCCCAGCAAGCGCCGAATGCCCGGCTCGCGGCACAAAAAAGGCAGCATGTCGCGGTAGTCGATCTGCGAGCGGAAGGCCAGGGCCTCGTCGTAATGCTCCGGCGGCACAATGCGCCGCAGGGAGTCGTACACGTTCTGTATATGCGTGTAGTTCTCGTCCTCCGGCGTCATGGGCGGCAGGCCGAAATGCGTGCGGTACTTGTTGTAATACACCACGTTGGCCTGCAACGAATCGATGAGCACGCCGTCGCAGTCAAAGATGAAGCCTTTGTAGCGGCGCAGGGCCGCAGCGTCATACGAAGCATCAAGCAGCATCATGGGCGCGTCCTACTTGTTTCCGGGAGCATTCCCGGGCGCGTTCACTGCGGCGGGAAAAACGCCAAGGGTCAGCATGGCGTCCAGCCAGGGCCGGTCCTTGGGAGGCGCATCGTGCCCCATGAGCCGCCAGGCCTGGGCGCGAAACACCCGCTCCACACCGGGGATTTCATCAAGCGACGCTTCAGGAATTCCCGCCTCGGCCAGGGTGGCGCCTATCTCGGCCTCGGCTGTGCACAGGATTTGGCCGGGCATGAGCACGGCAAAACTTTCCAGCAGCTTGCGCCAGGGCATGGCCATGGCGCTGGCCTCCGGCGGCAGCAGACCGGAAAGCTCGCGCCCAAGTGTCAGGGCCTCAGGGTCCACTTCCTCGTCCACGGCCTCCGCCCCGGCGGCAACGCTCTGGTCCAGGCGGTCCCAGGCCGACCGGAGCTTGCCTTCCACGGCGCGCAGATCAAGCAGCCGCTCCTCCAGACTCCAGCCCAAAAGCAGCAGCATCTGCGCCTGCCGGTGCGCCGCCTCAAGAGGAGGTTTGACGTCCACGGGCGCAGCGCCCAGCAGGCTCTTTTCCACCTCGGCCTGCACCGCGCGGCCGCTCTCCGGCAAGAGCGCCCCGGCCTGCTCCACAAGGCTTTGGGCCAGCAGATCCCTGGGGCTGGCCTGCGACTCGCCGAAACGCAGGGTGTCGGCCAGCAGGGCCTTGGCCGTGCGCGTGTCAAAGGGGGCCAGGTCGGAGCGCACATGCTCCGCGCTTTCCGCAGCGCCCAGGCCGGGGTCCAGGAAGCGCGTTTCGCCCGGCAGCGCAGCGCGCAGGGGCAAAGGAAGAAGCTCGGGGTGCATCTGCGGGAAATACAGGAACATATGAGGACTCCAGATTCAGGCTTTGGTGTGCAGCCGATAGTTGACGCAATGCCCGGTGCAGACCGGCAGGCGCAAGAGACAGATGTCCACGAAGAGGTGACGGCACTCGGGGAGAGTGTCCACCAGGGCCGGTTCGAAGTCAGGGCAGTTCACGGGCTCCTCGGCCAAACGCTCGAAGCGCAGCCGCCACAAGCGGCCAAGCTCGGTTTCGTCCAGCGAGAAGTTCTCCGCGCGGGTCAGAAAGTCGTCGTACACAGCCTCCCAACGGGCCTGCACGCCACAGCGCCACGCCGTGTTCAAGCCGGGGTTCAGCTGCTCCTCGTACAGGCAGCGGCCAACATGATAGGAACGGCAGCCAAAGGCGGGCAGCCGCACCAGTCCGGATTCTGAGCCTTTAGGCATGCGGCTGGCCTGCAAATAATTGAAACATCAATCCGCCTCCGTTGCGCAGGGTATCCTTTGCGGCTGGGGCTTGTAAAGACCGGGCTTCGGCGTACGGCATTGACCTGGCGCAGGGCCGGGCGTATCGTGTGCGGAGCAAAAGGAGTGTCAAATGGGCGGACTTACGGGAATTTTGATCGTCGTCATCGTGGTGCTCATCATCACGGGCTACAACAAGCTGCCGGAGGTGGGCTCCGGGCTGGGCCGCAGCATCAAAAACTTCAAGCGCAGCTTGAACGAACCGGCGGAAATCGACGTGACGCCGGAATCAGAACGCAAAAAGCACCCCGACAACAAGTAGACCGCCGGGCGCTAGTGCCGCGCCTGCCCGTTCTCCGGGAACATGCTCAGGCCTATGGCCAGGTAGTAGACGCCGCTCATGGCCGTCAGCGCGGCCACCGTCCAAACAAGGCCCAGGCGCAGGTCCGGGTGGAAGCTCATGGTGCTGTGCTCCACCATGATGAGCAGCACCAGGGCGATCTGCGCCGTGGTGGCGCATTTGCTGATCCACACGGGCCGGATGCCCCGCTTCACATCCACCCCGGAATAATTCAAGAGCGCCAGCCCGCCCACTATGAACACATCGCGGCTGACCACCAGAATGCTCAGCCAGCCGGGAATCCAGTCCTGCACGGCCAGACAGATGAAGCTTGTGACGAGCAGAATCTTATCGGCCAGGGGGTCCAGCATGGCCCCGAAGGTGGAGCGCTGCTTCAGCAGCCGGGCCAGGGTGCCGTCCAGGGCGTCCGTGAATCCGGCAATGGCAAAGAGCACCCAGGCAAGGTCGAAGCGCTGGTCCACAAAGGCCATGACGAACCCCGGCGTGAGCATGATGCGCGACACCGTAAGCAGGTTCGGAATGGTCCAGTTGTTTTCGCGCAGCGGCGGGGTCATGGCAGCGCCAACCCCGTTGCACCGGTTGCTCCCGTAGGCAAAGCAGGGCCGCCAGCTCCGGTCTGGCCCAGCAGCCCCAGCTTGCGGGCTGCCAGCGCCTCGGCAAGGCGGGCGTCCAGCGCCTTCTGGTTGATGACGCGGCAAACGTACTGGGCGCGCACCTCCGCCCCGGCCAGTTCCAGAAGCGCCAGCTTGGGTTCCTGCACAGCCTCCTCCCAGCCCATCATGGCCTGCAGCAGCTCCAGGGCGGCGTCCACCCCGGCGAAGCCGCTGATGTTCAGGCGCTGCATTCCCGGCCCGGCTTGGCGCTGGGCCTGCGCAAAATGCTTGCCCCACAGGTTCAGCCACAGGGCGGACAGCGAGGCGGCGTCCACCGCCAGCGCGCTTTGCCCCTGGCGCAGCACGGCCTTGTAATAGCCCTGGGGCAGGCGCTCCAGCACAATCTCCGGCAGGGCCATGGGCGAAGCGGGTGCAGCGGCGTTCTGCTGGCCCCGGGCCAGGCCAAGCAGCACATTGAGCGAGTCCAAGCCCTTGGCGTCGGCCTCGGTTACGCCATGGCCCAGGCGCAGGGAGAAGATCAAAGGCGCGGGAACTTCGGAGAAGAAACCAAGGCGCACGAGGGTGTTGCGCAAATGGGTGCGGTTCACCTCAACGTCAGCCTCGAACACCAGAGGCCCGGCGGCAGTGGCATGGGCGGCTGCGGGCGGTGCCTGGCCGGGTGAAGTATGCTGGCCAGGCTGGGCTTCCTGCTGGCCGACCTGCTGGCCAAACTGCTGTGGGACCTGCTGCGCGTCAAGCGGCGCCTTGGCTGCGTGCACCTCCTGGTACGTCAGCACAAAGTCCAGGGCCTGCGGGGTCAGGTACGCGCGCAGGGCATCCAGGCGGGGCTCCGGCACGGGGCCCAGCATGCGCCGGGCCTCGGCGAACACGGCCTCGGCCAGGGCGCGGTCCAGGGCCTGCTGCCGGGCCTGAACCTGCGGCAGTCCGGCATCTGCCGTGGCCTTCACGTGAGTGGTTTCCGCCTGGGCCGATTGAGGCAAAGCGCAAAGGGCAGGCAGCAAAAACAGGCACAGGGAGGCCAGCGGCAACAGGCGCTGCAAGCGGCGCCCCCAGGCAACCCGCTGCCCATGCGAAGCTTTTTCGAATCGTGCAGCCTGCGCCGCGCAGTCTTGTGTAGCAACGGTCATGTTGCGACCCTTACACCACATCTGCGGCGGGCACAACTTTCACGAACCGGAAGCCCCCTTTTTCCTTGCCGTAAAGGGGCGCTTGCGGAGCGCAAGGCTATGGGCTAGAGCTTGAGCAACATACTCATCGACCTGGAGGGGCCATGAATCTGTACCTTATGCAGCACGGCACCTGCCTGCCCCAGGAAGTGAAGGAAAACCAGCCGCTCACCCCCGTGGGGCACGACCAGGTGGTCAGCGCGGCCCGGGCCATGCGCATCATGGGGCTCTGGTTCGACGCCCTGCTGGCCAGCCCCTTCCACCCGGCCATGCAGACGGCCGGGCTCATAGCCGAGGGCATGGGCTACGCGCAATCCAGCGTCACCAGCTTCGAGGCCCTGCGCGGCGGCACCAGCCTCAAAACCTGCCTGGAGCACCTGCGCGAGTGCGAACGCTTCCAGTCCGTGCTGATTTGCGGCGAGCTGCCCCTCTTGGGCAGTCTGGCCTCGCATCTGCTCACCTCAGGACCCAAGCTCAGCCTGGCGCTGGAGGGCGGCGCGCTGCTGGCCCTTGGCCTGCCGCGCCTGGAGGGCCGCAACGGCACCCTGCGCTGGCTGTTGCAGGCGGGCCAGCTACAGATGATCGCCGCAGGCTAGCCCCCTGCCCCGCCCCTGAACTCAGGCCTAGCCCTGCACGCAGAGCAGCTCGTAATCCTTGCCGGTAATGCACACCGCGCCCGTCTCCGTGACCTCGAAGGTGTTCTCCACCCCCACCATGCCCAGGCCCGCAATGGCCTGCTTGGGCTCCAGCGCCAGCACCATGCCCTTCTGCACGGGCCGGTCGAAGCCCTTGGCTATGGCCGGGTAGCCGTCTATGGCCAGCCCGATGCCGTGCCCCAAAAACGGCACCTTGTTGGCCCCAAGGCCCATGAAGCCCTCGGCGTAGCCAGCACGTTCGGCCCGCTCAAGGCAGCGCGCCCAAATCTCGCTCACCAGCGCGCCGGGTTTGAGTTCTTCCGCCGCCCAGGCCTGCACGTCCACGCAGAAGTCGTGGGCGGCCTGGACCGCCATCGGCACGCTGCCGGAAGCTCCGCCCCAGTAGAGCTGGGTCTTGTCCGTGTGGTAGCCCTCCATCTGGAAGCCGATGTCCAGGGCCATGGGCTCGCCTTCTTTCCACAGCTTGCCCGCATAGCCCATGAGCGGCACGGCAGGGTGCTCGCCCCGCAGGCCCAGCGGCCCGTTGAAGCTGCTGGGATAGATGCCGGAATCTCCGGCCGAGACGTGCCCCAGGAAGCATTCCTCACCGTTGGCGCTCATACGTAGAATGCCTTGGTGGCCCAGCTCGAAAAAGACGGCCCAGGCCGTGTGCGCAATCTCGCGTTCGCTCATGCCGGGGCGGATGAGCTGGGGCAGCACGTCGTACAGGGCCAAGTGGTGGCGCTCGCCGCAGGTGCGCAGCACCTTGAGCTCCCACTCGCTTTTAAGGGACTGCGCAACGGCCAGCGCTTGGTCGCCGGAAACGAAGCGATGGGCGGAAAGACGGCTGCGCAGCAAATCGCCCAATTGCCAAGTGAGCCCGCCCATGTCCACAGCGATGGTTTCGCTGAAGGGCGCCCCGGCCTCGGCCGCAAGACCCGGCAGGTCCTTGTAGGAGCGGTAGCTGACAACGCGTGTGCCAGGGGCCTCCAGGGCGGCGCGGCCCTCGCCCTTGCGCAGCATCAGCAGCGGCTGGCCTTCACGCGGCAGCCACAGGCAGCCCATGCCCAGGGTGCCGCACAGGTAGTAGATTGCGGGACGGGCGAACACGAGCAGACCGCCCGCCTCCGGGGCGAGTTCCGCCAGCAGGGCGCGGCAGCGGGCGTGGCGCAGGGCAAGTTCCTCAGCGGGGATTGTGGCCAGGGCTTCGAACATGGGGGGCTCCGTGCTTGGGTTGCGGGTCTAGGCAATGGCTGCGTATTGCGCTACAAAGGCAAGTGCCGTAGCGCTAAGACGCGCGCAAGTTTCAAACGGCACAGACACGACAAGGACAATCATGCTGCACAGCGACACAGAGCTAGCCGCCCTGCTCGGCCAGGTCAAGACCATCGCCATTGTGGGCGCCAAAGACAAACCCGGCCAGCCGGTGGACCGGATAGGCCGCTACCTCATGGAGGCCGGATTCACGGTGATTCCCGTGCACCCCAAGCGCACAAGCGTTTGGGGCCTTGCCGCCTACCCCACCCTGGCCGATGTTCCCCACCCTGTCGATCTTGTAGACCTGTTCCGCGCGCCGGAATACTGCCCGGACCACGCCCGCGAAACCCTGGCCCTGGCCGAGCGTCCGCGCGGCTTCTGGATGCAGTCGGGCATCATCAGCGCCGAGGCCAGAGGCCTGCTGCGCGGTTCCGGCATTATTGTTGTGGAAGACCGCTGCCTGATGGTGGACCACGCGCGGCTGCTGGGCGGAGGGGCCAATGGCTGAGCCCGCCTTTGCCTGCAAGCGCTGCGGGCACTGCTGCCAGGGCGAGGGCGGCATCGTGCTCACCCGGTACGACCGCGAGCGCCTGGCCGCGCACCTGGGCCTTGAGATTGCCGCCATGCTGGAGCAGTTCGCGGAAAGCGCGGGCGAAAAGCAGCGGCTGCGTATCGGGCCGGACGGCTTCTGCGTGTTCTTCCGCCACGGCGTGGGGTGCGGCGTACACCCCGGCAGGCCGGACATCTGCCGCGCCTGGCCGTATTTTCGCGGCAACCTGGTGGACGCCACCAGCTGGGAGATGATCCAGACCGACTGTCCCGGCGTGGTCAATGCCGCCGGGCACGAAAGCTTTGTCGATGAAGGCGTGGACTATCTGCGCCAGCACGGCCTGATCCACGAACCCGGCCCGGAAGCGCCGCTGGCCCTGGTGCTTCCCGAAGCCTTGAAGAGCCGCATCCGTAAATGAACATCCGCGATTGCCAACGCATTTTGCAGGTGCCGCCCCAGGCGAACCTCGATGAAGTCAAGGCCGCCTTCCGCAAGCTGGCCTTCAAGCTGCACCCGGACCTGAACCCCTCGCCCCAGGCGGCGGAGCAGTTCCGCGAGCTGAACGAGGCGTATATCCTGCTTACCCGCACCTTGCAGGACGAACCGGGCAAGACGGCGCGAAGCGGCCCCAGGCCAGAGGCCGGACCGGAGACCAAGGCCCGCAAGACCCAGGCGGGCAAGGCCTATGCGCGCGGCACGGCTCACACCGGCCCAGCAGGCCAAACGAATCAGGCGGGCCAAAGCAGCCAGCCGGGCGGGGCCAAAACAAGCTCCGGCGGCTTCCATTTCCGGGAAGAAGAAGTCCTGCGCGACCTCTTGTCCGATCCCTTTGCCCGGCAGGTGTTTGAGGACATCTACAGCCAATTGAAGCACGGCCAGCCTGGGGCGGGAAAACATGCGCCCGGTCAATTCACATCAAATAAAGCCCGCGCGTCCGCTTCGCAGCAGCCGCTGTGGCAGCAACAGCCGCAAGCCGCGCCACCCAGCCCCAAGCGCCGCAAGCTGGAAATCAGCTGGGGCGACAAGTCTGTTGGCCTGGACCTGAGCAAGGGCCTGGTGGGCGGGGTCAAGTCCTGGCTCAAGGGCCAGCTGGACGACGAGCAGACCGTGAGCTACCCGGCCTTTGCCGTGGGGCCGGGCAAGGTGCTGCGCCTCACCATCAGTTCGCGCTTCGGCGCTCCCAAGACCGTGGAAGTTACGCTGCCGCCGGATTTCGTGGTGGGCAGACCTGTGCGCTTGCGGGGCCTGGGGCGCAAACTCGGCCCCTTCACCGGCGACCTGTACCTGCGGGTTCTTGCCAAATAGCGCAAATAGCGCCCTTGTGTTCCGCGTGGAAATTGACTAGTCCGCTGGGAACCCTTCGCGTCACAGACGCCTCACCGATGCAGCAAGGAGCCAGGAATGCTCGCCATTCTCGACTATAAAGCAGGAAACCAGACCAGCGTGCGCCGTGCGCTGGAACACCTCGGCATCGAAAACCAGATCACCAACGACCCGGACCTGCTCGCCAAGGCCGACGGAATCATCTTTCCCGGCGTGGGCGCGGCTGGCCAAGCCATGGACGAACTGACCTCCGGCGGGCTCGACGAAGAGCTCAAGAGCCTCATCTGGCAGGAAAAGCCCCTGCTGGGCATTTGCGTGGGCTGCCAGATTCTGCTGGACTACTGTGAGGAGAACAACACCCGCACCCTGTCCATCATCCCCGGCGAATGCAGGCTCTTCAATCCCGCCTGGACCGAGGCCGACGGCACGCCCATCCGTGTGCCGCACATGGGCTGGAACCGCATTTCGCTCAAGGCCGAGTGCCCGCTCTTCAAAAACATTCCGGCCGAGGCCGAGTTCTACTTCGTGCACAGCTACCACCCCGCGCCCAAGCCGGAGTTCATCATCGGGGAAACCAACTACGGCGAAAACTTCTGCTCTGTGCATGGCCGCCCAGGCCTGTGGGCCGTGCAGTTCCACCCGGAAAAGAGCGGCGCGCCGGGCTTGCAGCTGCTCAAAAATTTCCACGAGTATTGCCTGGAGGCCAAGAATGCTCAGTAAGCGCATCATCCCCTGCCTCGACGTACGCAACGGCAAGCTCACCAAGGGCGTGAAGTTCAAGGACAACGTCGACATCGGCGATCCGGTGGAGACCGCCCGCCACTACTACGAGCAGGGCGCGGACGAGATCGTCTTCTACGACATCACCGCCTCCTCGGAAGGTCGCGGCATCTTCCTCGACGTGGTTGAGCGCGTGGCCAGCCAGATCTTCATTCCCTTTTCCGTTGGCGGGGGCATCAGCTCCGTGGCCGACATGCGCGCCGTGCTGGTGGCCGGAGCGGAGAAAGTCTCGGTGAACTCCGGCGCGGTCAAGAACCCGGACATCATCAGCGAAGGCGCTGCGGCCTTCGGCTCGCAGTGCGTGGTGCTGGGCATGGACGTGAAGCGCGTGCCCAAAAGCGAGGCCATCCCCTCCGGCTTCGAGGTGGTGGTGCACGGCGGCCGCAAATTTACCGGCATGGACGCCCTGGAATGGGCCAAGACCGGCGAGGCGCTGGGCGCTGGCGAAATCTGCCTCAATTCCATCGACGCCGATGGCACCAAGGACGGCTACGACCTGGAACTGACGCGGCTCGTCTGCAAAAGCGTGCGCATTCCGGTCATCGCCTCCGGCGGGGCGGGCAACCCGCAGCACATGGCCGATGCCTTCACCAAGGCCAAGGCCTCGGCCGCGCTCATCGCCTCCATCGTGCATTACGGCGAATACACCATCCGCCAGATCAAGGACGAAATCTCCAGCCAGGGCGTCCAGATGCGCATGGTCTGGTAGCCTTACAACCCCCTTGCGGCCAGAAGGCCCGCTTGCGCCATGAACGAACTCCTGCATCGCTACGCTGCGGCCCTGGAGTCCCTGGACCATCAGGGGCTCCTGCGCCGCCTGCCGCCCCCCGGCCAGTGCTGGCGGGCCGATTTTTCCGGCAACGACTACATGGGCCTGGCCAAGAGGCCGGAACTGGTGGAGGCCGCAGCAGAGGCAGGCCGCCGCTACGGGGCCGGAGCAACGGGCTCGCGTTTGCTCTCCGGCAACACGCCTCTGCACGTGGAGCTTGAGGCGCGCATCGCCGTGGACAAAGGCGCCGAGGCCGCACTGGTCTTCGCCTCCGGCTACCAGGTCAACGCAGCCTGCATCGCCGCCTTGCTGGACAGGACGGCGCTGGGTGCGGAGCCGCTGGTCTTCGCCGACAAGCTCAACCACGCCAGCATGCACCTGGGCTGCGCCCTGGCCGGGGTGCGGCAGCAGCGCTACAAGCACCTGGATTTGGCACACCTTGAAGCGTTACTTGAGAAAAACGCAGGGGACCCCCGGCCCAAGTTCATCCTCAGCGAATCTGTGTTCGGCATGGACGGCGACCAGGCCGACATCGCCGCGCTGCAAGGCCTTTCCCTGCGCCACGGCGCGCTGCTGTACATCGACGAAGCCCACGCCACCGGGGTGTTCGGCCCGCGCGGCTATGGCCTGTGCGAGGCGGTCAGCCTGGCCCCGACCACCGTGGCCATGGGCACCATGAGCAAGGCTCTGGGCGTAAGCGGCGGGTACCTGGCCTGTTCGCTCCTCCTGCGCGATTACCTCATCAACAGGGCGGGCGGCTTCATCTTCTCCACTGCGCCTTCCCCGCTCATGGTGGGCGCGGCCCTCAAGGCCTGGGAGCTTCTGCCCAGCCTGGGCGCGGAGCGCGCCGCGCTGCTGCGCAGGGCCGAGGACCTGCGCCAGGGCCTGCGCAGCCTGGGGCTCGACCATGGCGCTTCCAGCACGCACATCGTGCCGGTGATTCTTAGCACGCCGGAGGCCGCTTTGTGCGCCAAGGACACCCTCGCCGCGCAGGGCATCCTCGTTTCCGCCGTGCGCCCGCCCACGGTGCCGCAAGGCAGTTCGCGGCTGCGCATCGGGCTCAGCGCCGCACACACGGACCAGGACCTCGACCTGTTGCTGGCCGCGCTGGGTTCCCTATGAAGGGCCTTGCGCTGCTGCACGGCTGGGGCTTTGGGCCACAAGCCTGGAGCGGCTGGGCGGAAGCCTTCCCAGAGCGACCTGTGGTCCTGCTCGACGCCGGATACTTCGGCCCGCGCATGCTCGACCTGCCCGCCCACGCCGAGGGCTGGGTCGGCATCGGCCATTCCCTGGGCTTTGCCCAACTGCTCGGCATGGATGAGCCCTGGCGCGGGCTCATCGGCCTGGGTGCGTTCCTGCGCTTTTGCAGCGGACCGGGGCAGGCGCAGGGCGCCGCGCCGGAAACCCTGGACGCCATGACGGCTCGCCTGGACGTGGACCCGCAGGATGTGCTGACGCGCTTTCTGCGACGCTGCGGGCTCAAGGGCCAGCGCGTGGAAGCCCCCGGACCGGAGGGGCTCCAGCGGCTCAAGGACGACCTGGACATTCTGCGCGGACTCAACGTCGCCACGCCGCGCTGCACGGCCCCCATGCTGCTGCTGCACGCCCAGGACGACCGCATAGCGCCCCAGCCCCTGGCCCAGGAGGCCCTGGAGCGCCTGGCCTCTGCGCGGTTGCAGGTCTTTCCCTCCGGCGGGCACGCCCTGCCCCAAACGCGCACCGGGGACTGCCTCGCCCTGTGCCGGGAGTTCCTCCATGCCCTGGACTGAGGCGGCCACGGACCGCAGCGCCCTGGTGGCCAAGCGCTTTGGCGCGCGCGCCGGGCAGTATGACGAACACGCCCTGCTCCAGCGCGAATCCGCCGCGACCCTGGCCGCGTTCATAGCGTCCCTGGGCGGGCTGCCGCCTGCCGGGCTTGTGGCCGAGATAGGCTGCGGCACGGGCCTGCTGGCCGAGCTGCTCGCCCCCAAGGCCGAACGCTACCTGGCCACGGACATCGCCCCGGAGATGCTTGAGCGCTGCCGCCTGCGCCTGCACGGGCGCGCCGGGGCGGGGGTCGCCCTCATGGACGGGCAGCGGCCCGCCTTTGCCCAACCGCCTGCGGCCATCGTTTCCAACCTGGCGGCCCAATGGTTTGTGGACCCGGTGGCCGGGCTGGAGCGCCTGGCCGGGCAGACCCCGTTCTTCGCCTTTGCCGTGCCCCTGGCCGGGAGCTTTCCCGAATGGCGCGAGGCCTTCCGCGCCCTTGGGCGCGAGCCCGGCCTGCTGCCCATGCCCAAAGGTGACGACATCATGCGCGCCCTGACCACCCTGGCCGCCCGCACAGGCAAGCGTACGCGCTTCCGCACAGAGGCGCACACCCTGCGCTACGCCAACGCCCGCGCCTTTGCAGACAGCTTCCGCAACATCGGGGCGGACCAGCCCCGCAGCGGCTACCGACCAGGGCCCATACGCCCCGTGCTGGAGCGCTTCGCCAAGGGCATGGAGGCCACGGCCTTCGTCCTGTACGGCCTCATCAAGAAGGAGTCGGCATGAAGGTTTTCGTCACCGGCACGGACACGGACGCCGGAAAGACCATCGTTTCCGCCTGGCTGTGCCTGCACAGCGGCGCGGATTACTGGAAGCCCATTCAATCCGGCCACCCGCCCGACCGCGACGCCGACACCGTGACGCGGCTTTCCGGCGCTCGGCTGCACCCGGAGCGCTACCTGCTGCGCGAGCCCCTTTCGGCCTTTCACGCCGCCCGGCTGCAGGGTCTGCGCATCGAGCTGGACGACTTCCGCCTGCCCGAGACCTCGCGCCCGCTGGTCATTGAGGGCGCAGGCGGAGTGCTGGCGCCCGTGAACGAGAACGCCACCATGCTCGACCTCATGCTGCGCCTCGGTGCGCCGGTCATCGTTGCGGCCAGAAGCGGCCTGGGCACCATCAACCACACCTGCCTTACCCTGGCCGCCCTGCGCGCGCGCGGGCTGCCGGTGCTGGGCGTGGTGCTTTCCGGTGCGCCCAACACAACCAACCGCGAGGCCATAGAACATTTTGGAAACGTGCAGGTGCTTGCGGAAATTCCGCCCCTGGAGCCGCTGACCAGGGAATCGCTGAACCGCGTGGCCCCCCAGCCAGGAGCCTTGGACTGGATACGGTGGAAGTCATGAGCATTGTCGACATTGACCGCAAATACGTGTGGCACCCCTTCACCCAGGAGCGCACAGCGCCCCCGCCGCTGCCCGTGGCCCGGGCCTTGGGAGCAAGCCTGTTTCTGGAGGACGGCCGCGAACTGCTGGACATGGCCTGCTCGTGGTGGGTCAACGTGCACGGGCACAGCCACCCGGCCATCGCCGCCGCCCTGGCCCGGCAGGCGGCCACCATGGAGCACGTCATCTTTGCGGGTTTCACCCACGAGCCCGCCGCGCGCCTGGCCGAGGCCATAGTGAACGCCCTGCCCCGGCCTCTTGCCCGCGTGTTCTACTCCGACAACGGCTCCACCGCCGTCGAAGTGGCCCTTAAAATGGCCTGGCAGTACTGGCGCAACAATGGCGACCGGAGCCGCCGCCTGTTCCTGGCCTTTTCCGGCGGCTACCACGGCGATACCTTCGGCGCCATGGCCGTGGGCCGCAGCAGCGGCTTTTACGCACCTTTTGAGGACCTGCTGTGCGAGGTGCGGCACCTGCCCTTTGTTCCCACCTGGCTGGACGACGAGACCTGCGCCGAGCGCGAGGCCGTTGCCCTGGCCGAGATAGACGCCCTGCTGGACGCCCATGGGCGCGAGGCTGCGGCTTTCCTGGCGGAACCGCTGGTGCAGGGGGCCTCGGGCATGAACATGTGCCGCCCGGAGTTCCTGCGCGCCGTTGTGGAGCGCATGCAGGCCCGGAACATTCCGGTGATTCTGGACGAAGTGATGACCGGCTTCGGCCGCACGGGCACCATGTTCGCCCTGGAGCAGGCGGGCGTCACGCCGGATCTTGTCTGCCTGTCCAAAGGCATCAGCGGGGGTTTTCTGCCCCTGGCGGCCACGGTGGCCAGCACACGCATTTACGAGGCCTTCCTGGGCGAGGACTTCCAGACCGCCTTTGCGCACGGGCACTCCTTCACCGCCAATCCCCTGGGTTGCGCAGCGGGGCTGGCCTCTTTCGCCCTGTTCGAGACCGAGGGCACCCTTGGGCGCATCGCGCGCATCACCCGGTCCAACCGGGCCTGGCTGGCCGAGGTGGCGACGCTCCCCGGCATTACGCGGCCGCGCGCCCTGGGGTCCATCGCCGCCGTCACCCTGGGCCGTAGCGAAAGCGATTACGGGGCGCAGGTTGGCGCTGCGGTGAAGGCTAAATGCTTCGAGCGCGGCCTGCTCATCCGCCCCATGGGCAATGTGGTGTACCTCATGCCGCCCGCCTGCATCACCCCGGAGGAGCTGGCCCGCGCCCAGCACGGGCTGACCGAGGTGCTGCGCGAGACGGCGGAGCTTTACGCCGGTTAGCCAACGCGCGTCCACGCCGCCCTGCGGAGAACACAAAAAAACGCCCGCTCCGGCAGTACCGGGGCGGGCGTTGTGGCATTCGGAATACGGAACCGTGCGCGGGCGGGCTAATCCGCCTGGAACAGGCCGCTTTTGCCGCCGCTTTTGTACACCAGGCGGCAGTTGCTGATGCGAATGTCCTTCTGCACGGCCTTGCACATGTCGTAGATGGTGGCGGCGGCGATCTGCGCGGCCACAAGGGCCTCCATCTCCACGCCGGTTTTGGAGCTGGTGCGCGCCTCGGCTTCGATGCGGATGGCGCAGGCGGCCTCGTCGATGTCGAAGCTGACGTCGGCGAAGTCCAGCGGCAGGGGGTGGCACAGGGGGATGAGTTCCGCCGTGCGTTTGGCGGCCAGGATGCCCGCAACGCGGGCGGTGCCCAGCACCTCGCCCTTGGGCAGGGCCTTTTGCACCAGCAGGCGCATGGTCTCGGCGTTCAGCAAAACATCCACCCGCACACGGGCGATGCGCACGCTCTCGTTCTTGCCGGAGACATCGACCATTCTGGCGCGGCCAGCTTCATCCAAGTGCGAGAATTCCTGACTCATTTAGTCTCCCATGACCTTTTCCTTGGCCTTCTTGAAGAAGTTCTTGGCCTTTTTCAGGGGCTTTTCCTCCTCAAGGCGGGCGAATTCACGCAGGAGCTCCTCCTGCCTGGCCGAAAGCCCGGTGGGCGTTTCGACCTTGACCTCGATGAGCAGATCGCCCTTGCGACCGCCGCTGGGGTGGGGCAGGCCCATGCCGCGCAGCTGGAAGACCTCGCCCCCTTGCGTGCCCTTGGGGATGTCCACAGTGACGGGCTCGTCCAGGGTGGGAATCTCCAGCTTGTCGCCCAGGGCCGCCTGCACGAAGCTGATGCTGCGACGCAGGATAAGGTTCTGGTCCTGGCGGTCGAAGGTCTTGTCCGGCTCTACGCTGATGACCACAAAGAGGTCGCCGTGCGGGCCGCCGTTGACCCCGGCTTCGCCCTCGCCGCGCAGACGCAGGCGCGAGCCGTCGTCCACCCCGGCGGGAATGCGCACCTTGAGCTCGCGGGTTTGGCTGGTAACGCCGGCCCCGCGGCAGGCGCTGCAGAACTTGGTGATGATCTTGCCCCGGCCATGGCAGCTGGGGCAGGTGACGGAGATGCGGAAGAAGCCCTGGGCCTGCTGCACGCTGCCGGTGCCACGGCACTGGCGGCACTCGCTCATCTCGGTGCCGGGTTCCGCCCCGGTGCCCTTGCAGGTGGCGCAGGGCACGTTCATGGGAATCTTGAGGGTGACTTCGTCGCCCTTGGCGGCCTGCCGGAAGTTGATGTGCAGGTTGTAGCGCAGGTCCATGCCCGCCTGGGGACGCCGACCGCCGCCGCGACCGGCCCCGGCGAAGCCGAAGACCTCGCCGAAGATGTCGCTGAAGGCGCCGAAAATGTCCTCGGACGAGTTGAAGCCCTGGCCGCCGCCGTTCATACCCTCGTGTCCGAAGGCATCGTAGCGGCGGCGCTTCTCGGCATCGCGCAGCACGTCGTAGGCCTCGGCGGCCTCCTTGAACTTCGTCTCGGCTTCCGGGTCGTCCTGGTTGCGGTCCGGGTGGAACTCAAAGGCCAGCTTGCGGTAGGCGCGCTTGAGTTCGTCTTCCGAGGCGGTCTTCTGAACTCCGAGGACTTCGTAGAAATCGCGTTTGGACATGGGAGCGTTCTTTAGGCTTCAGGAGCCTGGATGCCGGCCACAGGAATGGCGTCGCCGGGCAGGACCTTGCCCTGGGCGATTTCGCGCAGGGCGGTGACGGCTTCCTTGTTGTTGGACTCGATGAGGGGGGCGTACCCCTCACGGTACTGCTTCACGCGCTTGATGGCCATCTGCACGATGAGAAAACGATTGGGAACCTTTTCCAGACAATCTTCGACGGTGATTCTCGCCATGAAGCACTCCTTGAACTGATGTTAAGCTCTTTATGTCCCGCTATTCCGGGACTTTGGTCTGCCGCACGGGCAGGTATCCCTGCACGTCTTCCAGTAACTGGCTGGACACGGGGTAGAACATCTCTTCCGAGCCCACCTTGAGCCAGCACTGGTCCGCCGGGAGGCGGGGATCTGTAAAAAATGTAAACGAAGTAATGGCTTTGCCATCCTTCGCCAGCAGGTCAAACTCCAGGCGTTGCGCTGCCGGGTAGCCCAGGCGGGAAACCGGCTCCGACTCGAACCTCATTTCTTTAAGTCGCCAAAGCGTCATGTCAATACCCGGAATCTTGCGGCCCGTGTCGCGTTCCTCCCAGCCGGAAGGATTCTTGTCCACCTGCAGGGTCTGGTTGCTCAGGGTGGAGTAGATGCGCGCGCCCTCCACGCGGGAGGAATCGAAATTCACCACGCCGCGCCACTGCATGTCGTAGGCTTGGCGCACCAAGCTGCGCGCCTTCTCGCGGTCGATGAGAAAACCCGCCGGGTGCCGGGTGGACCGGCCATACACCTGCTCCGCATCAAGGGGCGCGAACAGTTCAAGGCGCAGGGGGACTGTGGACTTGGGCATAAGCATTTCGATGCTGCACGCGGCCTTGCCGCTCACCTGCCTGTCCGGCCTGGTCAAAATCACGTCCGCCGTGATGGCCGTGAGATTGTGCACATACAGGCGCACCTCCGAGGCCGTGACCGTGGTGTCCTGCATGGAGGCCGGGGCCGCAAAATGGAACAGGTCGTCCTTGCGCTCCAGGTCCCACTGCACGGAGTGGGCGCCCACCAGGGTAAGCCGCTGCACGTCCTCGCCGCGCACGTCCAGCAGGCGCGTGTCGAAGTAATGCTCCGCAGGCTTGTCGAAATGATGCAGCACGCTGGCATCGAGCAGAAACACTGCGGCGGGCGCAAGGGAGCTGTGGGCATATATGGCCGCTCCGGTGGGCGTCTCGTGCCCCAGGGTGATGCGGGCCTCGCGGTCGTCGGCGCTGACGGGCTTGATAAACAGCTGCACGGTGGCGTCGGCCAGGCCCTGGGAGGCGGCATCGACTCCTGCGGCCTGCTCCAGCATCTGGCTGGGGCGGTTGTGCGCCACGGCGGCCAGCAGGGCCTCAATGCGGGCGACATCGGCAGGCACGGGCAAAGCGTCGGCCTCCACTCCATCCAGGCGCACCACCCAGCCGGAGCCTTCGCGCGTCAGGGTGTAGCGCTCCTTGGCCGTGGCCACTTCGATGCTCTGCACGGCATCGATGGTATAATCGGGCCAGATGCTTAAAGCCAGGCGCTGCTCCTGCTGGTACAGAAAAAAGCCTACTCCCATGGCCACAAAGAGCACAAGGAGCAGCAGCGTTCCAAAACGTGTGGCGGAATTGGTCAAGGCTGGCCTTCCAGATATTGCTGTGGTCGGAGCCTGCGCAGATGCACATTCTGCCGCTGGGGAAGCTGCGGCACGATTTCGTCCAGACAGTGCCATTCCAGAATCGGAAAGGGGGATTTGTTAACCGGGGCGCACTTGCATGTCAAGCACAAATCCCCTAATGCAGGCGGCTGGCAGGACGACGGGGCCAGTGGAGGAGCGCACAATGTCAGGATTCGGTAAACTTTCATACGCCCAGAAAAAATGTGTCAGCACAGTCGGCATGCTGATGCAGAAGACCGGCATGGTGGGGCCCGGCGCGCGCATCGGCGTGGCCGTTTCCGGCGGGGTGGACAGCTTCGCCCTGCTCAAAACCATGCAGATACGCAAGGCCATTTTGCCCTTTACAATAGAGGTTATGGCTCTGCACGTAAACCCCGGCTTCAACCCGGAAAGCCACGCGCCCCTCGTGGAGTGGGTCAAGGCCGAGGGCATGGCCGCGCATATAGAGCTGACCGACCACGGCCCGCGCGCCCATTCCGACGAGAACCGCAAGAACTCGCCCTGCTTTTTTTGCGCCATGCTGCGCCGCAAGCGCCTGTTCGACATGTGCAACGACTACGGCCTGACCCACCTGGCCTTTGGCCACAACGCAGACGACCTGGTGGTGACGTTCTTTATGAACGTAGTGCAAAACGGCCGCGTGGACGGCCTCTCCGCCTCGGAGGATTTCTTCAAGGGCCGCCTCAAGGTCATCCGCCCGGCGCTGTTTTTGGAGAAGAGCTTCATGCGCGCGGCGGCCAGGCAATGGGGCCTGCCCATCTGGAAGAACGACTGCCCCTCCGCCGGGAGCACGCGCCGCACAGAGATTCACGATTGGCTGCAACTGGAGATGGGCCGCGACAAGCGCATCCGCCAGAACGTCTTCAACGCCCTGACCCGCTACCAACTGGACCGGCAGGCCGCAAACTTGACCCCTGTTCCGTGATGGGCTAGGGGAAAGGACTCTGGAGGCATGCCTTGGCCATCCACCGGGCGTGTCCTGAAATCATCTATGTTGTTCAGCAAGTTCCATATAGTTCTCTTCCGCGAAAAACGCGGGAGCACCCGCAAGCTTCAGCTGCGCGGGTGGATGCTGCTTTGCCTCGGCCTGCTGCTGGTGGGGCTGCTGGCCGGCAACATCGTGCTCCTCACCGGGGTTGGCGCTAGCGGCAGCCTGGAACGCAGCTTGAATCTCACCGAAAAATCCGCCAACGAGCAAAAGTCCCAACTACTCAATTTAAGCCAGAAGCTAGTTACGTTGCAAAAAGACGTGACCAGAATACGCGACTTTGACTCCAAGCTTCGGGTGATGATCAACCTGGAGCAGGAGAATACCATGAGCGTGTCCTCCCGCGGGGGGCCCGGGCAAGACATGGCCAAAGGCTACCTGCCCATTTACCGCCAGGAGCTTCTTGCCCGCAAGATGAACGAGTTCCTGCGCCAGCTCTCGGTGGAGGCCCGCCTGGAGGAAGTGCGCCAGCAGGAGATCATCCAGCGCCTGCGCGCCAACAAGGACGTCCTGGAATCCACGCCTTCCGTGTGGCCCGCCGGGGGCTGGGTCACCTCCGGCTTCGGCTGGCGCAGTTCGCCCTTCACCACCAAGCGGGAATTCCACAAGGGCCTCGACATTGCCGCCCCTGCAGGCACGCCCATTTATGCGCCCTCGCGCGGGGTGGTCACGTTCATCGAGCGCGACCCGGCCTATGGGCTGGTGGTGAACCTGACCCACGGCACCGGCCTGCTGACGCGCTACGCCCACCTCCAGCGCGTCAACGTGAAGCAGGGCCAGGTGGTGCAGCGCGGCGAGGTCATCGCCTTCATGGGCGATTCGGGCCGCAGCACAGGCCCGCACCTGCATTACGAGGTCCGCATCGGCGGCGTGCCGGTGAACCCCATGCGCTACATTCTGAATTAGCCCTTTTCCGCAGCGCTCCCAGCCAAACCAACGCGGCGCGCCGTGCGCCCTCCCCTGCCGCTTCGGGCTGGGCGAACGCCTTGCCGCTTTACGCCTTGTCAAAGCTAGGCTAGGCTCACGCCGCTGTGTGCCCCGTGGTCCGCGCGCCGTGCGCCGATCCTTCCACGCGGCCAGACTTGCGCACGCGCCGGGCGTGCGGCGGCAGGCATGGATATCTTCAGTTTCGATCCGAACATGGTGCTGAGCTTCTACCTGACGCTGTTTCGCATCAGCATCGTGCTCTTCATCATGCCCTTTTTCGGCGACACCCTGCCAAACACCATGAAGGCCGCCCTGCTGCTGGTGCTAACGCTCGCCGTGTGGCCCAAGCTTTCCTTTCCCGGCACAGCCTTTCCCGCCCATCCCTTCAACATAGGCATCATGTTCGCCGGGGAAATCGTCCTGGGCATGACGCTCGGCTGCATCGTGCGCATGCTCATCGCCGCCGTGCAGATAGGCGGAGCGATCATCAATTTCCAGATGGGCTTCTCCATGGTCAACTCCATAGACCCCCTGACAGGCCAGCAGGAGCCCATGACCACGCACTTTTTGTACATGTGCACCATGCTGACCTTTTTGACGTTGAACGGGCATCTGCACCTCATCCGCGCCCTGGGCAACAGCTTCGACATTGTGCCGCCGGGCGGGCTGTTCCTTACCCCGGCGCTCATGACCGAAGTAATGCTTTTCTCCAAGCAGATGTTCATCCTCGGCGTACGCATCGCCGCGCCGGTCATCATGGCCCTGTTCCTGGTGGACCTGGCCCTGGCGCTTATTTCACGCACGGCCCCGCAAATGAACATCCTGGTCATGGGCTTCCCCCTCAAGATCTCGGTCGGCTTCCTGTTCCTGTCCTATGTCATGGAGATGATGAGCGCCTACGTCACCAGCTTCATCGAAACCATGGACCAGGTGCTGATGCACTTGATGAAGCTTGGCGTGCCGCACACCTAGCGCGCACCTGAAGGATACGGGCGGAAGATGTCGAGAGAAGATCCGAGCAGAACAGAAAAAGCCACCACCAAACGCGTCAAAAAAGCGCGTGATGAAGGCAGCATAGCCAAGTCGCCGGAGGTGGCCAAGGTTGTGGTGCTGCTTACCGGCGTGGTGGCCATGCGCTACATGGGGGAGTTCTATTTCAAGAATCTGCAGGAAGTTTTCCAGTGGTTCTTCACCGAAGGCCTGCGCCAGCCCCTGAACCAGCAAACCGTATACAGCATGCTGCTGTGGTCTTTTTTCAAAATCTCGCTCATGGTGCTGCCGGTCATGATCATCATCGCCGCTGCCGCGTATATCTCCGTGCGGCTGCAAGTGGGCAGCATCTGGTCGCTCAAGTTCCGCTGGGACCGCATCAACTTCAACATCCTCAAAGCGCTCAAACAGCTCATGGTGAGCCAGGACACCCTGATTCGCCTTGGACGCGACATGGCCCAGGCCACGGCGGTGGGCCTTGCGCCGTACATCGTCATCCAGCAGGAAATGCCGAACCTGGTTCCTTTGTTCTATCAGAACGTCATGGGCATCACGACATACATGCTGCTCGTCACCTACAAGATGATCTGCTACGCCCTGGTGCCCATGATCCTCATCGCCATAGCCGACCTGTGGTGGACGCGCTTTCGTTACGACGACAATCTGATGATGACCAAAAGCGAGGTCAAGGACGAGCGCAGGCAAGCGGAAGGCGATCCCGAAATCAAACAGAAGCAGTTGCGAAAAATGTATCAGGTCATGGGGCGCAGGCTTACCAGCACGGTGCCCAAGGCCGATGTGGTCATCACCAACCCCACCCACTACGCGGTGGCCCTGCGCTACGACATCACCGAATCGCCCGCGCCCATGGTTCTGGCCAAGGGCGTGGACAGAATGGCCCTCAAAATCCGCGAAATCGCAATAGATAATGACGTGCCCCTGCACGAGAATCCACCCTTGGCACAGGCTTTGTATAAGCAGGTGGAAATCGGCGAGGCAATCCCCGAGGAAATGTATCAGGCTGTGGCCTCAATTTTGGCCAAGCTGGCGAAATTCAAGAAGCGCCAGGCCTGATCCCCCCTCTGAGCAGTTGATGCCCGCGCCGGTTTCCAAACCGCGAGGAGCGTCAACAATATGTCCCAGAGCGCCAAATTCGCCGCGTTAGACATCGACTACGCGAAATTCGCCAAGCAAGGCGACATAATGCTCGCCATCGGCGTCGTCATCATCCTCATGGTGATGATGGTGCCCATGCCGACGTTCCTGCTCGACCTCATGCTCACCCTGAGCATCTCCATCGCCATTGTCATCCTGATTACCTGCATGTTCATGGAATCGCCCATGGAATTCAGCATATTCCCTTCGCTGCTGCTGGTAACCACCCTGATGCGCCTGGCCCTCAACGTGGCCTCCACCCGCCTTATTCTGCTCCACGGCGACGAAGGCACCGGCGCGGCGGGCTCGGTGATTCAAAGCTTCGGCGAGTTCGTCGTTGGCGGCAACTACGTCATCGGCTTGGTCATCTTCTTCATCTTGTTCACCATCAACAAGACGGTCATCGTCGCCGGTATGACGCGCATCGCCGAGGTTGCCGCCCGTTTCACCCTGGATTCCATGCCCGGCAAGCAGATGGCCGTTGAGGCCGACTTGAACGCCGGGCTCATCGACGAACCCGAAGCCACCCGCCGCCGCGACAAGATCCGCAAGGAAGCCGACTTCTACGGCGCCATGGACGGCGCAGGCAAGTTCGTTCAGGGAGACGTGAAGGCTGGCATGATCATGCTGCTCATCAACATCGTGGGCGGCTTCTTCATCGGCGTGTTCCAGAAAGACATGCCCTGGATGGAGGCCGCGCGCACCTACACCCTTTTGACCATCGGTGACGGCCTGGTGGCCACCATCCCCTCGCTCATCATCTCCACCTCTGCGGGCATCATCGTGTCCCGCGCGGCCTCTGAGGCCAGAATGGGCGAGGAGTTTCTGGGCCAGCTCACCTTTCACCACCGCGCCCTCAAGCTGGTGTCCGGCATCCTGCTTATTTTCGCCATGGTTCCGGGCCTGCCCACCCTGCCCTTTCTCACCTTCAGCGCGCTCATCTTCTGGATTGCAGGCATTGCCGAACGCACCCGCCCGGCCCACGACGCCAAGCAACTGGCCGAGAAGGACAAGGCCAAGGGCACAGCGCCCAAGCTCGATACCCCGGAAGAGGTGCAGTCGCTGCTGCCGCTGGACCAGCTGGAGCTGGAGGTGGGCTACGGGCTCATCCCCCTGGTGGACGAGGAACAGAACGGCAACCTGCTTTCACGCATCAGAAGCATTCGCCGCCAGTTCGCCCTGGACATGGGCGTGGTCATTCCCTCCCTGCACCTGCGCGACAACCTCCAGCTGAAGCCCGGCGAATACCGCGTGCTGGTGAAGGGCAACCCCATCGCCAGCGCGGAGATCCTGATCGACCACTTCCTGGCCATGGACCCCGGCGACGCCAAGCACCGCATCGATGGCGTGGCCACGGTGGAGCCGGCCTTCAACCTGCCCGCCGTGTGGATTCCCGAAGGCCGACGCGAGGCCGCCATGCTGGCGGGCTATACCGTGGTCGATCCGTCCACTGTTGTCGCCACGCATTTGACGGAGGTTTTCCGCCGCAACCTGCATGAGTTCCTGGGCAGACAGGAGGTGCAGGAGTTGTTGAACAACCTGGCCAAGCGCGCGCCCAAGGCCGTGGAGAACCTCGTGCCCGGCGTGCTGCAGCTGGGCACGGTGCAAAAGGTGTTGCAGAACCTTGTGCGCGAAAGCATCTCCATCCGCGACATGCTCTCCATCGTGGAAGCCCTGGCCGACTACGGCCCGGCAGTGCAGGATGCCTCCATGCTCACGGAGTACGTGCGCTCGCGCATGGGCCGCACCATCGTGAAGGGCTACCTTTCAAGCGACAACTCCCTGCCCATCGTCACCTTGTCCAGCGACATCGACGCCACGCTTTTGAACAGCCTGCGCAACACCGACCAGGGCGGCTACCTGGCCCTGGAGCCCACCAAGGCCCAGCAGATCATCAAGGCCATTTCCAACGCCCAGGAAAGCGCCGTAGGAACAGACGGCCAGCCCGTTCTGCTCACCACTCCGCAGGTGCGGCCCCACTTGGCCCAATTGTTGCTTCGCTTCCTGCCAACCATGCCCGTGATTTCACAGGCGGAGATACCGGCAGATATCAGAATCCAATCCATGGCCACTGTTAAACTGGGCTGATGCCATGCACGTAAAGACCTTCAAAGGACCGGACATTCAGGCTGCCCTCGCCAGGGTCAAAGCCGAACTGGGCGACGAGGCCATCATTCTGAGCACCAAGACCGTGCGCAACGCCACGGGCAAGGGCTGTGAAATAACCGCTGCAATCGACCCCAGAAGCCAGACGCAACAACGCTCACAGGGCGGCGGCTCCCGGGGCGAGGCCGGAGGCTTGTCCCAGCAGTTGGACGAAAATCCGGCGGACTGGGCCTGCGAGTGGCGACAGATCAAGGACCAGCTTATGGCCCTGGTGAAGCCCCAGCTCAACATGGACGAGCTTGCCCCGCGCCAGCGCGTTGCCATAAAGTACCTGGAGCGCGAGGAAGTGGACATGCAGGTGCTTTTGCGGGTGTTTCTCGACCTCAAGGCCGACCCGGAGCGGCCCATCCTGCCGGTGCTTGAGGCCGTGGCCCCCTGCTACGGCTTTGAGTCAAAAAAGTGGCTGCAGAAGTTCCACATCTTTGCCGGACCCCACGGCGTGGGCAAGACCTTGACGCTCATCCGCCTGGCCCTGCGTGAGAAGCAGGCCCGGCCCAAGGCGCGCATATGCGTTGTTGCGGCCGACCAGGGCCAAGGCAAGGGCAGGCTGGTGCTGCGGCACTACGCCGATCTCTCCGGCCTGGCCTTCCGCGAAGCGGGCAGCGCGGAGGAGATGCAGGAGCTGCTCAAGGAATCTTCCAAGTTCGACATGGTCTTCGTCGATCTGCCGGGCCTTTCCGGTCAGGCCACACTGGGCGAGCACCTGAACGAACTGGGCCTTACCGACCAGCGCGACATGGCCGCGCACCTGGTGCTTGCGCCCTATTTTTCCGCAAGCCAGTATGCGCAGATAGCAAAACGCTACGTCTGCCCCCAGCTGCAAAGTCTCATCTGGACGAAACTGGACGAAGCCTGTAGTTTCGGAGCGCTGCTGAACATGGCGCGGCTCACGGAACTGCCCGTTTCCGCCCTGTCCTTCGGAGCGAGCTTGAGAAACAGCATCGCCTCGGCCAAAAGCGACATGTTGTGGCGGCTGATCTTCAAGCACACGCTGCCCGGCCCCCAGGCCGATCAAGCGGCATAAGGCGAGGCATCATGGCACCTACGGCTCTCCCCCTGGTTTTCTCCGTCACCTCCGGCAAGGGGGGCGTGGGCAAAACCAACATTTCGGTCAACCTGGCCTGCGCCCTTACCCGCATGGGCAAGCGCGTGGTCATCCTCGACGCCGACCTTGGACTGGCCAACGTGGACGTGATTCTTGGCATTGCGCCCAAGCTGAACCTTTTCCACCTGTTCAACGAGGGCATGACGCTCAAGAATATTCTGTGCGAAACGCCCTACGGCTTCCGCATTCTGCCCGCCGCCTCCGGTGTGAGCGACATGGTGAACCTGACCACGGGACAAAAGCTCGACCTTTTGGAATCCATGGACTATCTTGAGAACGACATTGATCATCTCATTGTAGACACGGGCGCCGGCATCAACGACAATGTCCTGTATTTCAACATCGCCGCCCAGGAGCGGCTGGTGGTGCTCACCACGGAGCCAACGTCCCTCACCGACGCATATGCATTGATTAAGGTGTTGAAGCTGAACCACGGGGTGGACCGGTTCCGCGTGCTGGTGAACATGGCCAAGGACGAAAAAACGGCGAAAGAAATTTTCACGAAGCTCTACAAGGCTTGCGACCACTTCCTCTCCGGCGTCTCCCTCGATCTGGTGGGCTTCATCCCCATGGATCCGGCGGTGCGCAAGGCTGTCATCAACCAGATTCCGTTTGCGAAGATGAGCCCGGAGTGTGCGGCCAGCGTGGCCATCAACAAGGCGGCAGAGAAGATCAACACCTGGAAAGTCACGGCAAAAGCAGATGGAAACATCAAGTTCTTTTGGAAAAAGCTCCTCTTCCAGGAGCAATCCGTGGCGTGAGCTGGAGGCCGGTCAAACGGCCTGGGCGCATTTCCCCCCGCGCGACCAGGAACAAATCGTCCGCCACTACGCCCCGAAAATTCGCATCCTCGCCCTGAGGATGAAGAACAAGCTGCCGCAAAGCGTGGAGCTTGGCGAACTCATCAGCGCGGGAAGCATAGGGCTTCTCGACGCGCTGGGGAAGTTTCGCCCGGAGCTCGGCATCAAGTTCGAGACCTATTCCGAGAATCGCATCAAGGGCGCCATGCTCGACGAGCTGCGGCGCATGGACTGGTTCTCACGCGGGATGCGCCAGAAAGTCAAAATGCTCGACGAAGCCATGCGCCAGATTGAACACGAAACCGGCGCCACCGCGACACAGGAGCAGCTCTCCACCAAGACCGGGCTTTCCAGCCGCGAGGTGCAGAACGGGCTGGAGGCTCTGCAAAACCAGCTTTGCGTCAGCCTCGATGCATTCCAGGAAAACTTCGTCGGCAGCCGCGAATCCTTGTCCGAGAACGAACCCTATCAATCCACCGCGTTTCAAGAAATGGTTGACAAGATTGCTGGCCTCATAGAAGAGTTGACGCCAAGAGAGAAACTTGTCATTTCCTTGTATTACGGCGAAGAACTGAATATGAAGGAAACCGCCCAGGTAATGGACATTACAGAAGGGCGCGTTTCACAGCTGCATTCACAGGCACTTTCCAAACTGCGAGACAGTTTCCGAAAACGTTACGAAAACGAAGGCTGACAGGAGAGAGACACCATGCCCGCAGACAGGTCCATGCGCATCCTCGTTGTAGACGACTTTTCAACCATGCGCAAAATCATCAAGAATATTCTCCGCCAGCTCGGCTTCAATAACGTGGTCGAGTCTGACGACGGAACCACTGCGTGGGAAACCCTGAACCGCGACAACATCGACTTCATCATTTCCGACTGGAACATGCCGCAGATGACCGGCATTGAGTTGCTGCGCAAGGTGCGCTCCAGCGAGGAATATTCCACTACGCCGTTTCTGATGGTCACTGCGGAAGCCCAGCAGGAGAACATCATCGAAGNNGGCCAGAAGATCGACAAGATCTTCAACTAATGCCTGTACCCTTGACGGGGGGGCGAGTGTTTCATGGCTGCTGACCCGAAGGAGGACACCGCTGGTTCAAGCACAGAGCCTGCCAAGCAGGCCGATGTTGCAATAGACATCAGCGAGACCTCGCGCGGGGCGCAAAAGGTCGAACTCGACCTCGAAGACGCGCCCTTTCTGGAAGAAGAGGAAGAAGTCAAGCCCGAACCGGCCAAGCCTGCGGCACCGGTGGACCTTGAAGCGGCGCCCAAAGAAAAGCAGCCGCTGGGCAAGAAGAAGCTCATCATCATCGGCGCGGCGGCTCTTGTCCTGCTCCTCGTGATTGGCCTTGTGGTTAAGTTTCTGTTCTTCAAGGGCAAAAGCGAACCGGCAGCCCAGCACACGGAGCAGACGGCGAACGCCACAGAGCACGACAACGCCACAGCGCCAGAGCCGGAAAAGCCGGAAATCCAGGTCCGCATGGAGCCCTTCTGGGTGGAACAGAAGGCCGGGCCGGATGAAGTCCGCTTCCTCATCGTCCGAATCCTTCTTGGCACCAAAGATCCGGCCATTGCCAAAGAGTTCGAGATGAAGCTCATGTCGGCCAGAAACGCCGTCTTTTATTACCTCAAGAATAAAGATGTGCACTTTTTGTCCGATGAAGAGAATACGGAGAAGTTGAAGGCCGAACTGCTCATGGTCATCAACCAGTACGTGACCGATGGCAAGTTCGACACACTCATGTTCGAGGAGTATGTGGTGAAATAGATGTCCTCCAATCCGCTGGATCTGCCTATCCTGATCTCGCAGTTGCCCAACGTGCAGCAGCTTATGGGGCCGCAGCACATTCCGCACGAGGCGCAACAGGTGCTCTTCGGTCAGCTCGTGGCCGAGAATCAGCGCAAGCAGGAGCAGGCGGTCCAGGAAGTGGACAAGGGCGAGGGCATGGAAGCCATGGGCCGAGAATCCGGCGGGAACAAGAACGCCTCGCAGCACGCCCCACAGCGACCGCCCGGCCTAAAACACGCCACAGACCAAGGTGAGGACTCCGCCGCTTCGTCCTCAAACGCATCGCCCTGGTCCGGCAACATCATCAACGTCAAGATATAGCGCCTATTCGCGCCGGCCCCCCTCCTTCCTCTTGGACTTTTCCCGCTCCGCCTTTTCCTTCAGCTTCGCCTGCTCAGCGGCCTCCGCCTGCTCCAAGCGCTTGGCCTCTCCTTCATCCGCCGCTTCTTCCTCCTCGCTGGGAAAACGGCCAAGAAACCAGAAGTACAGCCACTTCGCGCGTTCCGAGCGAACCGGAGGCTCAGCCGATCTGCTGCCGCGCCGCAGTTTCATGCCATCCAGCACATAGGCAAGGCCAACCCCGAACAGGAGCACGACAAGCGCAAACACCCAGGTGGACATGACCGCTCCCTCCATGAGGATGTGGGCATATTCAGGCATAATTATCCCCTACGCCGCACTTGAAGCAAACGCGAGACAAATTCCAGGCCTCTGGCCGATTGCCACAACGGCCCCAAATGTGCATAATGTTCTGGCAAAGCGATGTCCGACTCGCCCAATCACCCACGACAAGGAGCCGTTATGCCCGTAGCCAGCGAATTCACCCTGTTCAGCGGCGGCGCCCAGGGCGCGGAAGCCGAGTTCGGCAAACAGGCCGAAGCCTTCGGCGTGCAGGAAGTCAATTACTCCTTTGAAGGCCACAAGATAGAACGCAGCCGCGGCTTGCGGATGCTGACCCAGGAAGAGTTGATGCGCAAGGACGTGAGCCTGACTTACGTTTCCAAGCTGCTGGACCGCAATTTCAGCAACGGCCCGCTCATCCGCATGGTCCTGCGCACCATCATGTACCAGGTGGATGCAGGCCTTGAGGTGTTCGTCGTCGGCGCGATTCTGGATAACGGCACAGTGAACGGCGGCACAGGCTGGGGCGCAGAGTTCGCCAAGATCTGCAACAAGCCCCTGTTCGTTTTCGATCAGGTCAAGAACGGCTGGTTCACCTGGGAAAACAACGCCTGGGAAGCCGTGGCCGAACCGCTCATCACCAAGGCGCACTTCACGGGCACAGGCACCAGGTTTGTGGAGGACAACGGCCGCGCCGCCATCGCCGCGCTTTTCGCCCGTTCCTTCGGCCCGGCGAAATAGCCCACGCGCAACGCACATTTCGGCGCGCGGCTGCAACCGGAGCAACCCGGCGCAGCCCGCGCCTTTGCTTTTTCCGGTACGGAGCCGGAGCCCTCGCCTGAACCACACGGCGGCCCAGGCCGCCCTCCCCTGGCAACACGAACAAACGCACAGGTGACGACATGCAGATTTCCGCGTTCCTGCTTCTGGCCCTCACAGTTACGGAGCTGGTGCTGCTCTTCGTGGTCATCGCCTTTTACCTGCGCCTGCGCAAAAGCGAAGAGCTCATTGCCCGCATGCAGACCAAGCAGGAGGAGTTCCTCGTCAAGCTGCGCGCAAATGCACAGTTGGAACAGGAACTGGTGGACAGCTTCGAACGCAGGCAGGATGAGCTTGGCCGTCTGGACACCCAGCTTACCGAGCGCGTGCTGATCCTGAACAAGCTGCTCAAGCAGGCCGACGAGTACGCCCGCTCCCCCCAGTTCCTGAGGCAAATCATCATCACCGGGCACCGGCAGGGCAAAAGCGTCAAGGAGCTGTCCAAGGCCACAGGCATAGGCCAGGACGAAGTCGAGCTGATCATTGACCAGTCCGTGAGCTAGCAAGGCGGCTGCATGCGCATTACCGGATACGGCGCGGGCTTCGGCCAGGAGAGCGGCAACCGCGACCGTGCTGCCGCGTTCCGGGCCAAGCACAGCATCGGCCAGCGCGTAAAGGGGCGCATTGTACGCCGCGATCCCAGCGGCCTGTACTGGGTGCAGGTGGGGGGCGAGGAACTGCTGGCCCGGCTCGAAGTGCAGACCAACCCTGGCGACCAGTTGCTGTTCATCGTGCGTGCCCTAACCCCGGAGATACAACTGCAGGCCCTTACGGGTGGCATAAGCGCGGGCGACCTGCCCGGGCTGGTGCAACGCTTCCGCGCCGCGCGCGAGGTTTTCGAGGTCCAGGACGCCCAGCTTCTGGCCGCACTGCGCGCCCTGCCCCCCCAGCCCGGCCTGCGGCACGAGGCCTTCCTTGAGGCCCTGGCCGCACAGCCAGAGGCGGCCCAACGCCTGGCCAAGATCGACGAGCTCCTGGCGCAGATCAACGCCAGCCTGGGCGCGGAGCTGAACGCCGTGGCCCTGTACCAGCCCTGGAGCCTGCCGCGTACGCGGCGGCTGGAGCTGCTCCGCCTTGCCCGCGCGGGCGGTGGAGTAGAAACCGCCATGAGCGCAGTTGAGGCCTCCGCAGGATCTTTCGAGGCGCGTTTGAGCGAGCAGACGGACGGAGTGCGGCTGGTGCTGGCGGCGGACAAACCCGAAGCCTGCGGTGCGCTCCAGGTGGAGCTTGCCGCCCTGGCGCGCGCGCAAACCGGCCAGGAGCCGACGATGCTCGGCCCTACGCGCCTGCGGCCCAACAACATGGGCGGAGTGTTGGGCGAACTTTTCGGCAGCGTGCCCACCTGGACATCCGGCGGATTGAACACGCGCGTGTAACGCCCAGCCCGCAGAAAACCTTGCTGCCGCTATCTCCCCCAAAAAAAACGCCCCTTGCGGGGCGTTCTGCATTCACTCCAACTCGTCCTAGGCCATGGCTGGCTGGCGGCTCAGGCCGCGCACGGGCTGCTTCGCAGGGGCCGGAGCGGGCGCACTGGACGGAGCAGGCTCGGGCAATGCCAGGGTGCGCTCTTCCAGGTATTCTGCGGCGTTATCTTCAAGGTAGCGCAAAAAGCTGTTGTTCAGGGCGTGCCCAGAGGCGAAGACCTCAAAACGGCCCTGCAGGGGCAGGCCCATGATGGCCATGTCGCCGACGAAGTCGAGCAGCTTGTGGCGCACGAACTCGTCGCTGTAGCGCAGGCCGTCGGAGTTCAGCACGCCGAACTCGTCCAGCACCACGGCGTTGTCCAGGTTGCCGCCAAGGGCCAGGCCGTTGGCGTGCAGGTACTCCACCTCGCGCAGGAAGCCGAAGGTACGCGCTTTGGCGATGTCGGTGGCGAAGACGTCCGGGGTCACTTCAAGGCACAGGTTCTGGCGGCCGATGAGCGGGTGGGCGAACTGGATGGTGTAATCAACCTGAAAGCCCTCATGGGGGTAGGCTTTGACGAACTTGCCGTCGCGCTCAAAGCTCAGGGGCTTGGTGATGGCCAGGACCTTGCGGGCCTTGTTCTGGCGGCGCAGGCCGGCCTGGTTCAGCAGGTAGACGAAGGAGGCGGCGCTGCCGTCCATTATGGGCAGTTCGCGTCCCTGCACTTCGATGCGGATATTGTCTATGCCAAGGCCACGGATGGCGGCCAGCAGGTGCTCGACAGTGGCGATATGGTCGTGGCCGTTGCCCAGGCTGGTGGCCAAGCCGGTGTCGACCACGAGGCGGGGCTTGGGGCTGAGAAAGGAGGTGCCGGAACCGCTGCGCAGGGCGAAGAGGATGCCGGTGTCTTCGGGTGCGGGGCGCAGCACCAGTTCCACCTGCTTCCCGCCATGAAGGCCGATGCCGGTGCAGCGAACTGTGTTTTTGATAGTGGTCTGATGCATGTTCCCTCCAACGCCACGACATAATGCACAGAGAGTGCCAAAACAAAACAGCGTTTCAACACGCTGTTTCTAAAGAGTATTTCGGTTTAAAACGATTTTCGATGGTGTGTCTTTTCTGCAACAGGGTGGCAACAACGCCACAAACTCACGCTCAGGCGAGGCATTTTTGCGAGTTGCGCCGGGCCAGCAGCACGCGGTCCAACCCGGCATAGTCCTTGAGAATCTCACCCTGGTCGAAGCCGGGCGCCGCCCCGGCAAGCAGCTCAAGAGCCGCCCGCCCCTGGCCGCTGCCAAGTTCGCAGAGCAAGTAACCGCCGGGCCGTAGCGCCCCCGCCGACACAGGGAGCAGCCCGCGCAGGTGCCACAGCCCCTGTTCCGCACTTACCAGGGCCGAACGCGGCTCAAAGGCGCGCACCTCCGGCGAGAGCGTCTCGTATTCGTCCTGCGTCACATACGGCGGGTTCGAAACCAGCAGGTCCAAGGACGACGACGCCAAGGCCAGGCGCGTAAAATCCGCCTGCAGGAAGCCAAGCCGACCGGCCACGCCGTTGGCCTGCGCGTTCTGCCGGGCAATTGCCAGGGCCGGGGCGCTCAGATCGACCGCAAGGCCGCGCGCGGCCGGAAACACATGGGCCAGGGCCACCGCCAATGCGCCGGAGCCGGTGCCGAAGTCCGCGAAGCGCAGGGGCGCGTCTTGCGCGAACAGCCGCTGCGCCTCTTCGACGAGCAGCTCCGTTTCCGGCCGGGGGATGAGCACATCCGGCGTGACGCGAAAATTGAGGCCGAAGAATTCCTTTTCGCCCAGCAGATAGGCCACGGGTTCGCCCTGCCCTCTACGCTCCACCAGGGAGGCGAAGGCGGCAAGGCCTGTGGCGGCGGGCTGGTCCTTGGCGTGCAGAATGAGTCCCAGGCGCGTGAGGCCAAAGGCGCGTGCGGCAAGCAGTTCGGCGGAAAAGCGTGGTGCGTCAACGCCCCTGGCCTCCAGCGCGCGCGCGGCGTGCACAATGGCCTCGGCCAGGGTGGCAGGGGTGCCGGGGTCGTTCGGGGCGGCAGGCGGCGAAGCGCTCACGGTCCTCAGGACCCGGAGGCCTGCTGCTTCAAGGCCTCGGTCTGGTAGTGGCTGGTCAAGGCCTGGATCAGATCGCCGCAATCGCCTTCCATCACCGAATCCAGCTTGTACAGGGTGAGGTTGATGCGATGGTCCGTCACGCGGCCCTGCGGGAAATTATAGGTGCGGATGCGCTCGGAGCGGTCGCCGGAGCCCACCTGCGCGCGGCGGATGTCGGTCTCTATGGCCTTGGCCTTCTGCTGTTCCTGGTTCAACAAGCGGGAAAGCAGCACCTTCATGGCCTTGGCCTTGTTCTTGTGCTGNNTTCTCGTCCTGGCACTGCACCACCAGGCCGGAAGGGATGTGCGTGATGCGGATGGCGGATTCCGTCCTGTTGACATGCTGGCCGCCAGCCCCGCTGGCGCGGAACACGTCGATGCGCAGGTCCTCGGTGCGGATGTCCACGTCGACCTCTTCGGCCTCTGGCATAATGGCCACGGTGACAGCCGAGGTGTGGATGCGTCCCTGGGCCTCGGTGGCGGGCACGCGCTGCACGCGGTGCGTGCCGGATTCCCACTTGAGCTTGCTGAACACGCGGTCGCCCGCAATGGAGGCGATGACTTCTTTGTAGCCGCCGGTGTCGGTGGGGCTCGCGTCGAGCAGTTCGACCTTCCAGCCCACGCGCTCGGCATAGCGCGAATACATGCGGAACAGGTCGGCGCAGAAGAGTGCGGCCTCGTCGCCGCCGGTGCCCGCGCGGATTTCCAGAATGCTGTTCTTGTCGTCCAGGGGGTCTTTGGGCAGGAGCATAAGCTTCAGCTCTGCGTCCAAGGCCTCCAGCCGGGCCTTGATGCCTTCAGCCTCGGCCTCGGCCATTTCGCGCATTTCCGGGTCGGCGTCCTTCAGCAACTCGCGGTTGTCGGCCAGCTCCTGGGAAAGGCGCTTGAACTCGCGGAAGGCCCGCACAATGGCGCCCAGATCGGCGTGGCTCTTGGCCACCTTGCGGTAGCGCTCCTGGTCGGCCAGAACTTCCGGCGCGCCAAGCTCTTTCTCAATATCCTCGAAGCTGTGTTCTATTTCCTCAAGCTTGGCAAACATCAGGAACAAGCCTCCTCGCTCACGGCGCACTTGAGGGCGGCCATGGCAACCTCTATCTGGCTGTCGTCCGGCTCCTTGGTGGTGAGCATTTGGAGCGCAAGCCCAGGCCAGCACAACATGCGGCAGAGGACGTTGGTATTGAATTTTCCGGCAAAGCGGATGATCTCATAGGCAAGGCAGCTCACGGGAATCATGAACAGCAGCTTGGCCGCAACGATGTACAGGTGCTTCAAAACCGCCACGTCCGGCTTGTAGATGTTCAGCAGAACCGGCACCAGCGCTGTGTGCAGCAGAATGCTCACCGCCAGGACGAAGAGCAGAAACGAGGTGCCGCAGCGGGGATGCAGGCGGCTCATGGCGCGGGCGCTGGCAACGCTCAGGTCGTCGCCGCTTTCGAAGCTCCAGATGACCTTGTGCTCCGCACCGTGGTACTGGAACACGCGGCGAATATCAGGCACAAAGGAGATGATGGCGATGTAGCCCACGAACACGAGCATTTTGTACAGCCCGTCCCAGGCGTTGAAGCTTATGGACTCCACGTCGCCGGAGAGGCCCAGCCACAGCATGAGGGCGGAAAGGAAGTGCGGCAGCACCACGAAAAGCCCCAGGGCCACGCCCAGGGCCACCACCATGGTCAGCACCAGGTGCCAGGGCGTCAGCTCGCTTTCGCCTTCTTCGCCCTCGGCGCTTTGCATTGCGGAAAAATTCAAGGCCTTGATGCCGTTGACCAAGGTTTCCAGCAGGACCGGAAAACCGCGCAGAAAGGGCTTGCGCAATATGGCCGCGTTGGTGAGGGAGAACCAGGGGCGCAGCTCCACCAGAATCTCGCCATCAGGCTTGCGCACGGCAATGGCCAAACGGTTTTTGGAGCGCATCATCACGCCTTCAATGACGGCCTGCCCACCAACGGTGGGGGCGGAAAACAGCGGGGGGAAAAGGGCGCGTCTCAAGTGGGCAACCTCTGGATTGTCAAGGGCAAGGGCCACGAAACCGCCAGCAGGAACACCCTGCCGACCCCTTCCAGATAAGTCCGGACCTTCCGAAGTAAAGGCGCAGGGGGAAGGGCGCGGGAGCTGTCCGGCGGAAAAGAAACAAGAGTGCCTCCATTGGCGACCCAACAGAGGCACTCCTGCGTGCGCTTTTGCGGTCTACTTCTTTGCGTCGGCGACGGCGGCGTACTTCTTGCGGAAGCGGTCGATGCGGCCGGCGGTGTCNNCGAAGCGCTGCTTGCCCGTGTAGAAGGGGTGGCAGTTGGAGCAGATTTCCACAGCAACTTCCTTGCCCTTGGTGGTGATCAGGCTGGTTTCATACCCGCAGTTGCAGCGCACCTTGGATTCGGACACAGTCGGATGAATATCTTTCTTCATGGGGATCTCCGTGCTCATTGTTCACTTGAAGAAGGGGCATATACGCCCGATGAAACGCGATTGCAAGGGGCAGAAGGCAACTTTTCCCCGCCGGGACGCAATCTGCCCGCTGCAGCGCCTGTTGACTTCCGCACAGGGGGAAGCTAGCAAGAAACCTCGCTCATTGCCAGCACACAACCATACGGGGGTCCGGGGAACCGGGCTGAGAGGGTCCCACATGCCGGGACCGACCGTGGAACCTGATACGGGTCATGCCGTTGGAGGAAATGGAGCAGGCTGGACACACCCGCCGCCTCCCCGCCACGCATGCCTCTGTTTGAACCGCCCCACGCCGGGCGAAACAAGGAGTGCGTCATGTCCATCATCGCCGCCAACCCTGCCCTTGCGCAGGTGCTGGCCCAATGCCTGCCCCAGCTGAGCAAGCACGAGCACATGAGCGAGGCCGACATACGCGCCCGCATCGACCAGGGCAGCCTGGCGCTTCTGGCCAATCCCCGGCACGCCAAGGTACTGCCCACGCTCATCGGACAGCCTGCGCGCGTCAAGGTCAACGCCAACATCGGCACCTCGCCCATCACCAGCGACGGCCACATTGAGCTGGACAAGCTGCGCGTGGCCGAAACCGCCGGGGCCGATGCGGTGATGGACCTGTCCACCGCTGGCGATCTGGACGCCATCCGCACACAGATGCTTGCGGCCACCCACCTGCCCCTGGGCACGGTGCCGCTGTACGGCCTGGCGCAGCAATGCACCGAGGCCGGGCGCGACCCCGCCGGTTTCGAACCGGCCGAACTGCTGGCCGAGGTGGCCAAACAGGCCGAACAGGGCGTGGACTTCATGACCCTGCACTGCGGCCTGACCAAGCGCGGCGCGGAACTGGCGCAAAGCGGCACGCGCAAACTGGGCATCGTGTCGCGCGGGGGGGCCATTCTGGCCCGTTGGATGCGCCGCACCGGGCAGGAGAACCCCCTGCTCACCCACTACGACGAAATTCTGGAACTGTGCCGCGCGCACAACGTCGTCATCAGCCTGGGCGACGGTTTGCGCCCCGGCGCGGGCGTAGACGCGGGCGACCCGGCCCAGTGGGAAGAGGTGCTGACCCTGGGCGTGCTGGCAAAGCGGGCCTGGGCGGCGGGCGTGCAGGTGATGATCGAAGGTCCGGGGCATGTGCCGCTGCACCTGGTGCAGGCGCAGATCCAGGGCATCAAGCGCGCCACTTTCGGCGCGCCGCTGTATGTCCTTGGCCCGCTGGTGACGGACGTGGCCGCCGGACGCGACCACATCGCCGGAGCCATAGGCGGAGCGCTGGCCGCCCAGTATGGCGCAGACTTCCTGTGCTATCTCACCCCGGCGGAACACCTGTGCCTGCCCGATGCCAAGGACGTGCACGAGGGTGTGCTGGCCTCGCGCATTGCCGCGCAGGCGGGCGAAACGGCCCTTGGCCGCCCCTGGGCGACCCAGCGGGAGGCCGCCATGTGCGAGGCCCGGCTGAAGCTTGACTGGAAAGGCATGGCCGACGCGGCCCTGGACCCCTGCCTGGTGCGTCAGCGTTCGCAAGGCACGGAACACGGCAAGGAATGCGGCATGTGCGGCAAGTTCTGCGCCATCCGCATGGTCGAACCCGAGACGAAGTAGCAACGCACTCCATCGACGCGTGGCCGTCGCCTGCCGAGTTCTGGCGGGCGGCGGGCGAAAAAAAAGAGGCGGGGGCATAAGCTCCCGCCTCTTTGCATTCACTGGAACGAAGGCTTACACGCAGCCGGTGGGCTTGGGC